>JALZIF010000019.1 GCA_030860435.1 Gemmatimonadota bacterium | reverse complement strand
GTGAGCTGCGAGTTGAGCTGGTCGTTGTAGTTGATCTTGACGCCAGGGTCGCCCTCCTCGAACGTCTTCGTCGAGTAGTTGATCGCGAAGTCGCCGCTCAGCGGCGGCACCCAGGCCACCGGGATATCGATCAACCCCGAGCCCCAATAGATCGACTGAGGGTAGTTCTGCTGCGCTGCGGCGGTGTCGCTCCCAACGCCTACCATCAGCACTGCGGCGCCAGTCGCGATACGACGACGGGTGATCAGCATCGGTTTCGATCCTCGTTAGAACGACGTCGTCGTGGTACCACCCGCCGGCTGGGTGGCGGGCGGGGTCGGCGGCGGGGCCGGCGGCGGGGTCGGCGGCGGCCGCTGCCCACGCTCGAGTTGCTCCAGCCGCTCCGTCGCACGGCGGATCGCATCGCGCTCTTCCTGGATCTGCCCCTCCAGCTCCTGCCGCCGCCGCTCGATCTCCGCGAGCTCCCCGGCCTGCGCTCTCCGCAGCGCCGACTCGAGGCCGCTGATGCGTCGCTCGCGCGCGGTGATCTCCGCACGCAGCCGCTGCGCTTCCCGCTCCAGCTCGGTGATCCGCGTACGAAGAATGACGCCGCGCGAGATGTCGATGATGTTTCCGCTGTAGCCGAGCGCGATGTTCAGCTTCGTGTAGTTGTACACGTTGCAGAACCCGTCGTCAGGTCCGGAGCAACTCTTCGAACCCTCCTCGAGCTCCGTCCCGTATATCCCGAGCGAGAGTCCCCGCCAGTCGCCGACGATCCCCGCGTTCCAATCCCAACCATCGTTCTCTGCGAGGAGCGTCACCGTCGTGTTGAGTGACGGATGGAAAGCGACCCGCCCACCCAGGAAGAGACCTTCAGCAATCGTTCCCTTCTCGTTGTAGGCGTCGCCGAGGTCTCCGTCGTCGCTGAAGAGGCCGCTTCCGTATCCAACCGAGAGGCTGGCGCCTGCGGCGCCGACCGCGAACTCTTGCGTGGCCACACCATAGAACGTCGGCGCCGTCTTGAACCCCTCGTACAACGACCCCGGCCCACGGTCATACGTGCTGTCCACGGGATTGAGCGCGATGTCGTGTCCGATAAGGAACCGGTCCTGGTGGTCGAACTTCCCAACGTTTCGTACGCCCACCGCGAGCCCCGGGAGGAACGCGAACTGGCCCGGCCTGACGAGCAGCGCCTGGCCGAAGAACCCCCACTCCGGGTTCTGGCTGTACGCGGATGCGCCGATGGAGAAGCGGCCGAGCCAATGCGTATCGATCGAGATGTTCGTGTTCCATCGCGTCGCGAAGTTCAGATCGGGCGCGTAGTCGATGTTCTTACCCGACGTCTGCAACCACACATCGGCGTTGGTCGGTGACACCCAGGCAACCGGGATGTTGATCAGCCCCGTGCCGAAGTGCAGCGTCGCCGTGTAAGGGTCGCGCTGCTGCGCGTCGAGCGCCGGAGCGGCGGCCAACGAAACAACGAGCAGCGACACCGCGCCTGCGACGAGAGCGCCACCTGACCGCATCATACGCATGAGTCCTCCAAAAAACTCGGTTAGGCAAGAGCCCATCCACTCCCAGGCGGCGGACGCAGGCGCAGCCCGCAGCGTCGCTAAGCCGGGCGCGAACCCCGGCGCCCACTTTCACGCGATGGCGGCGGAAACTAGCAAGCAGCCTCGCGGTCGTCAAACGGGGTGCAAGAGGTATGCCCCCTACTGCGGCGCCTAAGCCCTGACGACATCGCGGTTTCACGCGCTACGGCGTGACGGTAACGTCGTTGGGCTCGAACGCGGTTCGCAGCAAGCTGAACCAGACAGTGCGGAGTTCGCGCTCCGGGTGATGAAATGCGCGAGCAGATTGTCACGCCTCGCACATAAACCCGAACGGGCCCCGCAAAGCACGCGAGAGCCGCCGGGCCCTTGGGGACCGGCGGCTCGGCTACCTGCGTGAATCGGACGAACCCCAGTCGAGCTACGGCCCGGATAGGATCGGTGGGCGACGGTCGACGATCCATAGGATCGTAGGCGCCGTAGTCGGCGTCGCGCCCGGAATGATATACGCGGTCAGCACAGAGCCCTCGATTCGCGAACCGCCAATCCCCGACGCCGTCGTAGTCGCGACGGCGCCCACCGGTGCCGTCGAGTTCGCCGCCACCGTGGCCAAGCCAGTCGCTGTTACCGCGAGATTCACGGCGCCGGTGTCGAGCACCACGTACGGCGTGGCGCTCAGATACGCTACGTTCGTCGCGATCGGCGTGCCGAGCGGGGCCGTGCCCGATGGGCGGGCGTAGAGGTCCACTGCGCCCGTACTCGCTGCCACGTGCACCACCCGGACAGCAAACTGTCCAGCAGGCGGCGCATCGAACACGTCTTCCGTGACGATTGCCTGGCGACCCGGGCCAGTTGTGGCACGGCCGACGTGCACCATGCTGTAGTTCGAGCCTTCCTGGAGTGAGAGGACCGTGTCCACGAACACCCGCGAGACGATCGTCGGGTCTGAGCTCACCGCACCGGAGACGAATACCTTGATGCGTTGAGAGCCGGCTGGAACGGGAAAGTACGCCGTGGCCGGGTAGCTGGCGCCGAAGGCGACATTCAGAAAAGCATCCCACGTCACATCCACCAGACGCAGATCCTGCGTCACAGTGTCGGGGACGGCGTTGACGAAGCGGAGTGCGGCCAGGGGCCCCATCTCCGGCGCCGTTCCCGCGTCGTCGTCGCATGCGCCGACGGCGAGGGCGAGGGCGCCTACCAAGAGGAATCTAGACAGATGCATTGAGAGCTCGAGCTTGACTGGTTTTTGGCGCACCCGCTCACGCCGCCGGTACACCGGCGGTGCGAGCGGCTCGATCGCGATAGTGCGGAACACCGGCTGCCATTTTCACGGGCGACCGCGGAAGACCTCACCGTTACCATTTGGCGGAGGGAGCCGCCCCGGATCATCAGCGCCGATCCCGAAGATGTCTCGGCTGAACACGAACGCGACGACGGTCGCCGCCGCCGCGCCGACGGCCAATGCCGTCCGTCCCTTCGACAGCTTCCGCTCGGACATGAAGCGCACGTGGTCCGGACGGAAGCCGACTGGCTCCCCACTCCACTTCACCCGGTTCCCTCGGAACCCCTCGACGGCCCGCATCTCCAACACGTAGAGCGAATCGGAGTTGCGGAGCAGGTCCCCCTCGACCCGGGAAACTTCGGGGCCGATGGTGTCGCCCATCACGGCGCGACCGCCATCGTTCAGGTCGAGCGCAACGCGTGTACCGAGCGGCGGCGCGGATTGGAGCGGGGTATAGATGTAGCATCCCACCGTCGACAGAAGCACGAGTAGCAGCAGACTCACACGTGCCGCGGTTTGTAGTTTCAAGGCAAACGGGTGGTCCCGTACGCCGGTCCCAGGGACCGTCGTACGGAACGTGCCGCGCTCCGACGATGCTGCCAGTGTCACACGCACGGAACCCACTACAAGCCGTACGTCCCCACGGGGGCCGCATCTGTGCCGCCAACGCCGCCGAAGTTGTAGAACGGCTGCTCGGCGCGTACGTCCATCTCCTGGTACGGCACAGGAAAGTGAATCGGGGTGCCCTCGGGGAGGTCACCCCACCCACGGCCGGCGAAGTACCACATGCCGTACCCGGTGAACGCCGTCTCCATTCGGTACTCCCACTTCATCGCCTCGAAGATGTCACCGCATGCCGTGCCCGACCACGTCCTTGTTCCGGACGGGATAGGAATGCGCGGAACGCACGAGCTGCCGCCCGGCACCGGCTGGCCAGCCGTGAGGCCGGCGACCGAGGGAAGCCCCCGCGCGACGCGGGTGCGATCGATAAGCACGGCCGCTTCAGCGAAGTCCCCGTTCCGGATGTATCCCTCCGCCGCCAACAGATCGATCTCCGCCCGGGTCATCAGTGGAAACACTCCGACTCTGAGGGCCGGACTGTGGAACGCCTGGAACCGTATGAAGTCGTAGTACGAGTTCGCCAAGGTGTTGCTCGTCAGGACGTCCGATCCGGGGGGCCGGTTGCGCCAATAGATACCACTGTTGTCGCTCGCCGTAGATATGGAGGGCGCGACGGACGCGGTGGTCTGCGCCGTCCGACTGGCACCGGCGGGGAACCGCCTGTCGGGCGTCGTGATGAGGAACGGCACCTTGTCGTTGTCGTTGGTGAGTAGCCAGGTCTGATAAGCGCCAGAGACGTCGGCCATGCCGACCACGAACTGCCACGCCTGGTGCCAACTCTGGAAGAGGTAGTGCTGGATCGGCCAGGCCACCGACCACCCCCGATTTGGATCCGCTTCAATGACGTAGTTCGCGGTAATGCCGTTCGTCGCGTCGTCAATGACCTCAGCCCAATCCACGGCGGCGCGCTCGCTTGGGGTACGCGCGAGGCTGGCGCGGATCTGCGCCTTGTAAGAGCGAGCGAGCCTGATGAAATTCGCGGGCGTGGTGACGCCCACGATGTTGAGCCATGTCGCCGGGAAGGTCTCCGTGCCGATAATCGTCGGGTCGCCCGCGATCGCGATCGCGGAGTCGATCATCGCGAGGGCGTACTCGCCCAACGCTTCGTACCCCACCATCGGTAGGACGGCCTCCACGTCATCGTTTTCCGACACGGCGATCCCGGAATCGTAGGCCATCGCAATGCGGCCGAGCGACACGCCCATCACGAAGCGCGCGAACGCTCGAGCGCGCTGGTTCTGGGGCTCGCTGCCGAGGGTGTACCCCTCGCGGTTGAGGGTGTTGATACCGATCGCCGCCACCCGTGCCGCACGATGCCCGAACTGGTAGTCGCGGTAGTTCTCGCCCAAGCATTGGTTCCCGCGCGCATTGTCGATCTGGTTGCGCGGAATCGCGCCACGGGTGGCCATGCAGAAGTTGGAGTTGCCAGAGTAGCTCTCGAGGCCGAGCACGAGGAACGCGGGGTAGAGCGAGCCGTTCGCACCGTGCGTCGCCTGGAAGGCGATCGCCCACGAGTTCGCGATCAGTGTCTCGAGGTCCGAAGGGCGACCCGTGACGTTGTCGATGCCCGGGTTATTCTCGTTTTCCACATTGAGCGGATCGTCGCAGCCGGCAAGGGCACCAGCTACCGCGAGTCCACCCAACAGTCGGTAGAACTTTCGCATCAGGATATCTCCGAATGGCAAGCCTGTTAGAAGCTCGTGGACAGCGAGAGCGTGTAGCTACGGGTGTTCGGGAAGGTGAACGCATCGACAGCGTTGATCGCCGCAGACGACGACTCACCGCCCGAGATTCCGACCTCGGGATCGAACCCCTTGTAGTCGCTCCACGTTTTCAGATTACGGCCGATCAGGCTCAGACTCCAATCGCCCACCCCGCTCACGGGGCCGATTCGGTACGATACGCTCGCCTCACGCAGCTTCATGAAGCTCGCGTCCTCGACCGTGTGGTTGCTCGGCGCGAGAAGGTCGTAGAGACCGCCAAGTCCGGCCTGGTCGGGGGGCGCCGCGCGCCAGTAGTACCCGATCGGCTTTGCCCGGTCGACGTCCTTGTTAGTCTGGTCGACTTCCAGACTCAGATAGTCCAGCAGCGACCAGTGGCGTGCCTGGTTCCACACCGACTGTCCGTGTGCGCCCTGAAGTAGCCCGTATCCGCTGAACCGCTTCCACGTCAGGTTGTGCGACATGGAGACCTGATAGTCCGGAAGAGCGTGGCCGAGGGCGACGTTCTGCGCGACGGTCGAGTTGGACTCGCGTAGAATAATCGGCATCCCCCAACGCAGCGCGACACCGGGATACGGCGACGCGGTCGCCGCGAGCTGCGCCCGCCACAGATTCTCGGTAATTCCATCGCGCCAGCTATAGCCCTCGCCGACCCAGACGATGTAGCCATCATCGTTGCGCTGGAACGCGCGGCCGTCACCGCACTGCGCCTGGAACGCGGACGGCATCTGCGAGCAGTTTGTCATGAACGCGCGCCCGTAGAACGTCCCGAACCGCTCCCCTTCGGCGATCTTGAACATCGACCCCGTCGCCTGGAGCGCGGTCCCAATTCGGAACTCCGGCACGTCGAGCTGTTTCACGTACGTTCGGGTCCGGTCGTAATTCAAGCGGGTAGAGTATGTGAAATCCCGACGAGTGATTACCGGAAGATTCAGCGAAGCCTCCCAAGTATCGCTCTCGAGAATCCCCGCGTTCAGCCACCGCGTCTCGAACCCAGTTCCGACCGACGCAGGGACCGGAAGAATCTGGTCCTCGGTCTCCGAGGCCGCGTAGGTAAGGGTGAGGCCGACTCGGTTCAGGATCTCGATGTCAGCGCCAAGCTCGAGCTCGGCCACCTTCTCCGGCTGGAGCAGCCTGTTACCGGATTGCACCGGCTGCACGATGCCACCGGTCGTGACGGCGAACGTCTCGTACTGCGACACGAACGCGGGGCTGTTGCCCGCCGTGCCGTACGAGGCGCGCAGTTTGAACTCGCTCGTCTGGGGGAATGGCCACCACGGTTCCTGGGCGGCCCTCCACGCGACCGAGCCGCGGCCGTACGTCGCCCACCGAGCCTCGGACCCGAACAGGGAGCTTCCGTCGCGCCGAATGAGCCCGTCGATGATGTAGCGCTCCTTGTACTCCAGATTCGCGCCGCCCGAAAAAGCGACCTGCCGCAGGCTCTGAGAGAACCCACCGATCGATCGGTTAGCCGGCGCGTTCGAGGGCGCCGTAACCCCCTGCACCGCAAGAGTGTTCCCGAACAGCGTGCGGTTGTCGAAATCGCGCTGTCCGTAGCCGTAGCGGAGGTTCCAGCGCGTCAACAGGTCCGTCGCGAAGCCTCGACGAATCGTCAGGCCACCCCCGGCGTTGTACGACTCGGCCGTGGCGGCACCCTGGAAGATCGACCCGACGTAAGCGGTAAAGCCCGACTGCGTCGTCCGGAACCCCTTGTCGGTGAACTGTTCGAACTGTATACGCTGGCCGTCGTAACCGAACGTCCCCTCGACGTCCAGCCAGTCAAGCGGAGTGTACCGGACGGTCGCGCCGCCGATGAACCGGTCCGTGACGTCCTCGCGGTCGATCCCCTGGAGCGACTGGAGCGGATTCTCGTTCTGCGACCCGCTCGCCTGGAGGTTCGGCCGGACGTACAGGCGCCCGAACTCATCCGTCTGCAGGATGTTGGCGATCGCCGGAACGCGAGTCAGGCGGAAGAACGCCGTCCCGCCCGACTCCTGGTTGAACCCGTCTTCGTTGCTCTTGTTGTAATGTGTGCTGAGCGAGACGTTCCAGCGATCACCGATCTGCTGGTCCAAGTTCACCCGCGCGGAGCTGCGCGTGTATCCATCGAGGAAACGAATCGCGCCCTCCTGGCGGAGGTTCGAGACGCTGGCGAAAACGTTCGTCCCACCGAAGCGGCCCGTCATGTCGATGGTGTTCTGATAATACGGCTGCGCGTCGACTACCTGGTCGATGGCGTTGAACGTGGCGCCAGGCCAGGCTTTGGTCTGGAACTGGGAGAGTAGCGCCACCGCCGGGGTCGACGCACCAGGATCGATCGGGAAGCCCGCCGGCGTGAGCGCGAAGTCGCCCACCGCGCTGTTGATCCGCTCCGCCTCCTTGCGATAATCAAAGACACGCGAGCAAGTCGGTTGAGCGGCGACCGACTGGCAGAAGAGCGTTCCGGTCTCATCGGTAAGAAGGGTGTGGGTGCGCGCAAGGAGGAACTGCTTCTCGATGTCGCTCTCCCCGTACTCCGAGCGGAGGTTGAACCGGACGCCTTCTGCGACGTCCCGGCCCCGCTTCGTCGTGATCTGGATGACGCCGTTACCGGCCCGCGCCCCATAGAGAGTGGCCGCGGCCGCCCCCTTCACGACCTCCACGCTCTCGATGTCGAGCGGGTTGAGGTCCGGGAGCGATCCGGTGAGGACCACGCCGTCCACCACGTACAGCGGCTCCTGGCCGCGCCCCGATGCATTGATCGACGAAGGGCCGCGCAGGATCACTGCCGGGGCGGCCCCGGGGCGTCCGCTGCCCGAGACGATGGTCGCGCCCGGCACCTTCCCCTGGATCTGCGACAGCGGATTCGCCGCCGGAACGGGGAGGTCGGCAACGTCCACGCGAGAGACGTTGAACGGTACCTTCGCCTGCTGGGTGCCCGCGGTCACGCCCGTCACCACAACCTCGGAGAGACGGTTGACGTCGACCTTGAGCGAGAAGTTCTGGGTTTGCGTCTGGTCCGCCGCGAGAGCAATCTGGCGGGCCTGCGGGACGTGGCCGATGTAGCGAACGCGCAGCATCACCTGCTGCCCCGTCGCGCGCGCCGCCGGCACGTTGATCGTGTAGCGGCCGGCCTGATTCGTCCCGGTCGAGAGATTCAGCTCTGTGATGAACACGTTGGCGCCTTCGAGCGGCTCGCCGACTTCCGAGAGCACCTGTCCGGTGATCACGGCGTTCTGGGCGTGCACGGGCGCGGCACCGGCGAGCAGGGCGACGACAAGCACCGCCGAGCCCCAGCGTACGACATTATTCACGGTCATGATTGCCTTTTCCTCAAGTCCGAATGTAGTCATCCGAAACGTCGGTGTTCGGACACGGACGGAGCACCACGGGATCTCTGGTCGCGGCGGGGGCTGCCTAGGGGGCCGAGCGGGCGGGTAGCTATTCGCCGTTGCTTAGAGCCGTCGGCTGGAAGCTAATCGCGGTCGAGCGGTGGGCGCGGCGCTCCGAAACTGGGCAGCCGCAAGCTCACACGTCGGGTGGCACCATGCTCCTCCTCCGAGTTAGGGTCGCGGATAAATCCGCTATGGGAACGACGCGCGGCCACCGAAGGCCAGACCACGCCAACGGTGTTGCCAGAACTTTCGCGCGCCGAGAGCTATTTGAACTTAAGGTAGCGACGGCGTGTAAAACCTCGGTAAGGGTTCGCCAACGAAACCCGTACGAAGATACCCGGAAAAAAGCGGCTGTGCACTGCTTGCGCAAGCCTAGCGGCGAG
>JALZIF010000006.1 GCA_030860435.1 Gemmatimonadota bacterium | reverse complement strand
CGCTTCGCCTCGGAGCACCAGCTCGCCAGCGATCGGTTCGAGTTTCAGATGCTCTACGGTGTGCGCCGCGATCTGCAGGAGCGGCTCGTTCGCGAGGGGTATCGAATGCGAGTTTACGTTCCGTTCGGAACGCAATGGTATCCGTACCTGATGCGTCGGCTAGCCGAACGCCCAGCGAACGTCGCGTTCATGACGGGGAACATCGTGAAGGAGCTGGCGAGCGGGCGGGGCGCGAGGCGATGAGACTCACCGAGCTGCCTGCCATCGGTGGTCGGTCGCCGGTCATGTGGCGAGTGGCGACCGATGCTCCATAGAATCCCCTAATGGCCCGCTTTCTCCCGCCCGATCACTCTCAGGGCGACGAGCGAACGCTGGGTGGGTATATGGCGGTGCACGCTCGGCCGGCCGCGTTCGAGGGGAGCGACGGGATGTCGTACAGCGTCGCCATCGAGACTGATGAGACGGGCGAGGCGGCAGCGCCGCATGGCGCGTTTCTCCTGTTCGTGCGTTGGGGCGCCGGTGCGCCCGAGGTGACCGGCCACTTGGAGAGCGACTTCCTCGCCCGCGCCGCGACACCTGACGAAGCTCGTGCGGCGCTGCACGCCCTCCCGCTCGACTCTGTGAAATCCGCTCTCGACGCGCTCATTCGCGCGCGCGCGCCACTTCCCGACCGCCCATGGTGGGAGGCAATGCGGGGCGACGATGCCTGACGCCGAGCGCGGCGTCGTTTTGCGCGGGACCGGTGGCGTGTGGCAGGTGCACGTTGCGTCGGGCGCGACTCACGATGCCGCGTTGCGGGGCCGGTTGAAGAAGGAGGAAGGGATCAAGCTTGCCGTCGGCGATGAGGTCGCGTTGGAGCGGGACGAGCAGTCGGGCGCGTGGACGATTGCGGAGATCCTGCCGCGCCGGTCGAAGCTCGCGCGGCGTGCCCCCGGCGGCCGCTATGGCGAGCGCGTGGTCGCGGCGAACGTTGACCAGATCGTAGTCGTCTTCGCGGTCGCGGAGCCGGAGCCCCATCCAAGGCTGCTCGACCGCTTCCTCGTCATCGCCGCCGCGAACGACCTTCCAGCGCTGGTGGTCATCAACAAGGCGGACCTGGCCGACGACGCTGCCGTGCGCGCGCGCTTCGCCGACTACGTGCGGGCGGGTTATGCGCTCCACGTCACCAGCGTGAGCCGGCGGGCCGGCCTGGAGGAGCTGCATGCGGCGCTTGCCGGTCGCGTCTCCGTGCTCACCGGCCCGTCCGGGGTGGGGAAGTCGTCGCTCCTTAACGCCATCTATCCCGGGCTCAACCTCCGGGTCGGCGAGATCAGCCGCTCGGTGATGAAGGGGCGGCACACGACGGTCGGGGCCGACATGCATCCGCTGGCCGGCGATACGTACGTCGTCGACACGCCGGGTCTCCGCGAGGTCGGGATGTGGGCGCTTTCGCCTGACGAGCTCGATCGGTGCTTCCTCGAGCTTCGGCCGCACCTCGGCCTCTGCCGATTCGGCGACTGCGCTCACCGCGGCGAGCCCGAGTGCGCCGTTCGCGGTGCGGTTGCCACGGGTCAGGTAAGCCGCACGCGGTACGATAGCTACCTCAAGCTCCGTGCGGAGCTCGAGGATGGCGCGCCGGGAGAGTGGTGACGTGCGGACCAAACGCCTGACGACGATCCTCGCCGCGATGGCACTGACCGTGGATGCCGGCGCAGCGGCGCTCGCGGCACAGCCCGGACGCGACGTCGACCGCGGGATTGCCCTCTTCGCCGAACGCCGCTATCACGAAGCGAAGTCAGCTCTATCCGCCGCGGCGGCCGATCCACAGGACGCGCGCCGACCCTTCTTTCTTGGCCGTGTGGCGATGATCGAAGGCGACTTCGACGACGCTGTGCGGTGGCTCGAGGCGGCGGCCCGGCTGGACGATCGCACGGCGGCGGTGCAGTACCGCCTGGGACAAGCGTACGCGCAGCGGGCGGCGCGCGGCAGCAAGTTCAGGGCGGCGTTCGTAGCCCGGAAGGCGAGGACGGCGCTCGAGCGCGCGATCTCGCTCGACCCGGAGCTGGTGGACGCACGGCTCGCGCTCGTGCAGTTCTACCTCGTCGCGCCGGGAATCGCCGGCGGGAGCACCGCCTGGGCGAGATCGCACGTGGCGGAGATCCAACGCCGGAGCGCGTACCGCGGCCACATCGCTGCTGCTGCGGTGCTGGAGGACCGAAAGAATGTCGCCGGAGCGGAGCGTGAGTACGAGGCGGCGATCCGCGCCCACCCGGACAGCGCGGCCGCAATCTATGCGCTGGGGCTCCTTTACCAGCGCGACGGACGAACCGCCGACGCCTTCGACACGTTCGACCGCGCCGTGCGCGCGGACTCTTCACAAACGGCAGCTCTCTACGCGATCGGGCGGCTCGCCGCGCTCAGTGGAGAGCAACTTCCGCGTGGGGAAGAAGCGCTGGTGCGCTACCTCGCGGCCCCGCCACCGGAGGACAGTCCGCCGCTCTCCTCCGCGCACTTTCGGCTCGGCGCCATCTATGAGCGGACAGGACGCCGCGAGCTGGCCCGTCGGGAGTACGAGGCATCACTGCGCATCGAGCGGCGCTCGGAGGTGCAGGAGGCACTGGCGCGGGTGCGGTAGCGCCGGCCTCACACTCGTCACGCATAGTACCGCGTGATCGCTGACGCCACCCCGTCGAGATCGGGGAATAGGCGCCGCTCGTCGACACTTGCGAGGTCGAGCTGGTCGCGGAAACGCGAAATCTCGCAACGCGGGATGATAAACTTGGTGAGCGCGTCGCTCAGGCCGTGCTGCTCGAGGAAGCTGTCGAATGGCTGCCGCTTGTCGGAGCAGAGGGTGAACACCGCTGCCTGCGCGACGATTCGCGCGTCGAGCGACGGCGGCTCGAGCATGCAAGCGAAAGGCTGAATATCGCGACCTCGACGAGCGCGAGTGGCGAGTGGCGAAGAAGACGGCGACGAGCGGCGAGTACGTCCAGTCGAGCAGCCGCGTCGGCACGCCGTGGTGCTGCGCGGTGACGAGCAGCTCCCAGTCATCGGCTGGCGCGGAGGGGAGGTACGGGCGCGAGTAGCGAATGAAGTTGCGGAGGATGTGCTCCTCGAGCTCCCCCTTGGTGTGCGGTGGATCGCTCGTTCCCAACCGGTCGAGGCTCGTGAGGAGTGGCTGCCGCGCGTCGAAAGCGCCGCGGTACACGCCCGTGTCGCGCCGCCGCCCGGTTCGAGAGTCGGGCGCGGACGGCGTCACCTGGTCCAACAGGTCGCCGAGGCTCGTAACGCTGATCTCGCGGATCGCCACGCTCAGTGACTCTGCCGGAATGGTGCCAGCACGGCAACCGCAACCCGCAACCCGCAAACCCGCAACCCGTCCGCTTGCAGCTTCCGGCGACACGGCTCAAGCTTACCTATGGCCCGCTACGGCACCGTCGTCTTCGACTGCGACTCTACGCTCTCCGGTCTCGAGGGGATCGAGGAGCTGGCGATCGGGCACCGCGAGGAGGTGGCGCGGCTTACCGATGCCGCGATGCGCGGGGAGGTGCCGCTCGAGGAAGTCTACGCTCACCGCTTGGCCCTGGTGTGTCCGACCCGGTCGCAGGTCGCCGAGTTGGGGCGGCGATACGTCGAGCATCTCGTTCCGGACGCACGGGCAGTCGTGGACGCGTTGCGCCACGCGGGCGTCGAGGTACGCGTCATGTCCGGCGGTGTCCGCCCCGCGGTGCTCGTGCTTGCCCGCGCCCTCGGCCTCTCCGACGATGCCGTCGCCGCAGTCGATCTACGCTTCGATTCCGACGGCGGCTATGCGTGCTTCGACGCGGAATCTCCGCTCGCGCGCTCCGGTGGCAAACAGGAGCAACTTCGTCTATGGCTCCCCGCGCTTCCGCGACCAGTGATGATGGTCGGCGATGGTGCGACCGACCTCGAGGCCCGCCCCCCGGCTGATTGCTTCGTAGCTTACGCCGGAGTCGTCGAGCACGCTGCAGTCGTGGCCGCGGCGGACTTCGTGATCCGAACCCCCTCGCTGGCCCCCGTCGTCACACTGGCGCTCGACGGCGAGGTCCCGGAGGACCCGGAGGTGCGGGGGGTGTATGACCGGGGGTTGGCGCTACTGCAGGCCAACCCTGTTTCCTAACTCAAAACGACCGCCATGGCATCGAACGCACCCCAGACCACCAAGTCCACTCCGTCCCGCGCCGCCTTCGGCCGCTTTTTCCTACCCGGCCCCACTGAAGTCCGTCCCGAGATTCTTGCTGCGAGCGCGCGGCAGGTGATCGGGCACCGGGGCAGGGCCATGGAGGAGCTGATTGCCGGCATCCAACCCCGGCTGAAGTCGGTGTTCCGCACCACGCGTCCCGTCTACATCGCCACGTCGTCTGCTACCGGCCTCATGGAAGGAGCGATCAGAAACGCGGTTCGCCGCCGGGTGCTCTGCCTGGTAAACGGGGCCTTCAGCGAGCGCTTCTTCCACATCGCGCGCGCCTGCGGCGTAGAGGCGGACGCACTCGAGGTCCCGCTCGGCGAGGGGCATACGCCGGAGATGCTCGCGGACGCGCTCCGCCGCGCCGACTACGATGCCGTGACCGTGGTGCACAGCGAGACCTCAACCGGCGTCCTCGACCCTGTCGCCGATCTGGCGCGCGTCGCGCATGCCGCGGGCGATGTCGTCCTCCTCGTCGATAGCGTCAGCGGGATCGCCGGACTGCCGGTTGAGACCGACCGGTGGCGACTCGACTTCGTGCTGACCGGATCGCAGAAGGCGCTCGCGCTCCCGCCCGGCCTCGCGTTCGGTGTCGCGCAGCCGAACGTGCTCGAGCGCGCGAAGGCTCAGCTTGGGCGCGGCATCTACTTCGACTTCGTCGAGTTCGAGAGGAACATCCTCAAGAACCAGACACCGAACACCCCCGCGGTCTCACTCTTCTACGCGCTCGCGGCGCAGCTCGAGGCGATCGAGCGCGAGACGATCGAGGCCCGCTGGGCGCGGCACGCCGCGATGGCGCGTCGCACGTGGGAGTGGGTGGACGAGATGCAGGCGCGTGGAATCGCGCTCGAGGTGCTCGCTCCGGAGGGCTTCCGGTCACCGACCGTTACCTGCATTCGCATCCCGGGAGGACGCAGCGGGTCGCAGATCACCCGCACAATGAAGGAGCGAGGTTATGTGATCGCGTCAGGTTACGGCGCCCTCAAGGAGGCTACGGTTCGCATCGGGCACATGGGAGACCACACCGTTGGCGAGCTCGACGCGCTACTGGGCGAGCTGGAGAACGTACTGAGAGGCGAATGAGCCACGAGGAATCCGGGACGCGGTGAAGCTGTTGCGGTTCCTCGCCTCTCGTTCAATTACGGATATGGCCGAGACTTTGAACGCCACGAATGGGATGTATCGCGTCCTCATCGCCGACCGCATCGCCATCGATGGGCTGGCGCCGCTGCGGGATGACGCGCGGTTCGCGCTCGTCGAACGTCCAGGGCTCGAGGGAGAGGAGCTGGCGAGGGCGATCGCCGAAGTGGACGCCGTCATCGTCCGTAGCGCGACGAAGATCACCCGCGAGGCGCTGGCGGACGCGACGCGACTCAAGGTGATCGGGCGGGCGGGGGTCGGCGTCGACACGATCGACGTCGCCGCCGCGACGGAGCGGGGCATTGCCGTGCTCAATGCCCCGGCCGGCAACACCGTCTCCGCCGCCGAGCTCACGTTCGCACTTCTGCTCGCTCTCGTCAGGCGGGTAGCCGCCGCTGACCGCTCGATGCGCGACGGGAAGTGGGAGCGTACGAAGTTCAGCGGCACCGAGTTGTACGGCAAGACTCTCGGCCTCGTCGGGGCCGGTCGCATCGGGGGGGAGGTGGCGCGGCGCGCGCGCGCGTTCGAGATGCGGGTGATCGTCTACGACCCCTACCTGAACGAGGAGCGCGCGCTCGCGCTCGGGGCGGAGCTGGCCTCGCTCGACGATCTCCTCGCCGCGGCCGATGTCCTCTCCATCCACGTCCCGCTCACCGAGAGCACCGCGGGGTTGATCGGCGACCGCGAGCTCGGGCTGATGAGGCCCGGCGCGATGCTCGTGAACGCGGCCCGCGGAGGTGTCGTGCGCGAGGAAGCGCTCGTTCGCGCGCTACGCGAGCGGCGCATCGCTGGCGCCGCGCTCGACGTGTACGAGCAGGAGCCGCTTCCGGCGGACCATCCGCTCCGCACGCTCGAGAACGTCGTCCTCACGCCACAC
>JALZIF010000267.1 GCA_030860435.1 Gemmatimonadota bacterium | reverse complement strand
CGATCACTGCACGCATGCGTTTCTCGTACTCGGCGTTGGAACAGGGAAACGGCAAGGGAACTGACCAGAGCGGCAGGCCCGCGGCCGCGGCTTGGGCCTCCACGAGAACGCGGCGAACGGCGTGAATCGCCACACGGCCAGCGACTTCGTTGAACGTCGTGAGCAGGCCCACGACCTCCAGGCTTTGCGGTTGGCGAAGGACGTGCAAGCTCCAAGCGCTGTCCTTTCCCGAGCTCCAGGAGAGCATCACGCGGCGTGACATTACGCGGACACCGCGGACACCGCGGACACCCGGTTGACCGCGCCGACCGCCGGATAACTCACACGGACGGGCCGCGGCAGGCCGGCGGGCAGCGGATACACCTCGGGGTGCAGCGCGTGCGCCAGGATCTCCAGGCTATCGACCAGCCGCGGACCTGGGCGGCTGAAATACTGAGAGCCGTCTGTGACGTACACCCGACCCGAGCGGGTCGCGGGCAAGTCCTGCCACCCGGGGACGGCCTGCAGCGACGGAACGTCGCGCAGGGTTTGCTCTACGCTGAAGCCACAACAGGCGATGAAGACGACCTCCGGCTGCCAGGCCGTCATTTCGTCCCAGCGGAGCGTCCGCGAGGGCCGCCCTTCTCGCCCGAGGCCCTCGACGCCCCAGCCAATCGGACCAGCTCGGGACTCCAATGGCCGCAGGAAACGGCGGGTCGAGCCACTCCAGCAAGGCGACGCGCGACCGGTCGTGGAGCGAGGCCGTACGGGAGACGACCATCTCGACGCGAGCTGTCAGCCGTGCGACAACTTCCTCCGCGACTCGGTCAGCATTCCCCGCCCTCGCCACATGCCGGATGGCGTCGAAGACCTGCGAAAGGGTTTGCGGTTCCAGGTTGATCACCTGCGGGCCGCCGGGGAGGATACAAGCGGCCGCCCGAACCTCATCCACGGCGACCGCGCAAACGCCGCACAGCGCTTGGGTGACGATCAAGTCGGGCCGCAGGCCTTCCAGCGCCGGCAGGTCGAGGGTGTACAGGGCCAGATTCGTCCGCAACCGCTCCCGAACCAGGCGATCAATTTCGGCGCTGGGAGCCTCGACCGGGATCAGCGTGCGCGTGACCTTCGGCAGTCCTCGGACGAACGCCGGGAAAGCGCACTCATGGGTGACCCCCACCAGTTGGTCTTCCAGCCCCAGAACGCAAATGATCTCGGTCGCACTCGGGAGCAGCGAAACGATCCTCATAAGGTCCCCTACTCCTCGATGCGGAACGCTCCTGAGACGCGCTGCTCGAGCGGGAGCAGCTCGCCGCCGCCCTCTCCCTCGCGCCACGAGCCATATGCCTGCGCGTAGACCAGCCGGTACGTCCCCGCCACCGGCTCGATCTCGAATCTCGGCGCCGCGTCGGGGCTCGTGAACGCGCGCACGCGCGCCGTATCCGTCCGGCTCTCGCCCGGCGCCACACGCGGAGGATCAAGCATCAGGATCGCGGGACAGGGCGGAGCGAGCGCGGGCCGCCACTCGCCGTCCATCCACCGCTCGAGCATGAAGGACGGCTGCACGCGCCCGCACGGGTGCAGAAAGACGGTATCCGCCGCGCGATTCGTGAAGGTGGCGACGATATCCACCTCGAGACCGTCCGCCGTGCGGCGGAGCTGATACGTCCCGCGGTCAGTCGCGATGAAGAGCGGCTTCGGCGACGCCGGTGGCTCTGCGCGCGACGCCGGCGGCGTGGTGTCAGCCGTCATCGTGTCGGAGCGCGAAGCGCCGTCGCGCGAGGGAGTGCAGGAAAGGATGACCGCCACCGCGATGGCGAGAGACGAAGCGAATCTCCATTCGGAAGCCGGCATGACGTGAAATCCCATTCAGGGGTGAGTGCCGCATCTGGCCGCCAATGGCAGGGAGGCATCGCGTCGGTCTCAGTCTTCTATCTGGACCAGCTTCGTACGCCCGGAGGCGCCACTCTTGATCGATATCTGAGCTTTCCGCCGGTTGTAGTACTGGGAGACCAGTAGTAGCAGCTCTTCGTTCGCCCTACCATCCACTGGACGTGACTTGACCTGTGCCAACCAGGTCCCGTCGCCTTGCTCAACGAGCCTGCTAGCCCTCGCATTCGGCTTGACCTTGACCTGGATGGTTTTCATCGCTCGAGTCAATCGCGAACCTGAGGGGCTGCCACACCGACTATGCCGGCCGGAGCGACGATGCGCAATCGCGCGCGTACTGCTCGAATGGTATTGGGTCGCGCCCGAGCACTTGCTTGATGTCGGTGGTAACGCGGCTCGCCTGCTCCTCGCGATAATAGCGATCCAGGTCGAGTAACATATCCGCAAACCACTCAGGCACCCCCGCTGCAGTCATGCCGCTCTTCAGATCCGCCGGGGGGAGGCTGACATGGTTGATCGAGCGCCCCAGGACCTTCGACAGCGCCGTCGCCATAGTTGAATAGGTCAGCGCCTCGGGACCGCTCAATGTGTACGCCTTCCCCTCGTGTCCGGGCTCGGTCAAGGCTTTCACCGCCACGGCGGCGATGTCACGCACATCGACGTGACTCATCTTCGCTTCACCGACCGCGCTGTAAATCGCTCCTTCGGACTTGATAGTTTCGCCCATGTAGGTCACGATGTTCTGCATAAAGCCATTCGGACGGAGAAACGTCCACGCAATGCCACTCGATTGAATCGCTTTCTCGGTCGGCCGGTGAACCTTCGCGAAGACGGACGCCTCCTCGTCGGCTCCCCAGACGGACAGCTTGACGATGTGGCTCACGCCGACAGCCTTCGCCGCTTCGACGGCGTTCAGTTCGAGCTGTGTCTGATTCGGCGCGCTTGGCCCGAGGAGAAACAGTTTGTCGCTTCCCTGAAACGCCGCTCGAAGGGTCTCGGGGCGGTTGTAGTCGATGACCACGGCCTCGATTCCTCGCGCATGCGCCGCGTTTGCTTTCTCTTCTGAGAAGTAGGCGGCCCGGAACTGCGCCCTCGCTGAAGTCAGCTGTTTAATGACTTCGCTACCGACGGTCCCGCCAGCTCCAGCGACGCAGATCATGTGTCGTTTCCTCCCTTCGGGACTGATAAGGGTGTCTATGTTGCAGACACGGACGGTTCAAGCTGCACGAGCATCGTAAGGTCCGGCAGCGGAGCACCTACCCCATCCAGACCCCGTCCCCTAGTCGCGCTCGTAAACTACCGCGCCTCCCACCACCGTCACCATCACCTTCGCTTCCCGAATCGTCTCCGGCGGCACTCGTGTCAGATCGCGATCGATGATGGCGAAGTCGGCGAGCTTGCCGCGCTCGAGCGTTCCCTTGCTCCCCTCCTCGAAGCTCGCGTAGGCGGCGCCGTTCGTGTACGCGCGGAGGGCTTCCTCGACAGTGATCTTCTGCGATGGAACCCAGCCTGCCGGGTTCTTGTCGTCGAGCGTGCGGCGGGTGACGGCGGCGTAGATACCCTCGAGTGGCGTCGGTGGGGCGACGAACCAGTCGCTCCCAAAGGCGATTCGCGCGCCGGCGTCGAGGAGCGAGCGAAAAGCGTACGTCGTCTCGATGCGCGCCGGGCCGATCACCTTCTCTGCCCATCGCCCGTCGTCGATCGCGTGATATGGCTGCATGCTCGGAATGACGCCGAGCCGGGCGAAGCGCGGAATGTCGCGGCGGGCGACGTGCTGCGCGTGCTCGATGCGGAAGCGGCGGTCACGTGGCCCGTTCTCGCTCGCGACGCGCTCGAAAACGCCGAGCTGGAGCTCGATCGCGCGGTCGCCGATGGCGTGGACGAGCACGTGGAGGCCGGCCTTGTCGGCGCCGGATGTCCACGCGTAAAGATCGTCAGGCGGCGTCACCAGGAGGCCGGTGTTGTCCGGGGCATCGGCGAACGCCTCGAAGAACGCCGCCGTGTGTGAGCCTAGCGACCCGTCGACGAACCCCTTGAGGGCGCCGATGCGGAGCCAGTCGTCGCCGCGGCCGCGAGCGGCGACGGTATCGCGCAGCCGCTCCCAGGCCGCGAGCGGTACCGCGGCGTAGATGCGGGTGCGGAGCCGGCCTGATGCGCGCGCGCGCTCGAACGTCGCGAGGTCACTCCACGACCCCATGTTGTGGACTGTCGTCACCCCCTGTTCGGCGACGTGGCGCATCGCGGCATCGAGGGCGCGGTCCCGCTGTTCAGCCGTCGGCTCAGGGACGACGCGCCCGACCAGCGCTTGTGCGTTGTCCTTGAGGATGCCGGTGGGCTCGCCCGCCGCGTCGCGCACGATCGTCCCGCCATCGACGTTCCCCGTTTCACGCGTCACTCCTGCGGCGCGCAGCGCGGCGGAGTTGGCGAGCGCCATATGGCCGTCGAGGCGGTTGATCCACACCGCGTTGTCAGGGGTCACCGAGTCGATCCAGTCGCGCCGCGGTAACTCGCCGCCCCAGTTCTCGTGGTCCCAATTCCCTTCCGTGATCCACGCGCCCGGTGGTAGCGTCGTGGCGAACGCCTTGATCCGCGCGATGAACTCCGTTGGCGTCCTCGCGTCGCGGAGCTGAACCGAGGCGAGCCCGAAGCCACCATCCACGAAGTGGACGTGCGAGTCGATGAGACCCGGGACGATCATCCGTCCGCCGCCCTCGATGACGCGCGTTTCGGTAGTCGTCAGCTTCCGCACCTCCGCGCTCGAGCCAACAGCCCCAATGCGGTCGCCTCGGACGGCGATAGCGTCGGCCCATGGACGTCGCGCGTCGCCTGTCCAGATGCGCGCGTTGACGACGGCGAGGGTGACTGGCGGTGTCGAGCTCGGAGATGGCGCGGACATGGTGCAAGCGAGCGAAAGGTGCGCGGCGAGGAGGAGCGGGAAAGTCGGGCGCGGCATGACCGTTGGACGTGGGGGTCGCGAGGTATGAGTAAAGTCTGCCCTGCGATCGCATCGCGGCGCCAGGGCATCAACAATAGCTCCGGGTTTCGCGACGCCCACCTTCCTCCCCCTTGCCCGGAGCGCGCCGTGCTGAGAGACTTCCTATCGAAGTGGGGAGTAGCCTGCCGGCACGACCGCCGGCGCGGATAGTCGTCAAGACGGGGCGGTATGGCCCCCGGCTGCCCGATCTCGTGAGGCGAGACCACTACGACACATCGTGCCGTAGGGTCTCGTTTTTTTGTGCCCGTGCCTGGCGACAGCTTACAACCGGGAGCTCCGTTGGCAACCAGCATCTGGTTCTACGTCGTCTTCAACGCCTTCGTGCTGACCATGTTGGCGCTCGACCTCGGCGTGTTCCACCGGAAAGCGCACGTCATCAGGCCGAAGGAGGCGGCCCTCTGGACCGCGGCTTGGGTATCGCTCGCGCTCCTGTTCTGCGCCGGTCTCGCGTATTTCGTCGACACACAGACGGCGATCCTCTTCCTCACCGGCTACCTGGTCGAGCAGTCGCTCAGCGTCGATAACATCTTCGTCATCGTCCTCATATTCTCGTACTTCGCCATCCCGGCGCAGTACCAGCACCGGGTTCTGTTCTGGGGGATCATCGGCGCGCTCCTGATGCGCGGGACGTTCATCGGGGTGGGCGCGCTGCTCATCGCCAAGTTCCACTGGGTCATCTACGTTTTCGGCGGCATCCTCATCGTCACGGGGATCCGCATGGCGATGCGCCAGGACGAGGAGTTCGACGCCGACCAGAACGTCGTCATGCGCCTGGCGCGGCGCGTCCTTCCCTTCACGGAACGCTACGACGGGCAGAAGTTCTTCACCCTCGAGAATGGAAAGCGCGTGGCGACGCCGCTCTTTCTCGTCCTCGTGCTCGTCGAGTTCACGGACCTGATCTTCGCGGTGGACTCGATCCCCGCGATCTTCGGGATCACGACGGATCCGTTCCTCGTCTACACATCGAACGTATTCGCCATCCTCGGACTCCGCTCGCTCTATTTCCTCCTCTCCGGCGTCGTCGAGAAATTCCACCTGTTGAAGTACGGGCTAGCGGTGATCCTCACCTTCGTGGGAGTCAAGATGGTGATCGTCGACTTCTACAAGATTCCCACCGTCGCGTCCCTGCTCGTGATCCTCACCGTTCTCACAGCCTCGGTCGGCCTTTCCCTGCTCTTCCCCCAGGCGGCGACACTCGAGCCGCACGAGGTGAAGGGGCGCACCGGCTCGCTATTCGGCAGCCTGCCGTCGGGGCGGTCCGCAAAAAGGACCGGGGCTCCGTGAGCTACGGCGCGCCCATTCGCCGGTAGGTCCGCTCGGCATACGTGAGCGCGGCCGCGGTGCCGCCCTCGAACTGGAACGTGATGACCTCGCCGACCGACGGCTGGAGCTCGACGCGCAACTGGTTCTTGCTCGCATCGAACACTTCGGCGACGCTCCGCATGCGGCCCATCCGCACCTCGAGGCGCTCGCTGGCGACGCTCCACTCCATGCGCCCGTAGGCCGGATTCTCGTAGGCTCCGGCGTACGCGACCAGTGGATGCGGAAGCGTCTGTGGTCGCGCCGCCCGACGTGCGCGGTCGGCGCCGATCGCCTGACGCCGCTGTGCCGCTAGCCGCGCGAACGACGCGATCGTGTCCGCCATCGCCGAATCCACGTTCGCGCGCCCGGCCAGCTTGTCGTAGACGTACCGCGCGACCAGATCGGGGAGGACCCCGCCCAGCCGGTTCTCGTTCACGACCACCGCGACGCCGATGCGTCGAGCCGGCAACAGGGCAATGGAAGTGGCGAATCCGGGGAACCCGCCGCCGTGCTCGAGCAGCGTGTCGCTCCCGTACGTCGTCAAATTCCAGCCGAGCGCATAGCCAAAGCGCGTGAATCCGCGGCTGGCCTGCCGGAAGGAGGCCTGCTGGCGGTGCACGTCGCGCATCGCTTCGGCCGGGAACACCCGCTGGCCGTCAACCTGTCCGTCGTTGATGTTCGCCAATAACCAGCGCGCCAGGTCGGCCGCCGTGGACACGAGCCCGCCGGCGGCGTGCATCGACTCGTCACCTTTGGCGTACTGGAGGCGGATGTATCCCTCGGCTTCCGCGGCGTACGGCATCGCGAGCTGCTCGGCCGGAATTCGCGAGACGTATCCAGAGGTGCCGCGCATGTCCAACGGCTCGAAGATTCGCCGCTCGAGCACGTCCTTCCACGGCGTACCAGTCGCCGCATCCATCGCTAGGCTGGCCACGTTGTAGCCGATATTTCCGTACCGGTAGTTGCGTCCGTCAGGCGCTGGCGGATGCTCGGCGACGAGCGCGATGAGCTGCTCGGTGGTGAAGTCGCCGCTATATGCGGTCCGGAACACGACCGGCCCGTCGCCGCCGATCCCATGCGTGTGCGAGAGGAGCATCCGCAGCGTGATGCTGTCCGGCGCGAGCGGGGGGGCGAGCCTGAGCGCCGGGAGGTAGCGCGAGACCGGCGCGTCGAGGTCCAGCGTTCCATCGCGCGCCAGGAGCGCCGCGGCCAGTGCGGTGAACGCCTTGGTCGTGGACGCGATGTAGAACCCCGTCTCGGGCGTCACGGGGCGCCGCGCCTCGAGGTCGGCGTAGCCGAACCCCTTGAGGTAGATGACCTCCGTGTCACGCACTACGGCGACGGCCATCCCTGGCGCGAGGTCGAGCGCGAAGATGCGGGAGATGATCGGATCGAGCATGGCTGCGGCTGGTCCGCTCGCGGAGACGGTGGAGTGCACACTCACTCCGCCGGGGGGCGGGGAGGGTGCGGTGCGCTGGGCGCAGGCGGCGAGTGCGAGCGCCGCCGTGACGGCGGCGGGCCGGATCGATGGAAGCTGCATAGGCGTGCCTGGCTTGCTGGATGGTGCGACACGCATCCCGATTGGAGCGCGCCCATCCAACATCGGCCGCGGGATCGCGGGAGTATTGAACGCTTGGAACCACACCTGGGTGAGGGCGCGCTATCGTCCGGCCGCGAGATGGCGGAAGGCGAGAGGGGTCATCCCCGTCCCTGCCTTGAACACGCGGCAGAGATGGCTCTGGTCCGCGAACCCGGCGACATAGGACAGTGTGGAGAGTGAGATGTCGCTGCGACGAAGCAGTCGGGCGGCGGCTTGGACGCGCCGGCGCTTGAGGTAGCCGGTGATGGAGCAGCCGTAAAAGCGGCGGAACTGGCGCGCTAGGTACACCGGGTGAACGGCGGCCTCGGCAGCCAAGTCGCGAACGCGTGGTGGCGAGCTCGAGCTGTCGTCGAGGGCCTGGCGAGTGCGCTCCAGCCACCCCGGCACGTGGGCTGATCCGCCGCGACCCAGCTCGCCGCCCACGCACCCGAAGACGTCGGCCAGACGCCGCTCGAGCTCGGCCGCGTCTGCGCGCCGGCCACGGAGCGCACCCAGCAGCCCTAGCATGTGAGCGGCGGCGGGTCCCCCATGCAGCCAGTGCCAGTGCGCAATCGGCGAGTCGCACTCACGGAGCGCGTCGGCCACCTCGCGTCGGAGCTGCACGGCGAAGGTATGCGCGCCCTCGGGCCCGTAACGGTCCGCGTGGTCGGTGCAGGCCGGCTTCACGACGACGCTGAGCGCCCCTGCGCGCTCTGTCCGCCGCCCGACGACTTCTTCCAAAGCGCCAGAGACTACCAGCGTGATGTTCGCCTCCTCGTGCCAGTGGCGACGCTGCGCCATTCCCCCGCCGTACCACACCTCGGCCATCCGCACACCGGGGAGTGCGTCGTCGTTATGGACATGGAGGGTGCGGTCGGGCCAGCTCATGCCGGACCTACGCTCGAGCGCCGATCCTGTTTCACCGCGGCGCGTTCGCTGCTCATGTTCCATGTCCGGAGCTCGATGTCCCAACGTCCGCCTGGCTCGCGTCTCCGCGCGCATGTAGCTTGACAACATCCATGCCGACCCCGTTCAACCTCAACCCGCGCCGCGCGATGATCGGGGCCGCGAAGCGGCTCTTCGATCCGGACGAGCCCGCGCGCGCGACGCCGAGCGACGTGCCGCCGCGTCTCACTCCCCAAGCCATCGCCCAGACCAAGATGTCCCGCTCCCGCGACCGGATTCTCGCCAACCTGGACGACATGTACCGCGAAGCCTTCGAGCGCGCCAAGGCGACCGGCGACCAGGCACAGATGCAGACGCTCGACTTCGCGTACCGCCGTGAGCAGCTCTACTTCGAGATCCTCCTCGACATCCGCGACGCGATGGAGCGGCGGGGTTAGCGCGACGCACCGGCCGAACACCGGAGTGCTCCTTCAGGTGTAGGCGATTTCATGCCCGAGATCCACCACCAGCTCACCATCCACGCTACGCCAGAAGCGGTGTACGACGCGCTCACCCGCGCGGAAGGACTCGCCTCCTGGTGGACCACCGATGTGGTGGCGGAGCCTCGAGTCGGCGCCGTCGCCGAGTTCGGCTTCAACAACCGCCGCACCGTGTTCCGGATGGAGATCACCGAGCTGCGTCCGTCGACGTCCGTGCGCTGGCGGTGCGTCGGCGGCCATCCGGAGTGGGACGGCACCGAGATCGTCTTCGCGCTCACGCCCGCGCCTGAGGGCACCGTGCTACGCCTGCACCACCTCCGCTGGCAGTGGCGCGATGGCGTCCTTGCGCAATGCAGCTTCGACTGGGCGCGCTACCTGATGAGCCTCCGGGCGTACGCAGAGACCGGTACGGGGACGCCGCACGGAGAGGCGGTTCGCTGAGGGCAGGCGCGTCTGTGCGGCCCTTACTCCTCACGCTTCTGCCGGCCGCCAGCCGGGGACAGGTCGATCATCAGCGCCACGACGAGACCGACGACCGGCCAGAGGGACCACTGTCCCCCGAACCAATGGTGCACCGCCGAATACCAGAGGAGCGTCGTTGGCAGGAAGATCAAGCCGAGGATCGGCCAGAGAAGGGTGTCGAAGGGACCGCGGAACCAGTTGCTGAAGAACCAGAGCAGGACCACGACGAGGCGCGGCGCCGCAAGCGCAAGCAGGACGAGTAGGCACGGCATCGGCAGCGACCTCCTTTGTGCGTCGGGTGAGACCTTCTTGTCCGGGCCCGAGGGCGTTCAGCACTCTGTGCTCAGCATTCTGCACTAGGCAAGCAGTAAGCAACACTCCCTACTCAACACCCATCAGCATCTCATTCATTTCCCCTCTTCCCCTTCCCTGGCTTCTCCCGACCTTCGTGCGCGTGGCGGGGTATTATTCGTGCTGCGGAAGGCTGATCTTTCGCGCGCGAACTCAACTCAGGAGTCGGATTCGATGAACAACGTGAAAGTGTTCGTCCTCATGGCGGGGCTCACCGGGCTGCTAGTCGCGCTCGGCGGGTCCTTCGGCGGCCAGGGCGGGATGGTCATGGCCTTCGTGCTCGCCGCGGCGATGAACGTCTTCATGTTCTACGCCTCGCACAAGATGGTGCTCAAGATGTACGGCGCGAAGGTGATCGACGCTCAGCAGGCGCCGGAGCTCTACGAGATGGTGGACCGGCTGCGCCAGCGTGCCGGGCTTCCGATGCCGACGGTGGCGATCGCGCCGCACGAGCAGCCGAACGCCTTCGCGACGGGGCGCAGCCCGGAGAAGGCCGTCGTTTGCGTAACCGAGGGGATTCTGCGCACCGTGACCCGCGAGGAGCTCGAGGGCGTGATCGCGCACGAGCTGGCGCACATCAAGAATCGCGACATGCTGCTGCAGACGTTCACCGCGACGATGGCGGGGGCGATAAGCAACCTGGCGCACTTCAGCCTCTTCTTCGGCGGGCGCGACGACGACGACAGCAACCCGGCTGCCGGCCTGCTGATGATGATTCTCGCCCCAATCGCTGCGATGCTGATACAGTTCGCGATCAGCCGCCAGCGCGAGTTCAAGGCGGACGCGGTCGGCGCGCAGATCTCCGGCCGCCCGCTGTCGCTGGCGAGCGCGCTCACCAAGCTCGACCACGCCGCGCGCCGCATCCCGATGCACGTATCGCCGGCCGCCGCTCCTCTCGCGCAGGTGAACCCGCTCGCCGCGTATGGCGGCGGCCTGACGAAGCTGTTTTCGACCCACCCGCCGACGGCGGAGCGGGTGTCGAGGCTGCAGGGCATGGTCGCGCAGGCGGCGTGACATAGAGGTCGGGTGCGGGCTGCCGTGATCCAGGTAGCCCGCACTCAAACCGTCCCCCACAGTCGCACCGCCGCCGTCCCACGGGCGCTTGGCCGCCAGTGCGCCTTGGGGAAGGCGTGGTAAGGCCACCCATTCGCTCCCAATCGCTCTAGTCGCTCGACGGCTTTCGGGAAGCGGTGCCGCAGGCCAGGCAAAAGCTCCGCCGCTGGCGCTCCGCCGCCGCCCGGCTCTACGCGTTGGCGATGCGCTGCAGATTCGTTTTTTCCTCCGGCTGCGCGTTCTCAGGCACGATAAATGGGTCTGTAGGCAGGCGACTATGCCGACAGCGAGGTTCCGCTCGCCGATGAGCGCGCGGACCGCGGTACCTGAGACGTTGCATCGCGACTGTTAGGCTGACCGCTTCTCGCGGCGGAACGGTGTTGTTGGCAATGGTGTGGTGATAGTCTCGGCCGGCGGAAGCATCAGGCTGTGGGCCCCTGCAGCAATAACCAGCACCGGCCAAAGATATGCCCGCAGAAAAGCCGCGCTTACTTGCCCAGGTCAGAGGCCGGATGCGTGCGCGGCACCTGAGCCCGCGTACAGAGCGGGCATACGTGGGATGGATCATCCGCTATATCCGATATCACGGCATGCGGCATCCAACCGAACTCGGGGAGACCGAAATCATCGCATTTCTCACGCATCTGACCGCCGAACGGAGCGTGTCGCGTTCGACACAGATGCAGGCGTTGAGCGCGTTGCTACTCTTGTATCGCGAGGTGCTCGCCACACCCGTAGGCGATCTGCGGCGTGTGTTGCGGTCCGCCTCCCCCACGCGCCTTCCCGCGGTGCTGAGTCGTGGGGAAGTGCGTGCGTTGCTCGGTCAACTGCATGGCACCACACGATTGATTGCTCTGCTGCTGTATGGTGCCGGCCTGCGCTTGCTGGAGTGCCTGACGTTACGTGTGAAGGACCTCGACTTCGCGCGCGGAGAAATCCGTGTGCGACGTGGTAAGGCGGGGAAAGACCGTGTAACCATGCTACCCGACATCGCCCGGCCAGCAATGGAGAAGCACCTGGCGCGCGTGCGCGCGCTACACACTCGCGACCTGCACGACCGGGCGGGGCGTGTCGCGTTGCCTACGGCGCTCGACCGCAAAGCACCCGCCTGGGCCACGGAGCTGGCGTGGCAGTGGGTGTTTCCCGCCTCGCGTCGCTATCGGGACGCTGCCAGTGGGGAAGAGCGTCGACATCACGTGCATGAGACCGCGGTGCAGCGTGCAATGCAGCGGGCCGTTCGCGAGGCCGGGCTCGCGAAGCGGGCGACGTGTCACACGCTGCGGCACTCCTTCGCGACTCACCTGTTGGAAGACGGGTACGACATTCGAACGCTGCAGGAACTGCTGGGACACACGGACGTCAGTACGACGATGATCTACACCCACGTCCTGAACCGCGGGGGGTTAGGCGTCCGGAGTCCGGCGGACCGGTTGGGCGGTGAATAGCAGATATTGCGACGAGCCTTGCTGCGTTGGCGGAGTCACGGGTAGTATCCTGTGCAGGTGAATAGATAGTTAGACGCCAGCGCGACAGCCAATTTGCGCGCGATATTTCTTGAGCACAGATTTAGAATTCCTAAAGCGCGGTCGGCTCGCCATCAACGTTTCCATCAGAACCACGTATGATTGAACCGACATCGGATTCTCCCACTGATGCCGCATCGACCGGCGAGCCGGTTGATTCTGAGTTGCAGGCAATCCATGCGGTTCTCGGCGCGCTTCGCGGGCTGAAGCCTGACGAGCGTCAACGCGTGGTCGACTACGTTTTCCAACGTTTGGGCCTGTCACCGGCGCCGGCTGTCCTTCTGCAAGCGCCGCCGATGCCTTCAACGCCGTCGGCATTTTCGGCAACTGCTGCGCCGGCGCCAACGACGCCACGTGATATCCGTACACTGAAGGAACAAAAGAAGCCACGCACCGCCATGGAAATGGCGGCACTAGTGGCGTACTACTTATCGGACCTGGCACCACAGGCATACAGGAAGACCGAGATTGGAACCGACGACATCAATACGTACTTCAAGCAGGCCGATTTTCCCTTGCCAACGATTCCGCGCCAGACGCTCTTCAATGCGAAGGCGGCGGGTTATTTCGACTCCGCGGGTCGAGGCGCATTTAAACTGAATCCTGTGGGACATAATCTGGTCGTTCACGGACTGCCCGCTGCCGCGGGTGAGCCCGCGCCACGCACGGCGCGGAAACACGTTGCAGGCAAGAAAAGCGCGCGAGGCACGCGCAAACGTCGATAGGCGGTCGTCGAAGCGTTCACACTTGTGGAAGACTTCTGGAGCGATCTCGAGGCGCTCAGCACCGCTCTTTCGCGTAGTAGCGCCGTGAACGTCAATTCAGATCACCTGCGCCAACAGACGCGCGACTTGGCCCAGCGGTGGTTTCGAGACGTTCGGCCCGCGTGTGCTACGGTTGGCGTCCGCGACGAGGAATTGCAGGAACCGGATTCCATCTTTCAGGATCTCCTGAGACTCGCCAACGGACGCAATCTCAAGCGATCATACTTGCGAGCCGTACGGTCCGCGCGTCAGCTGCGGCCAAGCCTTGACGCTCGCGTCGACCTGCTGAGAGGGCGGGCGCAAAACGCCGACGGCACCGAGAGAATCACGGGGTTAGAAGCTGGTGTCGTTCGCACGCTCGAGCAAATGCTTCCTCATGCGGCGTTATCATATCGCCAAGTAATTGCTGACCTGAACGGGCCACCGCGACTCTCTTACCGGGGCACCGCAACGGAGTTGCGGGAGGTTGTGCGCGAGGTGCTCGATCACTTGGCTCCCGATGACGACGTCGTCAAATTGCCTGGCTTCAAGCTGGAGAAGGATCGTCGAGCTCCAACGATGAAGCAGAAAGCACGATTCATCCTCCGGGCGAGAGGAGTTGGCGAGTCGAGTCGTAGCGCTCCTGAGCAGTCTGTTGAGCTTCTGGAAGATCAGATCGCCTCTCTTGCGCGCTCAGTCTACGAGCGAGGCTCCGCTTCCACGCACGCGGCCACCGTCAAGTCGCAGGTTCTCAGCTTCAAGGCGTACGCTGACGCCGTACTCGCAGAGTTGTTGCAACTTCACACCATGTTGTAAGCCAGAGTTCGGCGCGCCAAGCTGGCGTCTAACGATCGTTGAACTTGACGAGCGAGCTAAAGTTTGCTCGCTTCGCTCGTTTGATTTGATTCGCTCGCAAGTTAACTCTGGCGTTAGACGGACCGGATCCAATGCCTGAAGAACCACGCCAGCCTCTCCTCGACGCGCTGCTGGACTCGTGGGATCGCGCTAATGCGATCCTTCTGAACTTGCTGCGTGCCATTTCGGCGGGCGGGCTGTCCGCGCGAGCGACGGAGTCCAGTCCAACCGTTGCGCAGCTCTTCACGCACATTCACTATGTGCGGCTCGTGTTCGTCCTCGAGGACGCCCCAGAGTGTGCTGGGGAACTGCCTGCGGAGGAGTGGCTAGACGAGCGCGACCCCGATCGCATTGCCGCGATGCTGCGCGCGAGCACCTTGGCGGTGCGCGAAGCCGTTAGGCGGCGCCTCACAGCGGACCGCGACATGGACCTGCACTATGACCATCCGCTTCTCCTGCTGCAGCATATGCTCTGGCACGAAGGTTACCATCACGGCCAGATCAAGCTGGCGCTGAAAGTGGCGGGGAACCCGCTGGTGGACGAGGAGGCCGGACCGCTCACGTGGGACGTCTGGATGAACAAGCGTGACGCGGTGTCCGCGCCGCCGCATTCTATTTGAACGGCCACAGCACAACCTACGTCCTTGCGGCGATGGTTCGAGGGTCGACGCGGGGCAGCCTAACCAGTGGTGAGACTGTGTGAAAACGATTCATGGCGCGCGCTCAAGTCGGCCGATTGCGCCGGTCCGCATTGTCGCCGCTCTTGAGTCAATCTGAAGTCAGTCGCG
>JALZIF010000257.1 GCA_030860435.1 Gemmatimonadota bacterium | reverse complement strand
GCGAATCTCGCCGCGCGACTGAAGCTCGTGAATGCGCTCGCGCGGCGCGGCGAAGCTGACAGCGCCGTTCGGCACCTCGAGGAGGTGCGGCGGATACCCCCCGAGCCACCAAGGGAGGCGCGGGTGTATCTCGACAGCTCGATTCAGCTCCTACGTACCGGAACGCTTGTGCAGTCGCGGACGACGCTCGACCGCTTCTTCGGCCTTATGGAGGTCACGGCGCCATATCAGGCCTCGCTGGACGACGTGAAATGGGTCGAAGGTCCGATCCCTGGGCGCGCTGCCATTACCTTCGCGCCGGCGTCCTTCGTCTCCCTCCGCGGAGTACGGGAGCGAGCGACGGTCGACATGGCGAAATTCATCGATGCGACCAACGACGCGGGTCTCGCAAGCGCGGAAAACCGTACCGGGACTGCCGCCGCGCCAGAGCGGCAGGACGGACCGACCGCGCTTGCCGCTGGCGATGTCGACGGCGACGGCACGGATGACTTATTCGTCTCGACCTGGTCGCCGGCGGGTGCCCGCGAAGCGGGCGGGCGGAGATCCGTGCCACGTCTCTACCGCGTTCGGGGCGGCTTCGTCGCGGACGTTACCGAGCGCTCGGGCATCTCCCTCCCGCATGGCGCCGCGTACGCCACCTTCGCGGACTACGACAACGATGGCTGGCTGGACCTCTTCGTCATCGGTGGTGACGGACGCGGTCACCTGTTCCGCAACCGCGCCAACGGGACGTTTGAGGACGTGACGGCGAAAGCCGGAGCTGCCGACGTCAAGGGAGCGCGAAAGGCGCTCTTCGTCGACCTCGATCACGACGGCGACCTGGACCTCTTTCTGGTCGGAAACGGTCAGCGCACCGTGTACCGCAACAATCTCGACGGGAGCTTCACCGAAGCGACGGCAAGCTTCGGTCTCGCCGGCGGGGGCGATGCGCGCGACGCCGTCTTCGGGGACTTCGACGGTGACGGACGCATCGACATCTTCGTCACGAACGAGCATAGCAGCGACGCTCTCTTGCACAATGAGGGCGCCCAGCGCTTCAGCGATGTGACCGCGAACAGTCGCCTGGCAAGCAGCGGCGGGTCGGGGCCCGCGGCGGCGGGAGACTACAACAACGACGGATTCCTCGATCTCTTCGTCTCCGGCGCCAATGGCGGCGAGCCAGTGCTCTGGCTCAATAAGGGAAACGGCACCTTCACTCGCGACCCCCGCTCGAGTGAGGTACTGCAGGCGCTCCGCTCCACGGCTGGATTGGCAGCGACGTTCCTGGACTACGACAACGACGGTTGGCTCGACCTAGTGGTGGTGGGCACGTCCATCGGGCGCGGCACGGGTTCTCCTGGCGTGTTTCTGTTTCGGAACGACGGCACGGGCAGGTTTCTCGATCGGTCGACGCTGGTTCCGGATCCTGTGCGGGCGGCCGGGGCGTCGGCGATTGCGCTCTCGGACGTCGATGCCGATGGCGACCAAGATCTCTGGCTGATCGACGCCGCCGGCGCGCCACGACTACTGCGAAACGATTTCGGGAACAGCAACCTCGCCATGAACGTGGAGCTCAAGGCGCTTCGCACGGGAAGCGGCAAGAACAACGCGTTCGGCATCGGTGCGAGGGTGGAGCTTCGAGCGGGTGAGATCTACCAGACGCGCGTCGTCACCGGCCGCGCGACGCACTTCGGCCTGGGGCCGCACCTCAAGGCCGACGTGCTCCGCGTGACGTGGCCCAACGGCGTGCCGCAGACCGTGTACTTCCCAGGATCCGACCAGGACGTCGTCGAGCACGAAATGCTCAAAGGGTCGTGCGCGTTTGTGTATGCGTGGGATGGTAAGGGGTTCCGGTTCGTGACCGATGCAATGTGGCGCAGCGCGCTGGGAATGCCGCTCGGCCTCATGGGCAGCACGACCGCCTTCGCTCCCGCGGGCGCGTCGCAGGAATACGTGCGGATTCCGGGGGAAGCGCTCAAGCCGCGCGACGGACGCTACGTCCTCCAGCTCACCGAGGAGCTCTGGGAGACGGCGTACGCCGACGAGGTCAAGCTGGTCGCCGTCGACCACCCGGATTCGGTGGACGTGTTCGTGGACGAGCGCTTCATCCCGCCTGGACCGGTGAGGCTGCGGCTCTTTCAGGTGGCGCAACGTGACTTGCCACTCTCCGCAACTGATGGACGTGGGAACGACATCCTGCCCGCGTTGCGCGAGAGCGACGACGTATACGTCTCGAACCTAACGCCCTTGCAATATCAGGGAGTGGTCGAGCCGCACGATCTCATCCTGGAGCTCGGCGACGCCGCGGGCCGTCCTGGCACCTTCCTCTTCTTGCGCGGCTGGATCTATCCCACCGACGCCAGCATCAACGTCGCGCTCTCGCAGCAATCGTCGATCAAACTCGTCTCTCCTTCCCTCGAGGTGCGCGACGCGAAGGGCCGATGGCAGACCGCGATCGCGGATATCGGCTTCCCCTCCGGTAAGGACAAGACGATCGTGGTGGATCTGGCCGGGAAGTTTCCGACAGCAGATCGTCACGTGCGCATTCGCACGAACATGCAGATCTACTGGGACCACGCGTTCGTCGCTCGCGATCTCGCGAAAAGCCCTGTGAAGATCACGACTCTGGCGCCCGTATCGGCCGATCTCCACTACCGTGGCTTCTCCCGTATGTACCGCAAGGGTGGTCGCTATGGGCCGTACTGGTTCGACTACGACGACGTGTCGAAGGAGTCACCCTGGCGACCAATCGAAGGCGCCTTCACGCGTTACGGCGACGTGCTGCCGCTGCTCAGGAATCCCGAAGACATGTACGTGATCATGGGCCCTGGCGACGAGGTGACCATTCAGTTCGACGCGAGTTCCGCGAGCTCGCTCCCGCCGGGCTGGAAGCGCGACTTCCTGCTCTACACCGACGGGTGGATCAAGGACTCCGACCTGAACACGGCGTTCGGCACCACGGTGGACCCCCTACCATTCCATGGCGCTCAGTCATACCCCTATGGACCGGCGGAGGGCTACCCGGCCGACCCGCAGCACCAGCGCTACCTCAGGGAGTACAACACGCGCGTCGTGATGGGCATCGCGGCGCCGCGATGAAGAGTCTTGGGTTCGGTTTTTTTCGTCTTCTATGGGGTGATGACGTTCATGTCCCCGATCGAGTCGGCGGTCTTTCTGACGCGCCTCCCCCGGCAAAGGACGAGCCGTGAGTGTCGATAATCAACGCAACTCGCGACTGGTGATGGCCGGGAGCGAATTGGCGTGGAAGCTCGCGGCCATCGTAAGGGCTGACACGCAGTCGGCTCACCGCCGATAAACGCGCACGTAATCGACGAGCATCTGCTGGGGGAGCACCGTGGATGCGTCGGGATCGCCGGGCCAGCCGCCGCCGACCGCGACGTTGAGCAGCAGGAAGAAGGAGTGATCGAAAACCCACGCCGCGCCGGGCGGCAGATCGGCCGGCGTCGTCCGGTGGTACTGCCGCCCGTCCACGAACCAGCGGATCTCGCCCGGCGTCCACTCTACTGCGAAGACGTGGTAGTCGTCCGCGAACGATGTGGTAGCCAGCCTGTAGGTTCCGCCGATGCTGTTGCCGCCCGAGTAGCCGGGCCCGTGCATCGTCCCGTGCACTACGGCCGGCTCGCGGCCGATGTTCTCCAGCACGTCGATCTCGCCGCACCGCGGCCAGCCGACCTGGTCGATGTCGGCACCAAGCATCCAGAAGGCCGGCCAGATCCCCTGTCCGCGCGGGATGCGGATGCGCGCTTCGACGCGCCCGTACGTCGGCTCGAATCGACCCTTGGTCTTGAGCCGCGCCGAGCTGTACCCACAGGCCCCGTACCAGCACCGGTAGGGGGAATCAGGCGGCTCTGAGCGCGCAGTGATGACAAGGTGTCCGTCTCCGTTGAGCGAGACGTTCTCGGTGCGAGTCGTGTAGTACTGCCGTTCCTGGTTCCCCCAGCCGTGCCCGCCCGTGTCGGCAACCCATTTGGCACCGTCTACAGGCCCGCCCGCGGGGCCGTCGAACTCGTCGCTCCACGACAGCGTCCACTCGCTCGGCGGCACGTCGACGGGCGCAGTCGTGCGCGCGGGCGGGGTCGGCGTGCACGCGGCGAGCGTGAGCGCGACGGTGATCATGAGTGGCCGACGAAGGCCGCGGAATACAGTGAGCATGCCTGCGTTCGTTGGAGAGCTCCTCGCCATCGAAGGTCACACCTATGGAGAGTGCTGACAAGGTGGTGTAAGACCAGCGAAGGAGAACCTGTCGCGGCCGTCGTGCACGGAGCTATACTCTGATCCGTGCTGCACCGACCCCGCCCCGCCGTTCGGCGCGCCATCATGGCCGTGCCCTTCCTGGCAGCTATGCTGCTCGCGATGCGACTGAATCGCGGGCCGATTCGCCCGGTCGCGGACGCTGCTCGCCCCGGATTCGTGCTGCGTGACGAGACCGCGGTCGCCGGCATCCACTTCGTGCACCATCGGCCGACCTTCGATCCGAAGATCGCGGGCATCGAGCCGCACGTGGCGGCGCTGGGAGCATCGGTGTCCGTCGTCGACTTCGACGGCGACGGGTGGCCGGATCTGTACTTCACCAACAGCCGCTTCGGTGAGCCTAACGCGCTCTACCGCAACCGCGGTGACGGCACGTTTGACGAGGTCGCCGCGGGCGCGGGGCTCGCTGATCTCAACCGGCCGCGAGACGGAGTGTCGATGGGAGCCGTGTGGGGCGACTTCGACAACGACGGCCGCGAGGACGTGCTCGTGTACCGCTACGGCTATCTGGCGCTGTTCAGAAACGTCGATGGCCGCCGCTTCGAGGACGTCACCATCCAGGCCGGTCTGCGCCGCTGGGTGAACAGCAACGGCGCGATCTGGCTCGATTACGATCGCGACGGCCTGCTCGATCTGTACGTCACGGCGTATTTCCGCGACATCGATCTGTGGCGCCTCACGACGACGCGGATCATGCACGACAGCTTCGAGTTCGCCACCAACGGCGGGAAGAACCTGCTATTTCGCAATCTGGGCGGTGGCAAGTTCGAGGATGTCACCGATCGGATGAGCGTCGGCAGCACACGATGGACGCTGGCTGCCGCGTCGGCCGACTTCAACGGCGACGGATGGCCGGACATCTATCTCGCGAACGACTATGGTCCGGAGGAGCTGTACCTGAACGACCAGGGACGGCGATTCGTCCTCACCACCGCTGGTCTCGAGAGCGAGTCCAAGAGTGGCATGTCGGTAGCGCTGGGCGACGCATTCAATCGCGGCCGGCTCGACGTGTTCGTCACCAACATCTCCGAGCGCGGCTACCTCTTTCAGAACAACAACCTCCGCCTCAACCAGATGCCCGAGGCGAACCGGTTCCGCAACATCGCCCACGGCGAGATCGCCGACGCGGGCTGGGCGTGGGGCGCGCAGTTCGGTGATCTCAACAACGACGGCGCCAACGAGCTCTTCGTTGCCAACGGGTTCATCTCGGCGGATCCCCAGAAGAATTACTGGTACGCGATGTCGAAGATCGCCGGCGCCCACGCTAGCTTCTTCGAGGACGCCGCAACCTGGCCTCCCTTCGGGAACGCGAGCCTGTCCGGCTACCAGCGGTCACGGGTCTATCTCAATCGTGGCCTCGCCGGGTGGGTGGACGTGGCGGGGAAGGTCGGCGTGACGGACGTGTACGACGGCCGCGCCGTCGCGCTCGCCGACCTCTCCAATCGGGGCGCGGTGGACGTGATCGTCGCGAACCAGAACCAGCCGGCTCTGCTGTATCGTGGCTACCCTGACAGCACCAACCACTGGATCGCCTTCAGGCTGGTCGGCACGCGCAGCAATCGCAGCGCGATCGGCGCCGAGGTGGTACTCGAGTCGGGAGATCTCACGCAGCGGCGGATCGTCGACGGCGGATCGGGATTCGCGAGCCAGAACGACCGGCGGCTGAACTTCGGGCTTGGGCCTCGGGAGTGGGTGGACCGCGTGGTCATCCACTGGCCGTCAGGGACGCGCCAGATACTGTCCCGACCTCCTATAGACCGCGTCGTCACCATCACCGAGCCGCAGCGCTGACGCCTTGACCGACGCGACACACGCGACCGCCGCGGAGCGGAACGCGCTCGGACACTTGTGGGCGCGCGGCAGCAAGCTCGATCCGCGCTATCTCACCGCGTTTCTCATCACGCTGGTGCTGGTGGCGGCGCAGATCCGCTACCATATGTTCGGCAGCTACGACCGGCTCGTGCTGGCGCTCGCGGTGTGCATGGCAACTGAGGCGCTGCTCTCCTGGTTCGACCGCGGGAGGATCGTCAACCTCCTGAGCGCCTACATCAGCGGCATCAGCCTAACGCTGCTCATCAAGCCACAGGGCGGTGCGCTCTGGCCGTTCGCGCTCGGTGGCCTGCTCGCCATCTCGTCCAAGTACGTCTTGCGTTATCGCGACAACCACCTCTGGAATCCGACTAACTTCGCGATCACTGCCCTGCTGCTCACCGCGCCAGACCGCATCTCCGTGCTCAGCCACCAGTTCGGCAACGACGTGGCGACCAACTTGGTGATCTGGGCCTTCGGCCTGGCCATCGCCGCACGCGTCGGCGTCCTCCACATCACGCTCACGTACGTCGCGAGCTTCCTGTTGCTGAACGGACTGCGTGCCACCCTGCTCGGCCAGGCCGTGCTGCCGGAGATCGCTCCGATCACTGGACCGATGTATCAGTTGTTCATTTTCTTCATGATCACCGACCCGCGCACCGTGGTGCTCGGGCGGCGACGGCAGATCGTAGTGGCGGTCTTGATCGCGTTGGCGGAGACGCTGATCCGGTTCGCGTCCGACGAGGGATGGCCGCTGCCAACGGCGTTCAACGCGGCGCCGGCGTTTTTCGCGCTGGCGCTGGTCGGTCCCGTAGCCAAGTGGCTCGACCTCCGAGCGGGTTCCCCCTATCGTTCGAGACATGATTGAACCCCATCTGGACCATCAACGCATCCTGGCGGCGACCCTACCGAGCCGGCGGCCGTTGTTGTTCGGCCGTCCGGCGGCTTCGCTGGCAGCGTGGATTCTGCTGGTGAGCGTTGCTGTCGCGGGATGCCGGGCCACCGTTCGGCGTCCGGCGGCAGTGCCGGCGGCACGCGCAATGGTTCACAGTATCGTCCCTGCGCCCGCGTCTCACACGCTGAACGAGGGCCAGCCGTTCAGGCTCGACTCCGCGTCATCGATCATCGTCGACAACGACGCCGGTGTCGCGCGGACAGGTGAGATGCTGGCGGCTCTGCTCCGTCCTTCCACGGGGTACGCCATTCCGGTGCTTGCGGAATCCGCGAAAGCCGGCGCGATCGCCCTGCGTTTGAGTCCCGCCGCCTCCGGCGAGGAGTACCAGCTCAGTGTAACGCGCGACTCGGTTCGCATCGCGGGGACTTCCAGCGGGATCTTCCGCGG
>JALZIF010000232.1 GCA_030860435.1 Gemmatimonadota bacterium | reverse complement strand
GGGCCCGGGAGCGGAGCCACTCGTATACGCGGGGCCCGACACGTTGGAGGCTTCGCGCGCGGCACATGCATTGGCCCCGATCCCGGACGCAGCCGCATGGCGCGTGGCGTTCGGGCACCGGCGGCTGTCGATCGTGGATCTCTCTCCGACCGGCCACCAGCCGATGGTTCACCGCCGGACCGGCCTCGCAGTGATCTACAATGGCGAGATATACAATCACGTCGAGCTCAGACGCGAGCTCAAAGCGCTCGGCCACGAGTTCGCCGGGCACTCGGACACCGAGGTGCTTCTCACGGCGTGGGCCGAGTGGGGCCCGGAGTGCCTTCACCGGTTCAACGGCATGTTCGCCTTTGTGCTCCTCGACCCGCGTGGTGAGGGAACCGTGCACGCCGTGCGCGACCGGTTCGGAGTCAAGCCGTTGTACTGGGGGCGCGCAGGCGATCTTCTCGCCTTCGCATCCGAGATCAAGCAGATCCGTGCACTCCCCGGCTTCTCGCCGCGACTCGACCAGCGAACGGTTCGCGACTATTTGGCGACCGGGCTAATGGACTTCTCATCCAGCACGTTCGACGAAGGGGTTCTCCAGTTGGTCGGCGGGGAGCGCGCCATGGTCGACCTCGGCGGGCAGCGCTCTGAGCCGCGCGTCGTCCGCTGGTACGAGCTCACGCCGCGGCCTTTCCGCGCGCGAGCCACCGACGCCGCGGAGGAGTTTCGGCACCTGCTGACGGACAGCGTTCGGTTGCGGCTCCGCGCCGACGTCGCGGTGGGATCGTGCCTCTCCGGTGGCTTGGACTCGTCGGCGATCGTCTGCCTGGCTCGGCGCTGCCTCGATGAGTCGGGCGAGCACAAGGGCCAGGTTACGGTCACGGCCCGCTTCGAAGACATGCGGTTCGACGAGTGGCGTTTTGCCGAGCAGGTGATCGCGCAGACTGATGCGACGGCCGTGGAGGTATGGCCGACGGTCGACTGGCTACAGGCCGAGCTGGATACGCAGCTCTAGCACATGGACGAGCCATTCGGGTCGACGAGCCAGTTCAGTCAGTGGTGCGTGTTCGCCGGCGCCGCCGAGGCAGGGCTGAAGGTCATGCTCGATGGGCAGGGGAGCGATGAGCAGCTCGCCGGCTACAGTGGGAACGACGCCGCTCTCTATGCTGGCTTGCTGCGCTCCGGATCACTCCTCGACCTAGTCGGGGAGTTACGGTCGTTCAGCGCGCGCAATCGTGGTCTGCCCCTCGCGCAGATGATCTTCGCTGCCCGCAACGTTGGACCGTGGGTGGACAGACTGCTCCCCGGGCGGTTGCGCGCGGCTCCGATGAGCCCGGACTGGCTCGCCATGGACCAGGCGACGCGCCTCAACGGCCGCGCGGGGCGGGATCTCAACGAATCACTCCGTGATCAGACGTTGCGGGTGTCGTTGCCGGTGCTGTTGCGCTATGAGGATCGGAACTCGATGGCGCGATCGATCGAGTCGCGTGTCCCGTTCCTCGACTACCGCCTGGTGGAGTTCCTGGCCGGCTTGCCTCCGGAGCTCAAGCTGCGCCGCGGACTGACAAAGGTGGTCCTGCGCGAGGGCCTGCGGGGGATGATCCCCGAAGACGTCCGCGAGCGCCGGGATAAGATGGGGTTCGTGACTCCTGAGCAGGTGTGGCTGACCAAGACGGCGACGGACTGGTTCCGGCGGTCGATCACCGAAGGGATCGACGCCGCCCCAGAGCTCTATAATCACCGCGAGGTGATTCGGATGCTCGACCAGATGATCGCCGGCACGCGCGCATTCTCGTTCGAGCCATGGCGAATCCTCTGCCTGGGCCGGTGGCTGACGTCAGTTCACGGCGGATCCGCAGCCGGGGGTCCGGTTCGCTCTTCGAGTTCGTCGCTGGCCGGCGCCGGCAGTAGAGCCTGAGGCATTCGTGAGGCGTTCGAGCGCCGCGCCGTTACGAACCGTTCTCGTCTTTGCCCACGAGTGCGCGCCGTATCATCGGCCAGAGTCCACGATCGGCGCGCAACGGCCTGCGCAATTCGCGAAGCATCTACCGGCGCTCGGTTGGCGCGCGATCGTCCTCTGCCGCGACCGGGAGGCCGAGGGCGCCGGCTGGTCGGACGCCGATGCCGCTCGCATCCGTGGCCTGTTACGAGACGGCGACCCTGCGGACTCGATCGTGATCCCCACGCCGTCCTCGGCCTGGGATGGCTGGCTGGATCGGGCATGGCGGTGGGCGGCCAGAGACGGTGGAGCGAAGCGCAGGCGGGCGGCGGTGCGCAAGCCGTTGACGATAGCGAAGCTGTTCACTGGTGACTATTCGCAATCGTGGCAGCCGTGCGCGCGACGAGCGGCGGAGATCGTGATGCGGCAAGTGCACGTCGACGCTTGCATCGGTGAGCACTCACCGGATGCCGGGATCTTTCTCGCTCGCTGGTTCACGGACGGATACTCGCTCCCCTGGGTCGCCGACTTTCGCGACCCGCTGCTGCTCGCTATCCCCCGGCCGATTCGTCCGGCCTATCTTCGATTCGTCAGGCGGCTGCTGAGCACGGCGGCAGCGACTGTCAATGTGACGCCGTACTGGACCGCGCTGGACGCGCGGGCATTTGGCAGACCCAGCGTGTGCATTCCTAACGGTTTCGACCCGGCCGAGTACTCCCCTGGCGTCACCCCGCCGTCGGACCGGCTCACGATGGCGTTCATAGGCAACATCTGGCCTCAGATGCAGCCGAGCATCTTTTTCGACGGCTTGGCTCGTCTTCGAGGCCAGGTCGAAGCCGACGTGTTCGCCCGGCTGCGCGTCGTCGCGCGAGGCACCAGTGCCCCGTGGATCACTGCGTGCGCGCGGTCGGCGGGCGTACTCGATGTCGTCGATGTCGGGTCGCACATCGAAAGAAGACAGGCACTAGCGCTCATGCAGCAGGCCCATGTCCTTCTGCTCCTTTCCATCACCGACCGAGAACGCCACGACCCACTATTGTCGGCCGGTATTTATCCCGGAAAGACGTTTGAGTACTTTGGCGCTGGGCGCCCGATTCTCTGTGTCCCCGGCGATGGGGGGATTCTCGACGCGTTACTGCGAGACACGGCGACGGGAGTGTCGGCCCGGACGCCGGAGGCGGTGGCCGCCTATCTCGCAGCGGCGCTCTGCGACTGGAATGCGGGGCGTGCGCCGTCCTACAACCCACGCACCGAGGTGGTGGCGCATTACACCCGGCGTGCCCTCAGCGGGCAACTCGCCGAACTGCTGAATCGGTCGGTCACGAACTGGGCCGGCGGCGGTCGATCCGAGGGTGTGGAGCGAACAGACCCGCTGGCGGCGTCGCATCGCGCGCCGGCCACGGTCTGAGCGGCGGAGCCTTCGCAACATGTGCGGAATTGCTGGGATCTTGAGCTCCGCGGCCCTCGAGGCAGGCGCGAATAGTCGGGCTATCGATTCGATGATAGAGTTGCTCGGGCACCGCGGGCCGGACGCGCGCGGCCGGTGGTGTGAGGGGGAAGTGCAGCTCGGTCACACCCGCCTGAGTATCATCGACCTGTCCGACGCCGGGCGGCAGCCACTTGCCGACGAGACTGGGCGCTGGCTGCTGATATACAATGGCGAGGTATACAACTACAGGGAGCTCCGGCGTGAGCTAGAGGGAAAGGGCTATCGGTTCCGCACGGCGACCGATTCCGAGGTCGTCCTATCGGCGTATCGCGAGTGGGGTCCGCGCGCCCTCGAGAGGTTCAACGGGATGTGGGCGTTCGCCGTTTGGGACCGCGAGCGGCGGGAGCTGTTCGGCGCCCGCGACCGTGCGGGGAAGAAGCCTTTCTATTATGCCACGGACGAGGAGGGGACCCTCTACTTTGCTAGCGAGATCAAGGCGCTCCGCGCGGTAGGAGTCGGGACAGCAATCAACCCGCAGGCCGCGTTCGACTTCCTCACGCAAGGCACGTACGGGCATCTGGAAGGCGAGGGTTTTTTCGCCGGAGTACGCGAGCTGCCGCCAGCGCATTACTTCCTCGCTCGGCCCGGCGAGGCGCCGCGCTTGCACCGGTATTGGGACATCCCCGTTGTGGAGCCGCGTGACCGTTTGCCGTACGACGCTGGATTCCGGCGCCGCTTCCGCGAGCTGGTCACCGATGCTGTTTCCTTACGGCTCCGGTCCGATGTGCCGGTCGGCGCCACGTTGTCGGGTGGCCTCGACAGCTCTGTGCTGGCGCTCTGCATCGACGAGTTGACTGACGGCGCCCCGATCCACCTCTTCACCAGTCTTTACGAGGGAACGCCGTGCGATGAGACGCCATACTTCGACGCAGTTGCGTCTCGCCTTCGCAACCCCGTTGTGCATCGAGTTCGCACGGACGAGGAAGGGTGGCGCGACGCTCTGCTTAACGTGCTCGATCACCAGGAGGAACCGTTCGGCGACACATCTATTTTTGCTCACTACCATCTGATGGCGGCGGCGCGCCGGGAGGGAATCCCTGTAGTTGTTTCTGGCCAGGGAGGGGATGAGCTGTTGATGGGATACCCGGGGATGGTACAGGCGTACCACGGTCATCTCCTCGGGACAGGCCGGCTCGTCAGTGCCGCGCGCGAGATCGCGGCGTGGGGCGATGTCACGGGGCGCGGCGCAAGCGGTGTTTTCCGCGGGGCACTATTGCATACCTTGCCGCTCGGCCTTCGGGACCGCGTGCGTGCCCGCTTCCTCGCAGGGGTCGCCCGGCGCGTGACACCGGCGTTGCGCGACCGCGTTACGCTGCGGCGCTTCGCCGACGAGCCCGGACGCACGTCCTTCGACAGCTACATTGTCCAACTCTTCAAGCGGTTCTCCATCCCGCATCTCACGCACTATGACGATCGCAACGCGATGGCGTTCTCGGTCGAAGGTCGCATGCCGTTCCTGGACCACCGCCTCGTGGAGCTCATGTTCAGCGTGAAGTATGAGGCGATGTACCACGACGGAGTGACGAAGCGCGTTCTACGCGAGGCGTTCGCCGACCGGTTGCCGGATGTGGTGCGCACGCGGCGCGACAAGGTCGGTTTCTACACGCCATTGGCGGCCTGGATGCGTGGGAATGCCGCCTGGATTGGCGAGGTAATGGCGCCCGAGCGCCTGCTCGAGGCGGGCGTGCTCGAGCCGGAGCGATACTGGCGCCGGTTCCGCGATCTGCGGGCTGGCGACGACTCCGCCGAGCTAGAGGTTTGGCGCGGCTTCATCCTGCATCTGTGGATCCAGCGTTTCGAGGTTCCGGCTCTCGACGGCGGACGCCGCCGGGGAACCCACGCGTTTCCGGCTCGCCAGGCAACGGCGCTTCCGGCCACGCAGATGCGAGTGGCTCCGTGAGCCAGGGAGAGCACGAGACGCGCGTGTCGCGTGGTGGCAATGCGAGCCGACGCGATCGGCCGAAGCGGTCGACCGTCCGCTTCGCGCGCGCTCTTGTCCCGCTCTGCGCTGCTGGTTCAGTGACAGCCGTACTCGTCGGCCTCGCGATGCCGTCACTCGTGCTCCTCTCGCTTGGAGGACTACTTGCCTGTCTCGCATTTGCCGCGCGCGACCTGGCGAGCGCTGGACGCGGCGGAGTAACGCCGGCGACGATGTACGCGATCGGCGCCGCAGCCGCGAACCTGAGCAACATGATTGCCCACCTCGCGGCCGATGGCCCCAACTACTCGTTGTACTTCCCGTATCTGGTTGAGGACAAGCTGTTCCTCGCCACCATGCTTCAGCTTGCGGGGAGCATTCTTCCGATCTTGGGTTTCGACGCGATCGCGAGAGTGTGGAGCGCCGCTATATGGACGGACCTCCTACCCCCTGTGAGTGGTCGGATCCGCGACAAGCACCTGGTTGTAGTTGGCTCCGCGCTCGCGCTGGTCGCGATCGCGACACGCATCCGGTTCAGCCTCGAGTTCCTTGGAACCCTCAGTGCGGTAGTGTTCTTCCTCCCACACTTCGCAGCGTTCACCCTCGCGCGCGCTGGAACCGAGCGGCGGGTGCGGTGGGCGTTGGAGGCAGCGCTCGCGATCGCAGTGCTCGAGGCTGTGCGGGCAGCGTACATGTCTTATCTCCGTTCGGATATCATCGCGCCGGTATTTGCCTTCGTCATCGGCGCGCTCCTGGGCGCCAGGTCTCTCCGCCCGCTGCGCTCACCGCACTTCGTTCCGATCTACGTTTTCGGCGCGATGTTCGTTTTCACATTCGGGCGTTTCGGGGAGCTGCGCTCGCAGGTTAGCGGTGCGGAACGGATTACCGCCCTGTACGAGTATGGCCGGGACGGCCCCGACGCGGCGGACACGCCGCGGCAGCAGACAGTGCTCATGCGGCTCAGCTCCGTGAACCAGTTATCCCAGGTCGGCCGCATCGTCCAGGAAGATGGGTTCCTCAATGGCCAGACGCTCGAATACCTTGGCTACGCGTTCATTCCGCGCTTCCTATGGCCGGAGAAGCCGACGATCGCCAAGGGCGCATGGTTCGCGCTGCGAATTGGGCAAGCGCGCGTTCTGGACGGCAGGATCACGAACTCGGTCAACATGACGATCCCGGGCGAGCTATACATGAACTTCGGCTGGGCCGGGACGATCCTCGGCTCCCTCGTGTTCGGGGTGTTCTTGGCGGCCCTCTGGCGGACGACCCGCTTCTGGACAGATCCGAGGAACACGCTCGGCAACGCGTTCGGCTATTATCTCCTCTGGTCCGCGTTCGGCCTCGGAGCCGACCTTCAGCTCCTTGTTACGGCGATCGCTGTGTATCTCACTTTCGTCGCAGCAGCGGCGGTGCTGAAGGGTCGTGCCGCGCCGGTGCGCGTCGTTTCGCTCGCGTCCGCGCGCCGGAGGATGGAGATCGCGCGGTGACCGCTGGTGCAGCTTCGTCCGGTCGCGCGGTCGTGTCGTGCGAGCAGTGGCTCGGCAGCAACGCATATGCGGGAATGAAGGCGCTCCGACGCGCCGGTTGGGCGGTGCAGGTAGTCGCGGAGCTCGAGTACGTACCGCTTCGCTGGCGCGGGCACCGGATGCGCACCATGGGACGTGCGCTGCGCCGGCCTGCGGTGCGAGAGTTCAATCGCGAAGTGCTGCGGCAGGCGGAGCGGACCCGTGCCGAGTTCTACCTCGCGTTCAAGGGTGCGTATGTGATGCCCGAGACGCTGCGAGAGCTGAGGCGGCAGGACGTTCGAACGTATTGCTTCTACCCTGACGTGTCGTTTCGCGCGCACGGCCCGTGGCTGCCTCTGGCGTTGCTCGAGTACGACTGGATCTTCACCGCGAAGAGCTTCGGCGTCGACGACCTGCGGCAGCAACTTGCGGTGACCCGCGCCAGCGTTCTCTTGCACGGCTTCGATCCCGACCTTCACCGTCCGATCGAGCTTCGCTCGCACGACGAGGCGCGCTATGGGTGCGACGCGTCGTTCATCGGGACGTGGTCGCCGAAGAAAGAGGCGCTGCTCGCGACACTCGCCGAGCGCCGCCCGGCGTTGCACCTCCGTGTGTGGGGGGAGCAATGGCACAATGCGCGAGCCGCGTCGCTGGCGCGCGCGATCGGCGGCCACGAGGTGACTGGCGAGGAGTACGTCCGCGCGATCGCCGCATCTCGCGTAAACCTGGCGATCCTCAGCGAGCGCCGCGATGGGGCCTCCGCTGGCGATCAGATCACCAGTCGCACCTTCCACATCCCCGCATGCGGCGCGTTCATGCTGCACGAGCGGACGAGCGAGCTGCTCGAGATTTTTTGCGAAGGGCGCGACGTAGGATGCTTCACCGGCGCGGACGAGTTAATCGACATAATTGACAGATCCCTTGCAAACGAGGCGCAGCGCCGTGCCATCGCCGAACGAGGGCGCGTGCTCGTGACGCCGAAGCATAGTTGGGATTCGCGGATCGAGGCGATCCTCGCCCATCACCGGTCGGAAGGCGGGCAATGACGGATCGACCGTGCCGGCTCGCGGTGCTAGCGTCGCACCCGATCCAGTATTTCACCCCCATCTACCAGCGGCTGGCGCGTCGGGCGGGCGTCGAGGTCGACGTCATGTTCTACCGGGATTTCGGAGTGCGCGACCGGTTTGACAAGCAGTTCGGACGCACGGTACGCTGGGATACCGATCAGCTCTCGGGATATCGGTACCGCTTCCTGACGAACATCAGTCCGATCTCGGATACCTTCACGCCGCTTCACGCTGTCAATCCGGGGGCTTTTTTCCGTGTTCTTCGAGGTTTCGACGCGATTTGGGTGAACGGCTACACGTATCCGAGCAACTGGCTCGCGGCGCTCGCCGCGCGTGCGCGACGGATCCCGATCCTTTTCCGGAGCGAGCTACGACTCGAGCCGAACCGTAAGGGCGGCATAGCGAGCGCCGCACGCGACGCGGTTATTCGCCGCTGGATCCGGTGGAGTGACGCGCTCCTCTACATTGGAGAGGCTAACCGCCGCGCGTATCTCGCGTACGGTGCTCGTGAGGGGCAGTTACACTTCAGTCCCTACAGCGCGGATGTCGAGCGCATCGGGACTGTGCGCGCCGCGCACGCGAGCCCGGAGGCGCACGCCAGCCTGCGCCGGAAGTGGGGGGTCCCGGTGGACGTTCCCGTGGTCCTGTTCGTTGGCAAGTTGATCGGACGCAAGCACCCGGAGGTGATGCTACGACTGGCTGCGAGTCTGCTCGCGGACGCGCACATCGTCGTGGCCGGCAGCGGTCCGATGGAGCCGGAGCTGCGCGAGCAGTCGGGGCGAAATCAGACTGGCAACATTGCCTTCCTGGGCTTCGTGAATCAAAAACTCCTTCCTGAGGTATACGCGCTCGCCGACGTGTTCGTGTTGCCGTCGGAGGACGAGCCCTGGGGAATTGTGCTCAACGAGGCGATGGCGGCGGGATTGGTTCCGATCGTGTCCGATCAGGTCGGGGCGGCACCTGATCTCATTCGCGAGGGCGAGACCGGCTACGTCGTCGCGGCGGGTGACACGGCCGCGATCATGGGGCACGTACGAGCATTGCTCGCCGATCCACCGCGCTGCCGCCGAATGGCTGACGCCGCCCGCGAGCAGTCGCGGGTGTACGACTATGATGCCACGGCCGAGGGTGTCGTAGATGCGCTGCGGTCGGTGGGCGCGCTGGATGCCCCCCGGACGCCGCGACGCGACTGGTGACCACCACGACGGGCAAAGGAGAGCCGGCCACTCGAGAGCGGGGGAGCAAGATATGCCCCGTTACATGACCGTGGCGCGCGAGCTGCGAGCGCCACCCGCCGCCGTCCGTACGCAGAACTAAGGGGCGGCAGTGCGAATCCTCTTCGATGCCAGGTCCGTCCGCACCGCCACCGGGCGCTACGTCCTTCAGGGACTCGCCGCCGGCATGCGGGACGACCCGCGCGTGACCGCGATGGCCGCGGCCGCGCCACCGTGGCTCAGTCGCCCCGTGGTGCCGGACGGGATAGACATAGTGCCGCTCCACGCAGGCTGGGTGCGGCACCTGTGGAGTGAGCTTCCTCGCGTGGCAGACCGCTGGGGCGCAGATGTCATCTTCTCGCCGAACGCGACGCCGCCGCGCGACCCACGTTCGGTGCTCTATTTCCAGGACCTCTTCCACTTTCGTGTTCTGGACGCCAATACACTTGGTCCGGCTGACAGGATGCGTGAGCTCAGCCGGGCGCTGTGGCGCGCCTACGCGGCCCCGATGTGCATGCTTGGCGTCGCTACCTCCGAGCATATCGCGAACGAGGCCGCCCAGCGAGTATCGGTGCCGCTCACAATGATTCCCAACGGCGTCACCGTCGGCGATGTCCGCTGGGTCGGGAGCGATGACCGCGTGCTCGTGATGGGTGGCGGTGGAGCGCGAAAAGGCGAGGTAACGGCGTTGCGCGCCTGGGCTGAGCTGGTGCGGGCCGGTGCAACCCGCGACACCGTGCTCGAGATCGGCGGTATAGAGTCAGTCACGCGGCGTGAGGAACTGCTCGCGCTAGCCCGGACGACGGAGCTGGGACGGCGCATCCGTGTGACCCATGCGCTCCCGCGCGAAAGCTTCCTCGAGCGGATCGCGACGGCTCGTCTGGCAGTGTCGTGCAGTACGGTGGAGGCATTCGGGCTCCCGGTCGCCGAGGCGCTGGCGATCGGCGCGCCACTGGTGTGCAGCGACATCCCCGCGCACTGCGAGTTGGTCAGGCGCGCAGGAGCTGGCGCGACGTTCAGCGTAGGCGATCATCGCGCTCTGGCGGACGCCGTACGCCGGGCACTCGACGGCGAACCGCCGCCGCGTCTGCACGCACCGCCGATGGGGTGGGACTGGGGGACCCGCGCCACCGAGCACGTCGACGCTTACCTACATTACTCACGCCGCCAGCTTGGCGCACCGCAGCCACTCCACTCGTCCGACGAGAAGATCCATGTGCGGTATTAGCGGCGCCCTTTACCGCGCCGGCGCGGTTTCGCGGGAGCTCCCCGACGCGCGCCAGCGCCACCGCGGTCCCGACGACACCGGGCACTACGCCGACTCGCGCGCGCGCGCGGAGCTCTGGTTCCGGCGTCTGTCGATTCTCGACCTCTCAGCCGCTGGCCACCAGCCGATGCCGAACGAGGACGATAGCGTCTGGCTCGTCTTCAACGGAGAGATCTACAACCACCGCGAACTCCGCGCCGAGCTCGAGGCGAAGGGGCATCGGTTCCGGTCGCGGACCGATTCCGAGGTGCTCGTGCACCTGTGGGAGGAGCACGGGCGTGCGATGGTCGAGCGCCTTAACGGAATGTTCGCCTTCTGTGTATGGGATGAGCGGCGCGGTGAGGCGTTCCTCGCCCGCGACCACGCCGGGATAAAGCCGCTCTACATGGCCGACGCGCCTGGCGGGCTCCTGTTCGCCAGCGAGCCGAAGGTGTTGCTTTCCGCAACCGGAGTGGATCGGGCCGTCGACACCGTGGCGCTGCAACAATACCTCACCTTCCTCTGGGTGCCGGGTGAGCGGACGATGTGGCGGGGCATCCGGAAGCTCCCGGCCGGCGGCTGGCTCGCCTGGCGCGATGGAGTGGTGGAAGAGGGCACGTGGTGGGACTGGGATCAGTCGCAGAAGGAGAACCGTGCGCCTGGCGAGTGGGCAGGCGCTTTGCGGGCGACGCTGCTCGAATCCGTCGAGCGACAGCTAGTCAGCGATGTCCCGGTTGGTGCGCTCCTGAGCGGCGGGCTGGACTCGTCCGCCATCGTCGGCGCGATGCGGGAGCTGCGCCCGCGCGAGGTGATCCGGGCATACACCGCGAGGCTCGACGGCGACGCACACGATGGCTTCGCGAGCGACTTGCCATACGCCCGCTCTGTGGCGTCGCGGCTCGGCGTCGACCTGGTGGAGGGGCGCGTCGCGCCGTCCATCGCTGAACTGCTACCGCTGCTCGTCTGGCACACGGATGAGCCGCTCGCCGATCCCGCGATCGCCGCGTCATATCTGCTCTGCAAGGCAGCGCGCGAGCATGGTACAGTCGTCTTGTTGTCGGGGCAGGGGGCGGACGAGCTGTACCACGGCTACCGAAGCCATCGCGCCGTGCGACTCGCACAACGGCTATCGGGCGTACCGGCACCGCTTACCCGCGTCGCCACCGCGCTTGGCGAGGCGCTGGTCGGCCGGAGCGGCCGGTCCGCTGATGCCGTGCCGCGCCGCGCGCTCAAGATGCTGCGTTTTGTCGGCGCGTCGAGCCGCGACCGAATCTTGCAGCTCGCCGACTGGGGATCCGCCTCGATGCGAGCGGAACTGCTCCTCCCGCATGCGCGCGCGACGGGCGTCTACGACGACTACCTCGCGCTATTCGACCGCTCCCGTGCCGCCACCGATGAGGAACGCTGGAGCTACGTGCTGTTCAAGACCTTTCTGCCGGCGCTCAACCTCACCTATGGCGATCGCACGTCGATGGCGGTCTCTCTCGAGCTGCGCGTCCCGTACCTGGATCGCGCGCTCGTCGAGCAGGCAGGTCGCATGCCGAACGCGGTGAAGGTGCGCGAGGGACGCCAGAAATGGGTGCTGGGCGAGGCGGCGCGAGGCTGGCTCCCTGACGGCGTCATAACGCGCCAGAAGACCGGGTTCGGGGCGCCGTTGCGCGAGTGGCTCGCTCGCGACCTCCGCTACGACATGCGCCGCACGCTGCTCGGCGAGCGCTTCCTGGCTCGCGGCCTCTTCGATCGCCGCGGCGTCGAGACCGTACTTCGCGATCTGGAGACAGGACGCCGCGACGTCGCATACGTGGTCTGGGCACTCTTCACGTTCGAGCTCTGGGCGCGCACGTTCGTGGACGCGGACGGCAGCGCACCCGTAAGAATCGCCGCGTGATGATGGATGCCCCGCTTGCGCTCCGGCCGCGCCTGCTCTGGGTGAATCATTTCGCTGTCGCGCCCGACATGGGTGGCGGAACGCGACACGTCGAGCTGGGCCGCGAGCTCGTCAGGCGTGGTTGGGAGGTGACCATCGCGGCGAGCGACTTCCACCTTCACCGGCGGCGGTACCTCCGTCGCGCGGGCACGTCCGAACGCGCGCCGGTGCGAGAAACGGTGGACGGCGTGACCTTCGAGTGGCTATGGGCGGCGCCGTACGATGGAAACGACGCGCGCCGCGTTTGGAACTGGCTTTCGTTCGGAAGGTCGCTGCGCAGCCTCGATCTGGAGGGGCGACACCCCGACGTCGTTATCGGGTCGACCCCTCACCTTTTCGCCGCGCGGGCGGCGCTGCATCTCGCCCGCCGCCTGCAAGCACCGTTCGTGCTCGAGGTGCGCGATCTATGGCCCGAGAGTCTACATGTCGGCGGTCGCCGGAAGGGGCCAGGATACTTTGCCCTCTGGGCGTTAGCGCGGTATCTGTACCGTGCGGCGAACCGGATCATCGTTCTCGCCCCCGGGGTGGGCGACTACCTCGCCGCTGCTGGTGTGCCACGGGAGAGGATCATTGTTGTGCCGAACGGCGTAGATCTGGCCGACTTCCCCGCGACGAGGAGGAATGGGCGGCGGACGCTGCGGCTCGTGTACGCGGGCGCGCACGGCCCGGCGAACGGGCTCGACGCGGTGCTCGATGCGGCGGACGAGCTTCGCGCCGACGGCCGCATCTCGTTCCTGCTGGTGGGCGACGGACCCGCGCGTGACGCCCTCCGTGCCGACGCCGCTCGGCGTGGACTGACGAACGTTACCTTTGCCGGCCCGGTCGCCAAGTCGGCGATGCCCGCACTCCTTGCCGGCTGCGACGCTGGACTCATGGTCCTCAAGGATGTGCCGCTCTTCTCCTTCGGGGTGAGCCCGAACAAGCTCTTCGACTACTGGGGTGCCGCGCTCCCGGTCGTGTGTAACGTACCGGGTGAGCTGGCGGGCTGGGTCGGCGCGGCGAGTGGTGGGGTGCAGGCGTCGGATTCGAGCGGCGCGGCCCTCGCGGCAGTGATCCGGCGGCTCGCCGACCTGTCGCCTGACGAGCGGCGCGGGCTCGGCGAGCGCGGCAGGAAGTGGGTAGCGCGCAAGCACGACCGCGCGGTGCTCGCCGCGCGGTTGGACGATGCGCTCCGAGAGACGCTTCGAGGTTATCGATGACGCCTCGCTCCGTGGCGGCTGCAGCGCGCGTGCTTTGGCGGACGTTCGGCGCACGCGGTGTCGCGCGGCGCGCTAGCTTCGAGGCGCGCAGCGTCGCCGGACGGTTTCGGCGCGAGCCAGACGCCGTGCCTCCGGCTGTCGGCGCGCTCGCGGTCCCGCCCGGGTGGCCATTCAGAGTTGACGGCGAGCGGGTGCGCGCGGCCACCGACCGCTCGGCTGCCCTCTGCCGCGCCGGCCGCGTGCTCAGCGGCGTTCACCAGGCGTACCGCCACGAGTGGCGGCCGCTTCCCGATAGCGCCCGAGGGTGGCGCACCCACCCGGCGAGCGGAAAGGAGTACGACCCGGCGGTGCCATGGTTCCGGGTTCCACACTTCGACGCGCGCGCCGGCGACATCAAGGACGTCTGGGAGCCGGCGCGCTTCGCGTGGGCCTACGACCTCTCCCGCGGTTGGCTCATCACGCGGGACGACCGATACGCCGGCGAATTCTGGCGGCGCTTCGAAACGTTCCTCGACGGCTGTGCGCCCTTTCACGGCGTGCAGTGGGCGTGTGGGCAGGAGACGGCGATCCGCGCAATCGCGTTGCTGTGGGCCGAGGGGGCGCTTCACGACGCGGCGTCGTCCTCTCCGGCCCGCCTCGCCTCGCTGCGGCGCGCACTCGCCTGGTCGGGGGAGCGGATTGAGAACGCGATTGGGTATGCGCTCTCGCAGCGCAACAACCACGGCATCTCCGAGGCTGCGGCGCTCGTGGCGATCGGAGCTCGCCTGCGCGGCGCAGACCCGCGCGCAGAGCGTTGGCTGCGTGAGGGAGCTCGATGGCTGGAGGAGCAGGTCCGCGATCAGTTCGAGTTGGACGGATGGTACCTGCAACACTCCTTCAACTACGCCCGCGTCGCGCTCGACCAGCTCGTCGTCGCCCAGCTCGCCTTGAACATTGTCGGTCGGTCGCTCTCGGACGAAGCTCTCACACGCATCCGGGCCGCCGTGGCGCTCATCGCCGCGTGCGTCGAGCCGAGTACCGGAGAGCCGCCGCTCCATGGCGCGAACGATGGGGCGTATGTGCTACCGCTGTCTACGCGACCCTACCGGGATTTCATTCCGGGGCTGACCGCCGCGGGATCCGTTTTTGGCGCTGGACTGCCAGCGCGTCTGACGCCTGACGAAGAGACGTTGGCGTGGCTTGGCGCTCTGCGGCCGCAGCTGGACGCTGCACGCGACGGATGGTCGGTTCGCTCCGGGCCATCCGGCTGGGTGATGATCGACACCGGCGGCGCTCGCCTCTTCGCGCGTGCTGGCGCCTATCGCTCGCGGCCAGGGCACATCGACCCGCTGCACGTCGACGTGTGGATCGATGGCCGGCTGGTCGCGACGGACGCGGGCACCTACCGCTATGCGGCAGATCCGCCATGGAACAACGGGCTGGCGGCCGCAGAAGCCCATAACACGGTCAGCTTACCCGGGCGTCCGGCGGCGCGTCGAGGTCCGCGCTTTCTCTGGCTCGGTTGGCCCGAGGCACGGGTCCTCGAGACGAGCCACAACCGAGAGACGGTACGCGTGACCCTGGAGAATCGATCGTGGGCGCGGGAGGGGATTCGCCACCTTCGCCACTGTGAGGTGGGCCCTTCCGGAGTGAGCGTGCTGGATGAGATCTCGGCGCCGCCGGAGCTGGAGGTACCCGTTGCTCTGTGCTGGCTCATCGACGGACCGCCGGACGAGGTCGCGGTCGCCGCATCGGTGCCCGTCACGAGGACCGACCGTGCTGGCGATCCTGGCTCCGTGCAAGGCTGGATCTCCGAGCACTACGCCGCGAAGCGCCCCGCGACATCCGTTCGCGTCGAGGGGCGCCTTCGTGGTGGCATGATGCGCATCGCGACGGGCTTCGGCGACCGCCGCGCCACAGATTGGCTTGCAGCGCTGACCCTAGGCGAAACGGACGCGGTGGTCACGTGCTCCATCTGATCGGCGGCGGGGGCCACGCGTCGGTCGTCGCGGATGTCGCGCGGCGTGGTGGAATCGGCGAGATTACGCTCTGGTGCAACCGGGCGCCCGATCTCGCTGCATTCCCGCTCGGGACGACCTACCGGCCAGTGGAGCAGCTTGACCCCTCCCTGGCCGTCTGTCTAGCGTTCGGCGACCTCCTCACGCGCCGCGAGATGCGGGAACGGTTTCCCTGTGCGCCCGCGGCGCTGGTGGATCCGAGCGTCGTGATCGGGGGGAACGTCACGATTGCCGACGGGGCCGTCGTGATGCCGGCGTGCGTGATCAACGCGAACGCGCGCGTCGGGGCTGACGCGATCATCAACACAGGAACCATCGTGGAGCACGACTGCGTTATTGGACGAAACGCTCACCTCTCGCCCGGAGTTCGCCTCGCCGGCGCGGCGCGGGTCGGCCATGACGCGCACGTCGGCACCGGGGCGATCATCCTCCCTGGTGTCACGGTGGGCGACGGCGCTGTAGTAGGCGCGGGCGCCGTCGTCATCCGCGATGTCGCTCCGGCCGCCGTCGTCGCGGGCGTTCCGGCACAGCCGCTGCGACGTTGACCCAGTCGAGAGTTTACCTCTCCGTCCCGCACATGGGCGGCGACGAGATGCGCTTCGTGGAGGAGGCCTTCAGATCGAACTGGCTCTCTACGATCGGTCCTAACGTAGATGGCTTCGAGCGTGAGGTCGCGCAGCGGCTCGGTCGCGGCGTGCACGGCCTCGCGGTGACGAGCGGAACCGCGGCGCTCCATCTCGTCCTGCGCCACCTCGGCGTTGGCCCGGGAGACCGCGTCGCGGTATCGACGCTCACCTTCGCGGGCTCGATCTTCCCGATCCTCTACCAGGGCGCCACGCCGGTCTTCATCGACAGCGATGTCGAGTCGGGGAACATCGATCCGGCACTCGTAGCCGAGCACTTCCGTGAGGCTGCGAAGCAAAGGCGCCTACCGAAAGTGCTCATCGCCGTACACCTCTACGGCCAGCACGCCGACATTGACGCGATTCTCACACTCTGTCGCGAGTATGGTGTCGCGCTCGCCGAGGACGCCGCTGAATCGCTCGGCGCAACGTACAAGGGCCGCGAGACGGCGACGACCGCCGACTACTCGATCCTCAGCTTCAACGGAAACAAGATCATCACCACCACCGGCGGAGGAATGGTCATCGCCCGCGATCCGGACGCGATCGCGCGAATGCGGAAGTGGGCAAACCAGTCGCGCGAACCGGCAGTGGAGTACGTCCACGCCGAGCTTGGCTACAATTACAGGATGAGTAACGTGCTCGCCGGAATCGGACGAGGCCAGCTTCGAGTGCTCGACGAGCGTGTCGCTGCCCGACGCGCGGTTGCCCACCGATACGCAGAGGGATTGCGCGAGACCCCTGGCGTGTCGCTGCAGCCAGAGGCGTCTTGGGGGATGCATTCTCGTTGGCTGACTGTGGTGCGTCTCGATCCGGAAGCGACCTCCGTACGCCCCCAGGACATCGTCCGTGAGCTGGGGGAGCGCGACATCGAGTGCCGTCCGGTGTGGCGGCCGATGCACACTCAGCCGCTCTTCGCTGGTGCGGAGGCCGTCGGCGGCGCGGTGGCGGAGCGCTTCTTCGCGATCGGGCTATGCCTGCCATCGTCGTCGAGCCTGACGACGGAGCAGCAAGAGCGTGTCCTCGACGCGCTGCGCACCGCACTCGCCGAGCCGGCAGTCAGTCGTACCCTGTGAACTCCGGCATCGTGGGCTCCCCGGCGGCGTTGATCCCCTCCCGGCGGAGCACGGCGCGAGCGGTACGCCAGAGAATCTTGATGTCCAGTCCCGGCGAGCACGTCTCCACGTACTTCACGTCAAGGTCGAGCTTCTTCGGCCACGTGAGCGCGTTGCGTCCGGAAATCTGGGCAAGTCCAGTCACGCCGGGGCGCACGTCATGGCGGCGGCGGTGGCGTTCCGAGTATCGGGGGATGTACCGCACGAGCAATGGCCGCGGGCCGACGAGACTCATCTCACCTCGGAGCACGTTGAGCAGCTCAGGGAGTTCGTCGAGTGAGGACGCGCGCAAGCGGACCCCGAACGGCGTGAGTCGCTGCGCGTCAGGCAGCAATTCGC
>JALZIF010000223.1 GCA_030860435.1 Gemmatimonadota bacterium | reverse complement strand
CCTGATCACCAACAGCCGGATCACCAACAGCGCGTACTACGGGATCAACGCGATGTGGCTGGCGCCGACGTTCAACGCACCGGACCTCACCGCCACCAACATCTTCCAGAGCAACGCGCGGTGCCGGCAGACGTACAACGGGTTGACGCCGCCGGGCGCGTGCCCGGTAAATGGGGGTTGCACGGCGGGCTGAGGACGCGATAGGAATTTGAATTGCGTGCCCGGAACTATACGCCCGGGCCCGGGCCGGCAATGCAACGGGGAGCGCCCCTCGGGCCCTCGAGGGGGACCGCCGGCCCGCCTCTGGCTCACGAGGGGGTCCCTGGTCCCTTTGCGTCGCCTTGTGGGACCGAGTGCTCGGCTACCACACGGCCGACAGGCGCTCTCGGAGACCGCCGGGCGTGAGCAACCTCCCGAGCGGCAGCCCGAGCTGCGAAGAAAGGGACTCTACGCCGGAGCGCGCGCCTTGGGAGTGGTCCGCCGCGGCCGCACCGGCGTGGCCCCGGGCGGTCCCCGCGCCGCCTCGCGCGTTCGGCGCAAGTGGGTCAGGATCCGATCGATCACCGCGCACTCGGTGATGAACGCAACGATTCGCGTCTCGGCCCCGCAGGCTGGGCACTTGAGCGGGTCGACCTCGAACACCCGGCGGAGAAGCTCGGCCCACCGCAGGCGGGCCTCGCCAAGCGGGAGCGCCTCTCGCTAGGCATCGGAACCGGGCCCGCCACAGTCGCGAGCTGCTTTCGCTCGCCGCGCGGCCGACTAGCGTACCAGCCGTAGTAGCGGGTCATCACCTGGTGCTTGTCCGTGGTGTGCGTCACCAACCGCGCCAAATCTCTGTGTCCGCGAGCTCCGACGGCACGCCGACGGAATCGACATCAAACTGAGTGAACTCGCGAAAACGGCCGGGCCCGGGCTTGTCGGCACGCCACACGGGCGAGACCTGATATCGCCGAAACGACCGTGGCAACTCGGCATATTGCGCTACCAGACGAAACAGCGAACCGTGAGGTCGAATCGCAGGCCAAGACGGTCCTCGTCAGGCCCCTTACCCCGAAAGATTGAGCTCTGAGCTTCGTTGCCTGCGGACCCAGTCAAGACGCTCAGGTATTCGATCGCCGGAGTGTTGACCGGAACGAAGCCGTATGTCTCGTAGACGCGGCGAATTGCGTCAAGCATTCGCTGCCGCGCAATTTGCGTCTAACGCCAGCTTCTGCTGAACAGATGGTGGAGGTATGCCGGCGCCTCGGCAGATCGACACGCGTACGCCGAGGGTCAATGCGCGATGTTGCCTGACAGCGCGCCTCAGCGCCTTGACGTACGTGTGCGTATCGAATTATGGCACTGGCGGCTTGGAATTCTCACCCATTGCGCTCGGACTCCGAGCGGAAGGAAGGGTCAAGGGGTAATGCACGTACGGATACTGACGACCACCATGCTCGTGCTCGCCCTTCTTCCTCAGACGCGTCCGCTCCCGGCACAGGCTGGCGCTGGACCGTCCGCACCGACATCGGCGCGTCCGACCGTTGAAGCCGCTCGTCGGAATGCTCCGGTCTCCATTGACGGCCGTCTCGACGACGAAGCGTGGAAGCGCGCGACTGTCGCAGGCGGGTTCGTTCAGAAAGACCCGATCGAGGGAAACCCCGCTGAACACGCGACCGAGGTCCGCGTGCTCTACGACGACGATGCGATCTACATTGGGGCGCGCATGTTTGATGCAGAGCCGCGGACGATCGCCCGGCAGTTCGTGCGGCGTGACGACGTAGGCAACGCTGACTGGTTTGCGGTTGGCTTTGATCCACGGATGGATCGGCGCACCGGGTACGCGTTCATCGTCAGCGCTGCGAACGTGCAGCGCGACGAATACCTCTACAACGACACCGAGAGCGACGGCGCCTGGGACGCCGTCTGGTCGTCCGCCGTTCGGCTCGACTCGCTCGGCTGGACCGTAGAGATTCGGATTCCGCTCTCGCAACTGCGCTACCAGACGTCAGGCGGGGAACAGACGTGGGGAGTCAACTTCGTGCGCCGACGATCCCGCACGAACGAGGAGACGCACTTCGCGCTGATGTCGGCGTTGCAGCGCGGACAGGTCTCCCAGTTCGGCACGCTAACGGGCCTTCGCTCGGAACACGCGCCGCGGCGCATCGAGTTGCGGCCCTACATCGTTGCCGGAGGCCGGTTCGAGCCCGCCGAACCGGGTAACCCGTTCCAGGACGGATCGAGCGCGGACAAGCGCGTCGGGATCGACATGAAGTACGGGCTCGGGTCGTCATTCACGCTCGACGCGACGATCAATCCGGATTTCGGTCAGGTCGAGGCAGATCCGGCGGTGATCAACCTCTCGGCCTTCGAGACCTTCTTCGAGGAACGGCGGCCCTTTTTCGTGGAGGACGCGCGCATCTTCGACTTCACCCTGTCCGGCGGGAACAATCGGCTCTTCTACGGCCGCCGCATTGGCCGGAGGCCGACCGGAGGGTCGCCCTTGGACGCGGACTTCGTGCATGTCCCGGAAGCCACGAGGATCCTCGGCGCCGCCAAGATCACGGGACGGACCGCCGGCGCCCTCTCCGTCGGCGTGATCACCGCGTTGACCGACCAGACCAGGGGACGCGCCTACAGGAACGCGACGGACGAAATCATATCGTTCCTCGCCGAGCCGCGCGCGATCCACAACGCGGTGCGCGCACGACAGGACTTCAACAACGGCGCGTCTACTGTCGGCGCCATCGCCACCTATCAGGCGCGGCAACTGCCCGGCGACCGCTCGTTCTCTTTCCTGGCCTCCGACGCCTACAGCGCGGGCGTCGACTGGGAGCACCAATGGGCGAATCGAACGTACGGATTCACCGGGTATGCTGCCGGGAGTCTCGTGCGCGGCGATTCCACGGCGATGATCCGCATCCAGCGTTCGAGCACGCACTTCCTACAGCGCCCGGATGCCACGCGTCTCCGGGTCGATTCGACTGCGACCTCGCTTGCCGGTGTCGATTGGCGGATGACCCTCGACAAGCGCCGGGGAGATCACTGGACCGGCGCGATCTGGGCGGCGGAGGTCACGCCCACGTTCGAGGTCAATGAACTGGGATTCAGCGGTCGCCAGGAGGTGCTCGACGCGGGCGCCCGCGTCCAGTACCGGGAGATCGTGCCCGGCAAGCGTTTGCGTTCGTATCGCATCGCCGCGTTCACCTTTCACAACTGGTCGCACGAGGCACTTGACCGGCCCTGGACGGCTTCCTCATGGGGCAGCGCGCACGTGTCGGGCTCCGTGAACCTATTTGCCGATGCAACCCTCCTGAACTATTGGGGAGTGGGAACGCGGCTCTCGCTCCGCCCGGAACTGACGGACCGGAATGGTACGCGCGGCGGGCCGATGATGCTCGCGCCGCGAGGCATGGAGTGGAGTGTCGATCTCCGGACGGATGGGCGCCGGCGCATTTCGGTTGCGCCCTCGATGGAGATCTCACGGCAGGCGATGCGGGCGTCGCGTCGCGAGGAGTTTGGCATCGCCATCGCGATGCGTCCATCGCCGCGCGTCGAAGTCACCGTCGAACCTACCTTCGAGCAGTCGCGGCTCGGCGCGCAATTCGTCGGTAAGTCGGCTGCATTGCCCTACGCGCCGACCTTCGGCACGCGCTATCTGTTCGCCGAGCTCAAGCGCCGCGAGTTGGGCCTCGAGACGCGGCTCAATGTGACCTTCTCTCCGCGCATGACGCTGCAACTCTTCGCGCAGCCCCTGCTCTCATCCGGAGATTTCCTCACCTACAAGCAGTTGGCTCGAGCGCGCAGCTTCGCCTTCGACGAGTTCCAGGAAGGCGTGTACTCAGCCGGTCCCGCTGCGCCGGGGTGTGTCAGCGGTCGTACCTGCCGATCGCCCGACGGGACGCGTTACATCGACTTCGACGGCAACGGGACGACCGACCATTCGTTCAGGGACCTCGATTTCAACTTCCGGTCCCTCATCGGCAATTCGGTCTTCCGGTGGGAGTACCGGCCGGGTTCCGCTCTCTTCCTCGTCTGGCAGCGCCAGGCGGAGGACGAGGCGATGATCGGCGACTTCGACTTGGCGCGAGACGCACGCGCGCTATTCCGTGCGCCCGCGCGCAACGTTTTCCTGATCAAGGCCAGCTACTGGATGGGTTTCTGATGCGGCGGCGGCTGATGTCCATGTATCAGGAACTCGAGCGCAGAGGCATGTCGCCGAGCCTGCTCACTCTCAGCGCTGCCGCAGCGCGTCCCGCCTTAACCAGCACGAATATCGCACGAGGTATCGTGGCTGACCTTCTGACATCGGCGCGCACGAACGCATGCATCGCACGCTCAAGCGGCAGGCGACCAAACCGTCCAGCGGACATGCGTCGCCCAGCAGCGCGTGTTCGATGCGTTTCGGACGGAGTTCAACACGGTACGCCCCCGCGAGTGGCTGCAGCTGGACACGCCGGCCTCGCACTACTGCGCCTCTTCACGCGCCTACCCCCAGCGACTGCCGACCCTCGAGTACCCGGGCCACTTCCTGATCAAGAAGGTGACGACGGCCGGGACGTTCCGCTTCCAGCGCCGCCTCATCTACATCGCCAATGCGCTGGCGGATCAACCGATCGGCCTGGAGGAAACCGATGACGGGATCTACTTCAATACCGTGCTCATTGATACGATGGACGAGCGCGACTGCATCATTCATGGGTGACCCGCCACAAGTGTTACCCATGTTGCCGGACACTTTTGTTACCCATCAACCTGGCTGCTCAGGCGCGAGACCGCACGGTCGACTCACGGGCGCTTTCGATGCTCGGCGGCCGACTCGAAGAATACGGACTGCCCAACCGCGAGCTGCCCGCGTCGAATGACTGTGCCGTAGACCCCAGCCTTGTTGCCCCTAACCCGAACAATCGCCTTCAGCACGGCAGCGGATTGGTGTGCCGAGTCAGGGTCGAAGTTCACCATCGAGCAGCGATCGTCGTGATTCGTGATGCGCCTCTACTTCACCGACTCCGGGATGCGTGGGCGCGAGTGTGAGTAATGCGGACGTTCTGGGGCCTCCAACGCTGGATGGTCGGTGGAACCATCGCGCGCCGGGGGCAGGGCGGTGTCATCGATTCACTTCGCTTGGAGTCCTTGTCGCTACAGTGCGCATAGAACGTGGACCGGCCCACGTTCGTGCGTTCTGGCGTCTCGAAGCATGCGCCCCTCGAGCGTGCGAGGCGCGGCCAGCAATGCCGGGCTGCTCGCGGCAGGCTTCATCCGCTCACGCGTGGGTTTAGCTGAGAGCGAGCGACGCGCCTAAATGCCACCCTGCTGCGGGGTGTCGAAGTCGATCCTGGACTTCGCCTCGGGATCTTCCGTGTCGGGGTGCTTCGCCGGGTCCGCGTTGCGATGCCCATCACAACGGCCAGCTCGATCTGCGCCGAGGTCCACACATGCTGCCCCCACCGGCGCGCCAGACTCAGCGTTACCGTGAACGGTCCGACGACCAGGCCCGCGGCGAGTCCGGTGACGAGGCCGAGGGCCAGCGAGAGTGAAACGGCGCGCCGCGGAGCGACCCAGGCTTCCTCGTGAGGCGGGGCGCCTGGGAAAGGCGCGGCACTTCCACCACTGGTATCGGTAATGCAAGCGCGAGCTGGGTAAGCCAACTCGTCTTCCGGGACGCGGAAACGACAGGACTCCGCGCGGCTGGCGCGCGGAGTCCTCAATCGATTGGGGAAAGCGCCAACCGTTACGGCGCCACGGCAATCCCTATCAGATAGGAGTTGCCCTGCGCGACGAGTCCGAGCCGCGTGGCGACGCCGGTGTCGAGGTCGATCGAGTAAAGGGTAGACTTGCCAGACGGCGAATCGCTGAACGCCGCGTATGCGATACCATCAGCCGTGCCGACGATGTCGAACCCAGCCGCTGTGCCGGTGTTAACGCCCAGCGAGCCGACGGTGGTCAGCATGCCATTGTTGGGTGACGCGAGCTCGACCAGCACGTCGAGCTCGGAATCGATGGCGTACAGCTCGGTCGTCGTGGCAGTAGCGTTGCTGTTCGTGTACGCGGTCGCCGTGATCGAAGGATCGACGCCAAAGTTACGGTCGCCCGCCGCATAGGCCAGGACACCGTCGACCACCGTCGCGCCAGCGACGATAGGAGGCATGGCGCCGGCGAAGCTCTCCACGGGAAGGCGCAGGTTCTGGTTCGACTCGCTGTGGATCCGGAGGCGATCGGCGACTGGATTGAACCCAACGCCGAAAGCACTGCCAGCCGGGACCACCGTCATCTGCGCCACGAACGTCGCCTGGCCGGTGCCGGGATCAATGGTGTAGATCCGGCCGCCCACGCCTACGCCGTACAGCAGCCCGATCTTGTCGCTCGTACCTATCTTGTCGCTCGGCCGGAAGTCGAGGCCGATCAGGCCCTCGGCGGCGCCGGAAATGGCGACGTTGGAGAGTACCCGATTCGGCTTCCCGCTCCGGAACGAGATGAGCGAGTTGTCGGCGGTGAGGCCGTAGATGAGGTCCCCATCACCCGCGCGGGTCGCCTTCCGCGCGGCGGACAGCTCGGGCGGGGCGGCTGACATGTCGAGGGACGACGGATTCGACGATTCGGCGCAGGCGGCGCCTAGGGCAAGGAAGGGGATCAGGAAACTAGTGCGATTCATGCGACCTCCAGAGGAAACGGCCGGGAGTTAAGTGAACACCTTACCCTTTATTACGCCGCTCGCCCGGCCGTGGATCTCCCACCGATTACCTCGCATGCCGGTACATCATCTCGACGAGCTCATCGTACATGGCCTCCGCCCGGGCCTCGCCGGATCGATGTCGCGGGCAAGCACTATGTCCCCGTCGGGCGTCCCTTGCGCCGACACGAGGCGTCCTTCTGCACGCCACATGAACGGCCGGATCACGATGCGCCCCTGCCGATAAGAGCGCTCCATTACCGACGCATATTCGGAACAAGCCCCGCCGCGCTGCTCGAGCTCGGCGAGCCGCAACTCGATGGCGAGCGCGATGTCTCCGCCAACCGGAACCGCCTGCGTAGGGATCGGCGCACGGTGCATCGCCGTCGGCGCACTGAACGGCGTCGAAATCTTCGCGGGGAGGAGGACGCTCCGCGAAGGCGTTCCTGCCAACGTGCATGCGCCCATGGCCGGCAGGCAGAGCAGTGCGAACAACCGCGTCCGAGTCATAGCGGTCAACTTTGGTTGGAGGCGACGGGCCGTCAATGGCGGCCGGCGGCCGGGCTTGAATCCCGGCTGCTGGGCAACGCTCACCGATACAACCGGCGGGATTTCGGTTCCTCGGTATCGGTGCCTGCAACCCATCGTGCCGCATGCCGCCTTGCGCTATCGTTCGCCGAGGAGCCACGTTATGGCCATGCCGCTGCCGTTGCCGACGTTCACGACCGACGACCTTCGCGCATTCCCGGAGGACGGGCAGCGTTACGAGCTGCTGGAAGGGATGCT
>JALZIF010000089.1 GCA_030860435.1 Gemmatimonadota bacterium | reverse complement strand
CCCTCCGTGCGTGAACTGAGCGCGAACACGTCGAAGGCGGCGAAGAGGCGACCGGCTTCCAACACGAGGCCGTGCCAGCGCACGCGGTCATCGATACCTGACGCGACCGCCCGCGCAGCGAGCGCCTGGCGCTCCTTTCCATCGCCGAGGAACGACGCCACGACCTGTCGATCGCCGAGGAGCGCCAGGGCATCGAGAAGGATGTCGGCGCCCTTCTCGCGGCTCAGCCGCCCGACCCACCCGATCAGGAACGCGTCTTCCGGAACGCCGAGCGTTCGGCGGGCGGTCGAGCGGTCCAGGCGCTCCGATCCGGCATCGAACCCGTTCGGAAGAAGGTGGAGGCGGTCGCGCGGAACGCCAGCGGCGGTGAGGCGCTCGACGAGCGGGCGCGAGACCGCGACCACGGCATCGAAACGGCGGAACGCGAGCTCCTGGACTCGCTCGTAGACGCGGTTCTTCCACCCGCCCCCGGTGAAGCCGTGCACGGTTGTCACCGTCGGCACGCCGAGCACGCGCGCAGCGCCCGCGCCGATGACGTCAGGCCGGTAACCGTGCGAGTGGACGACCGACGGCGCAACGCGCCGGCAGAGCTCGGCCACGAGTGCACGTTCGCGGAGATACTGGCGCCCCGCGATGCGGAGCGGGATTGTCTCGACGCCCTCGTCGTGCAGCGCCGAGAGCCACGGGTGGTTTTCGCCGCTCTCGGTCCCCTGCGAGCTCTCGATCACGCCGACGACGCGCACCGTGTGCCCGCGTGCTGCGTGTCCGAGCGCTAGCGAGCGGATGACGCTCTCGATCCCGCCAGCCGCGCCGGGCGCGACGAGGTGGAGGATGGAGAGAGGTGCGGCTGGAGGCGGGGAGCCGCCAGGGGGGGGGGCGGGGGTGGGAAGAGCCGCGGACACCGTCGCTCGAGAGCGGGGGAGTGCGTGAAGGCCACCGGTCACGCGACCGGCAGCTCCCCCATCGCCAACCCGGCTAGCTCGCGAAGCTCAATGTCGGCGAGCGCGACGCGCCGCCCCGTGGCCGCCGCGTGGTAACAGGCAGCGATCACCTCGAGCACATCGCGCCCGTCCTCTGCGCTCGCCGGCGGCACGCCGCCATCGCGGAAGGCGCTCAGCGTTTTCTCGAAGAGGATGCGCGTCGCCAGCATCGCTGGATCCTTTGGATTCTTTTCGATGACGGTGCGCTCGTGCCCGACCTCCTTCCACGCGAGCCCGGAGACGCCGTACTCCAGCCGGACGTGCGGCCGCGTGCTGCGCAGCATTCCCGCCGAGAGGCGGGCCCGGCCGCCGAACGAGGCACGATACGAGGCGGCCGGAGTGTCGGCGCGGACCTCGAAGTATTGCGTCTCTCCCTTACACAGCCGGTTCTGCACGATCTGCGCGAGTCGCCCGCGCGAGAACTCGAGCGTCACGAGCGCGACGGCGTCGCTCTCCTCATCGCGCACACCGCACGTGCTCATCGTGGCCGAGACGGCGTGCGGCTTCTCGCCGAACAGCGCCATGATGTAGTCCACCAGATGGACGCCGGCCTCGTAGAGCGTGCGCGTGAGCATCTGGCTCCGCCAGTTCGCCTCGGCCCACGGCGGGAGGTCCATGAGCTGCCAGGCTTGCGCGAAAACGACGCCCTTCGCATGGTCGCGAACGGCGCGAAAGATCGGCATCTCGCGGAATTCGTGGTTCAGCGCGACGCGTCGTCCCGCCGTCGCGGCCGCGTCGATCACCCGGTCCGCCTCCTCGAGGCTCGAGACGAACGGCTTCTCACAGATTACATTCGCGCCCGCCTCCAGCGCACGCAGGCAATACTCGGCGTGCGTTTGCGGCGGCGTGCCGATGACGACAACCTCCGGGCGAGCCTGCGCGAGCATCGCATCGAAGTCTTCGAAGACCGGAGCCTTCCACGCGGCTGCCGCCCGCGCGCGGCGGCCGGCATCAACGTCGACCGCGCCGACGACGGATGCCGACGAGATCCCGGCGAGCGCGGGCAGATGCAGGGTGTGGCCGGCGTTGCCCAAGCCGACGACCGCTACGCGAGAAACCGAAGCCGCCATCAGCGTCCGGTCTCGACCAGGCGATTGTACACGGCTCCGATGAGTCGGCCCAGGATATAGCCGACGACGAAGAGGTAGACGAAGCCGATGACGCTCCCCACGAAGGTGACGCGGTAGCCGGGGAGGAACACGCGGAGGAGCTCGAGGTGCTGCCCGACCCGCGGGCCGCCCTTGAGCACGAGAAAGTTCGTGGCGAGAAAGATGCCGAAGCCGAGGAAAAGGCCCATCGCAATCCCCCAGGCCCGGGCGTTCAGGCGGAGGAGGGCAGTCTGTAGCTCCTGCTCGTCTTGCGGCGGATTCGGATTGTCGTACGAGCCAGTGGCCATGTTCGTGTACGGCCTCGGTTCAGATGTGGTCGAGGAAGTCGGCAGTCTGTGCCAGCTCGCCGCGCGTGCGCGAGATGAAAATGGAGACCGCAAGCGCGAAATTTCGGCAGAACGCGATGAACCATCCGGCCACGAACCCGACAGCGAGCCCCCAGGCGAGCCCGATCAGCGCGCCTCGCCAGGAGACAGTGTAGCCGTAAAAGTACTCGCTCAGCAGCGCCATGAAGGCTACATCGGCGCGCCGGTGGAAGAGCGCCGCGACGGTGATGGCGAAGAGGACCAGTCCCGTCGCCGTTCCGATGGCGATGCCGAACGCCCGCTTGTGCACAGGCGCGAACGCTAGCGCCAGTCGCAGCGATATCGCGTCGTCGTCGCGCGCCCGGGAGGTGTCGGCGTGAGTCATCATGATCTCCTGGTTGCCGCGCGCTTACGCGCTCACTCGGCGCTTCGACGGGATTGGCGGCCAGGTCTCGATCCCCACCTCGGCGAACGCCTCGACCGTCGGGTCGGGGCGGGGCGCGCCGACCGTCTCGTGCAGCAGCCACCCGAAGGCGAAGGAAACCGCGTTCACCACGTAGTACACGAGGTTGAGCGGCACCACGGCCAGCGTGAACAGAATTCCGCGCCGCCTGAAGAAGAAGGCGTACATCGCCGCGTTACTCGCGAGCACGGGAAAGAGAAGGAGGGCTGCGGCCGCTAGCCAACGTGCGTCCATCGCGACGGCTGCGGCAAACGCGCCCCCGAGCGACAGCCCGACGAGCGCAGTCTTCACTTTCTCGATCGTGCGGAGGTTGAGAGCGCGGCTCTTGATAGCCTGACCTTGTGTGATGAGGAGCCGCGTCCAGGGCACGCCGCGGTCGTGCAGGTCGGTGCGCACCACCTGACGAAAGGTCCACTGCTTGAGGTGGCTCCCCTGGATTTCGGGACGAAGCACGATGCGGTGCCCACGGGCGCGGATACGTTGGCCGAGCTCGATGTCCTCGATCTGGGGTCGCGAGTAGTGCCACTCGTCGTACATCCCCACCTCGTCGAAGACAGCGGCCCGCACGGCGCCGCACCCGGCCCAGAACGTCTCCGCCTCCCCGGCGTTACGGTGATGGACGTAATGGTGCATCAGGTTCCGGTACTGCGATACGATTCCCTTCCCTTCCGGCTCCGCGTCGTACGACCCGAAGACGGCGGCGACGTCCGGCTCGCAATGCAGGACGTGCGCGAAGCGACGCAGCGTATCGCGGTGCACGCAGACGTCGGCGTCTACGAACACAACGACCTCGCCGCGCGCCAGCTCGAAGCCGCGGTTCCGTGCATACGCCGGCCCGTGCGGCTTGCCCGGCAAGCGCACGACTGTGTCCGCGTAGCGAGCGGCGACGAGCGAGGTGTCGTCAATGCTGGCATCGTCCACGACTACCAGTTCCCAACACTCGCGCGGGAAGTCGCTGGCCGCCAGCGCGCCGAGCGCCCGCGGAAGGACGCCGGCCCCGTTGTGGGCGGGTACGATTACGGACATGTATGGACGCACTGGCCTCATATGCGCTCCGTCACGGCGGCAAGGCTACGGCGTACTCGTCGCGCGCCCGCGCGGAGCCAGAGGTAGCGCCGGAATCGCGGCGTGCCCCATGCCTCGAGGCGTCCGGGGGCGCGCCAATAGAACATGTCCAGCCGCGGCAACCGGTGTGAGCACTCGGCGGCGTTCAGCGGACGTAGCTCGGTCGTGCATGCCCACTCGCACGACTCGGCGACGGCCGCGGTCGTCTCGTCGCTTACGCTGCCGTAAGGGTAGGCGAAGCCCCGCGGCCGGTGTCCCGTCTCGGCGGCGATGCGCTCCACGGAGCCAGCGATCTCGTCGCGCTGCGCGGCTGCGGAGAGCTCGCCGAGACGCGGATGCGTGCGAGTGTGTGCGCCGAGCTCGACTCCCCGCTCGGCGAGATCGCTGAGCTCGCCCCAGTCCAGGAGAGGAAGGGTCGGCACCTTGCCGTCGGAAACGCCGCTCCACGCGTTCGTCTTACCCGCGCGCTCGGAGACGACGAACACCGCCGCGGGGAGCCCACTATCGAGCAGCAGCGGCGCCGCCACGGTCGCGAAGTTCCGGAAGCCATCGTCGAAGGTGAGGGCGACGGCGTCGGTTTCCGGCGGGAGCCGCATCAATTCCGGGATCGGAACCACGCGTACCGAACCTGACTCGAGCCAGCGCACGTGCCGCCGGAACGTCGTCTCGTCTACGGAGACTGGGGAGTCGGACGGGTCGATCGAATGGTAGGTGAGGATCGCTTTCACGCGGCCCTGCCAGCGTCGAGCGCGCGTAGAATATCCACCTCTCCGCGCGCGCGTGCAACCCGATCGAGCAACTCGAAGAAGCTCGGGAGCACGGCGGATTCGGTCCAGTTCGTGAGGAAGCCATGATAAGCGGCGCGCGCCAGCGCCGTGCGGTGGCCGGGCTCGTGCTGAAGGCGCCGCATGGCCTGAGCCAGCTCCTCGGGCGTTCCGAACGTCATCCCTCCGCCGCACTGCTCGATCAACTCGGGCAGCGGCCCGATGCGCCGCGCGATCACCGGGGTGCCGCGGCGGAACGCTTCGATCACGACGAAGCCGAACGTTTCGAAGCCCGCGGTGGGCACGAGTGACGCGACGGCGTGCGCATAGTAGCGCCCCAGCGCCCCCTCGGGGAGCGCGCCGAGAAACTTGACGCGCGGATTGCCCCTGGCGATTCCTTCGAGGGTGGCGCGGTAGGTGCCATCGCCGGCGATGAGGAGGTCCGCCTCGGGGTAGCGCTCGAAGACCGGGATCACGTCGTCGAGACCTTTGATGCGCTCGAGCCGGCCGACGAAGAGGAAGTATGGGCGGTGGTGCGGGGAATCGGTGTCGTTCGCGGCGGATCGATGGTGCGAGTTGGAGCCTCTTGGGCGATCATCGATGTTGGGGGGGGGCCCCCACGCCGGGCTCTCGCCCGCCTCCGGATCCGGGAGAAAGCCGGGGATCACGTCCATGTCGCGCGGAAATCCGAACTCGCGATGCTTCGCGCGGCTGAATCGGCTCAGCGCAATGAAGGCATCCACCTTCGCGAGTTGGCGGGCGAGGTAACCCGTATACCGCCAGAGTTGCGGCGGACGGCCGTAATGCAGCACGCAACGTACGCACTCGCGCGCCGGGCACGCCTCGCGATTGTGCCGCCAGAGGACGTGCGTCGGGCACACGAGCCAGTGCTCCCAGGCGGTGTAGAGCTTGATCGCCGATCCCGCGTCGAGTATCCCTGGGCCACCGATCGTCGACACGTTGTGGTAGTTGATGACGTCGAACCGGCCCTCGTCCAGAATGCGGCGGATGCGCGCTCCGTTGACCACCGGCCGCCCGGTCTGTTGCGTCAGCAGGACGGAGACCGGGGCCACCGCGGTCCGCAGCCGGTGGACGGTGATTCCGGGCTCCTCATCGATGTGCTCGGGCGCGGGGCCGGTGCGGAGAAGGTGGTAGACGTCCGTGTCACAGATGACGGTGACGTGGTGGCCGCGCCGCACGAGCGCACGGGCCCATCGCTGCACGCCGATCCCGTCACCTCCGAAGTTGTGCGGGGGGTAGAAAGTTGTGACGAAGGCGAAGCGCAGGCCGCTCATCTCGCAGTCCTCACGCCGCGGCCTCGTAAAGCGTCGCCAGCGCTACCCGCGCGCCACGCGTCCAGCTCAACGCGCCTGCCCGCTCGAGCGCGCGGCGGCCGAGCGCGTCCCGGCGAGCCGGGTCGTCCAGGAGCAAGCGCATCGCTGTCGACAGCGCCATCTCGTCGCGCGGACGAACCCAGATCCCGCCACCTTCGAGCACCTGAGGTAGTGGGCTCTCCACCGTCGCGATCACCGGCGCGCCGCACGCAGCCGCCTCCACCGCGGGGAGGCCGAATCCCTCGCACTCGCTCGGCAGCACGAGCGCAGTCGCGCCCGATAGCAGGTGGCGAAGCTCCTCGTCAGGCAACCACCCAGTCCATTTGACCGTGCCCTCGGTTCCGGCCTTGGCGATCGCGCCGCGGATCCGCCCCTGGTCACCGTGGAACACATCGCCTTGCACAGCCCCGACGAGAAGCAGGTACGGTGAGCTACCATTCCGCCTTGCTGAGATCGCGGCGTGCGAGCGGACTATCGTGTCCACGTTCTTGTGGGGGTTGAAACCGCCGACGTACACGAACCAACTCGCTCCCTCCGGCAGCCCGACACGAGCGGCGGCGGCCGCAATGTCCGCTACGTTGCTCGGGCGGTAGGCCGCCGCCGGCGCTTCCACGGTAACCCGGATGCGGCCGGGAGGCACGCCGATGACGCGGGCGATGTCGCGCGCGGCGTACTCGGACACCGTGAGCACGAGGCGCGCCTGGCGCAGCGCAAGACCCACTTTAAGCCCCCAGAACAGCCGCGCGCGGCGCGAGGGGAGGGTCAGCCCGGGAAAGCGCTCCGCGATCGCGTCGTGTATCGTGACGACCGCGGGCAGGCCGGGCGGGAGGGGGAAGTAGCTGTAGACGGACGGAGAGAAAAAGACGTCCGGGTGCTCGCGCCACACCGCACGCGTGAAGCGGAGCATGTCGGCCGGGGAGCGGCTCCCGTCGGCCGCCGCGGCGACCGTCGGGGAGGTGACTTGCCGGACGCGGACGACGCGCACGTTCCCAGCGCGAATGTCGATGCGCTCTTCGGCAAGCGGGTCCGCAAAGAGGATCCACTCGTCGTCAGGGGCAATGGCGACCATCGCGCGCACCATCTCGCGCGCGAATCGTCCGTAGCCGCGCCCATTCGCCCAGCAGGTCGCGTCGACC
>JALZIF010000084.1 GCA_030860435.1 Gemmatimonadota bacterium | reverse complement strand
GCTCAGGAAGATGGGGCTGGATGGCTGAGAGCGCGCGGCGGGTTGTCCTTGCGAGAACGCCTGCCGGCGTCGCCCTCTCGTCAGGCAACCTCCGCGCCCGACGGGATTGTTTCCCCGCAGAGCGGGGCAGGGCTGTCGCTCTGCTTCTCGCAAATGACGGGGAGGAACTTTGGCAACGTGCTGTATGACCCCCATCGCCGGATGACGTCCCCGGGGCGGCGACCGTTGCGAACGCGCGTCATGCGTTGAATGGAGAGTGTATGGCACGATTGATCTCGACGACGGTTCGCCTGAGCGAAGAGGATGTGCGCGCCTTGAAGCGGGCGCGCGCGGCGGGTCATTCCGCCTCTGACCTCGTTCGAAAGGGTCTGCGCGTCGTCGCTTCCCGGTACTACACGGGCCGGCGTCCACCCGCGACGCGGCTGTTCGAGTCCACGGACACGAAGCTGGGAGACGAGTCGGAGCTGTTCAGGGACCTCGAAGGTTGAGTCGACCGATCATCGCCGATACGGGCGGACTCCTCCGAGCGCTTGCCAGCACCGCCGACAACGAACCGAGCTTCCCGAATACGAAACTGTTCTGACCTCAGCGAGCCTCGTCATCGTGCCGGCGCTGGTGCTCGCCGAAGTCGACTATTTCCTCCGAGAGCAGCGGACCGCGATGCGCAAACTGATCGCCGAGATCTTCGATCCGAGGACCCGCTACGAGTACGAATTCCCACTCCCCTCCGATCTTGTCCGAGCTCTCGAGCTCGACGCGAAGTTCAAGGACCTCAATCTTGGATTGGTCGACGGCACGGTGGCCGCTCTTGCCGAGCGACGCCAGGTTTACCGAGTTCTGACCACCGATCGTCGCGATTTCATCACAGTTCGCATCGGCCCCCGCTACTCACGCGCGCTCGAGCTGCTGCCGTAGCAGATGTAGCCTCCCTCGGCGGCGACCAGCTCGCCGGGCCAGGGGGTGAGCGCGGTGAAGGTGATACGCGCGTCCTTGTGCGCCTGCTGCACGCCGGCGGTGCGAAGGGCCTCGACAGCGCGAGCACGGGGCTTCTTGGTGATCGCGTTTTTGACAGGATGAACAGGATGAACAGGATGAGCAGGTTGCAAGGGACCGTGTGAATCATGAGGCCGTCGAAGCAGGGCAGGTCCCATCCTGTCCATCCTGTCTCGCTCTTCCCGCCGGCCGGTATGTCCGACACTTCCGTCTGAACTGCAGCCGCTCCGAGCCGAAGTTGAGCAGCAGGCCGATCTCGATACCGGTCGCCGTGAGATAGTTGACGACCTGTGCCTCGTGAGCAGATGCGAGTGAACGAACGGCTTTCACTTCGATCAGCACGCACCCATTGACCACAACATCGGCTGCGAACTCGCCAACGAGCGCGTCACGGTAGCGCACGTGTAGTCGCTTATCGCTCTCGACGTCCAATCCCTTCGTCCGCAGTTCCCAGGCGAGCGCCTTCTGATAGACCGATTCCAGGAACCCGGGGCCGAGCACGTTGTGAACGCGCATCGCGCCGCCGATGATGATGCGAGTCACCGCCTCGTGTTCCACGGCAGAACCTCGACAGGATGGACAGGATGGACAGGATCTGGTCCGTCCCAGACATCCTCCAAATCCTTTTGATCCTGTCCGTGCTGTTCTCTTGCACTACATCACGATGGTATTGCACTGCTATCATGGTGCGTGGAGAGACCGCCGCACTGGTGCAGCATCGCATGACTCGACTCCGTGCGCGATCTCGACCGTCGGATCATCCCGAGGCGCGCCGACGTATTCGTCAGGCGGTGAGGCGTGCCCTGAGGAAGCGGCCGGTGTGCGAGGCGCGGCAGGCCGCGACGTCTTCGGGAGTGCCGGTCACCACGACCTGGCCGCCGGCGTGGCCCCCATCGGGGCCGAGGTCGATCACGTGGTCGGCGGTCTTGATCACGTCCAGGTGGTGCTCGATCAGGAGCACCGTGTGGCCGGCGTCGACCAGGCGGTTGAGCGACTCGAGCAGCCGCTGTACGTCAGCCAGGTGGAGCCCGGTAGTCGGCTCGTCGAGGATGTAGACCGTGTGCCTGGCGCGCTGGAGCTTGCTCATCTCGGCGGCGATCTTGATCCGCTGGGCCTCGCCGCCCGAGAGCGTGGTCGCCGACTGACCCAGGGTCAGGTAGCCCAGCCCCAGATCGTCGAGCACCTCGATCTTTTTCCCCACCGCCGGCTCGGTCGCGAAGAAGGTCACCCCCTCTTCGACGGACATGGTCAGCACGTCGTCGATGGTCTTGCCACGCACGGTGACCTCGAGGGTCTCACTGTTGAAACGCGCGCCCTTGCAGGCGCCGCAGAGCACCTCGACATCGGGCATGAAGTAGAGCTGGGTGGTGATCACACCCTCGCCCTGACACTCCTCACAGCGGCCGCCCTTCACGTTGAAGCTGAATCGCCCCGGCTTGTAGCCACGCTCCACGGACAGGGCGGCCGCCGTGAAGAGGTCGCGGATGGTGTCGTAGAAGCCGACATAGGTGGCGGGATTCGACCGGCTGTTTCGCCCGATGGGCGACTGGTCGATGTTCACCACCTTGTTGACGTATTCCATCCCGTCCACGCCATCATGCTCCCCCGGGAGTGTGCGCGTATCTACCAGTCGCTTCCACAACGCCTTGTAGAGGATCTCGTTGATCAGCGTGCTCTTGCCGGAGCCGGAGGCGCCGGTGATCGCCACCAACGTGCCTAACGGGAACGTTACGTCCACCGATTTCAGGTTGTTCTCGCGCGCCCCGCGCACGATCAGCGTCTTGCCGTTGCCCGGCCGTCGCCGCGCCGGCATCGCGATCGACCGTCGTCCCGAGAGGAACTGGCCGGTCGGGGAGGTCCTGCAGGCGAGTACGTCGCCGAGCGTCCCCTGCACGACCACCCGTCCGCCGTGAACCCCTGGCCCCGGACCCATCTCGACCACGTGGTCGGCGGCCCGAATGGTATCCTCGTCATGCTCGACGACGATCACCGTGTTGCCGATGTCGCGCAGGCTCTCGAGCGTGGCGATCATCTTCACGTTGTCCTTGGGATGCAGCCCGATGCTGGGCTCGTCGAGCACGTATAGCATCCCCATGAGCCCCGAGCCGATCTGAGTGGACAGCCGGATGCGCTGCGATTCGCCCCCCGAGAGCGTGCCCGAGCGGCGATTCAGGTTCAGATAGTCGAGCCCGATGCCGAGCAGGAGCTCCAGCCGGCCGCGGACCTCCCTGAGCACCTGCCCGCCAGCGTCGGCGCCGCGCCCGGTGGGAGCGACCGTGCCGAGGAACGCGTGCAGCTCATCGAAGTGCAGTTGGCCGACGTCGTGGATCGTCTTGCCGGCGACGGTGAACAGCAGGCGAGTGGCGCGCACGCGCGCGCCGTTGCAGTCGGGGCAGGTGTGCTCGACCATCACCTTGTCGAGCCATTCCTCCATGCCGGAGCTGGCCTCACCGCGCTGGCGATAGCGCCGGTAGTGGCGCTCGATCCGCCGCGCGATCCCGTGGAAGCCGACGGATTTCCCTTCTCCGTCGTCGCGCTTGACCCTGGCTTCGGGGGGCGCGGTCAACACGATCTTCTCGGGGTCGATGCCATTGAGGATCGCTTCGCTTGCCCGGGCCGGCAGATCCTGCCACGGCGTATCCAGCGAGAAGCGCATCGCCTTCGCAAGACTGTACATCATGTGTCCGTCCCAGGTGTCCGGGTTGTACCGGAACGCCTCGCGCACGAAGCAGCCGCCGCGGATGCTGCGCTTCGGGTCGGGCACCAGCAGCTCGGGGTGCGTGAGCTTCTGAACGCCGAGGCCGCCGCAGGTGCGACAGGCGCTCTCGGGATTGTTGAAGACGAAGTACTCCGGCTGGATGTCGCCGTAGACCAGATGGTGCGTCGGGCTGCAGAGCGCGCGGTAGAACCGCTCGGCCTCGGCCCTGCTCGTGCCCCTGACGATGTGGAGCTGCATCAGCCCGTCGCCCACCAGCAGGGTCGCGGCGATCCCCGCCTTGATGGCCTTCTCGTGCTTGCGGCTGACGACGAACCGGTCCACCACCGCGTCCATGCTGCGCACCGTCGCCTCGTCCAGCTCGACTTTTTCGGCGATGTCCACCGGCGTGCCGTCGATGATCAGGCGCCGGCATCCCTTCTTCCGGACCTCGGTGAAGACGAAGTCCAGCTCCTCACCGTACACGGCGAACACGGGCGCCCGCAGCTCGATCTCCGTGCCCTCGGGGAGCGCGAGGATCGCCTCGAGGATCTGGCTCGAGCTCCGACTGGGCGTGATCTCCCGGCTCCGTGGACAATGCGGCTGCCCGATGGTGGCGAACAGGAGGTTCAGGTAGCCGGCGATGTCGGTCATGGTGCCGACGGTCGAGCGGGGATTGTTGGCGATCGTCTTCTGCTCGATCGAGATCACCGGCGACAACCCGAACACGAAGTCCACATCGGGCTTCGCCACCTGCGACACGAACCGTTTGGCGAAGGTAGACAGCGACTCCATGTAGCGCCGCTGCCCCTCGGCGTAGATGGTGTCGAACGCCAGGCTCGATTTGCCCGAGCCCGAGAGCCCCGTGACCACGATCAGCCGGTCGCGCGGGATCTCCAGCGAGATGTTCTTCAGGTTGTGCACGCGGGCGCCCTTCACCGCGATCGTCGTGCGCGCGGCCGCCCTGGGCGCGTCGCGCTGCCGCCGCCTAACGCCCATCGCGCCCCCCCCCCGGCGCTCCCGCCAGGGAGAAGAAGGCCAGCTCCTCCACTGTGGTGTTGCTCCGTCTGGTGAGCTGGATGGGGATCGAGGCTTTGCCGACCAGCCCTCGATCGGCAAGGTACTCGCAGGCCGCGGTCACACCTTCGATGCCGAAGTTCCGCGCGAAGTGATCCTCGATGTCGGTGGAGGAGCGCGCTTCGCCGACCTGCTGCAGGTGATCGAGCAGCGGGGCGAACACCGTAGTCGAGCGCTGGGCCAGATAGCCATCGACGGCGTCGAGCGCTGCCTTCACCGCCTTCGGCGTCTTCCGGGCGTTGAGCAGGTCCGTGTAGATGGTCTTGAAGAAGGACGGGTTCAGCGTCATCGCCTGCGGGATCACCTCACGGTCGGCGATCAACCGCGCCCCGATCACCTCCATCCTCGCCAGCGGCGTAGCCGCGTAGAGGATCCAGAGGGCCGTGTATTCGAGGTCACCGCGGGTGAGGAACCACTTGTGCGCCTTGTAGATCGACGCGAGGGCGCCGGTCGCCGCGCCGAGGAGCTGGAGCTGGCTATCGCGCTCGCCGATGTCCTCCAGCGCGGCGCAGAGGCCGGCGATGGTCTCGTCATGGGTGTAGAGCAGTCGCCCCCTGGCCAGGAACGCGTGCATGAACGAGTTGCTGGCCGTACCCTCGACGGTCTTTCGAAACTCCGTGCGCGGGATCAGGATCGCGTGCACGTTCACACCGGCGGCATAGAGTGCGCGGTGCCCGCCCACGACCTTCCGGTCGTCGATGGTGACGAGGACCAGGTCGATATCCGACCTCGCCCAGACGGTGTCGTGCGACAGGCTACCGCACAGAATCGCGGCGAGGATCGAGCGATCGGCCTTCACATCGTCGACCAACGCCGCGAGGGCATCGTTGAACTTCTGCTGAATCGATGCGTGCTCCATGCGCAGTGCGAGCCTTCCGGGAGCAATCCGTATCCGGGAGCCTGCATGACAGCCTCAAGTATGTCTCGACGAGCGAAGCCCGTCGAGACTCCCGCCACGACATGCTCTTCGGCGAGCCGGCGGTGCGCCTATTCCTCTCGCAGCGCTGCCAGGACATCCACTCGCATCGCGTCCCGGGCCGGCAGATAGCACGCCAGTGCCGCCGCGCCAAGGAGCAGCGTCGCCACTCCGATATAGGTCGGAACGTCCACTGGCGTCATGCCGAACAGGAGACTTGTCATGAAGCGCGAGACCGCCACAGCGCCGGCGACTCCGGCCACCAGCCCGATCGCGACCGGCACCAACCCCTGCGCCATGACCAGTCGCAGCACGCTCGCACGGCTCGCGCCTAACGCCATACGCACTCCCACCTCGCTCCGGCGCTGCGACACCGTGTAGGAGAGCACGCCGTACACCCCCGCGACCGCGAGCAGCAAGGCCACCGCGGCGAGGGCCGCCAGCAACACCATTGTGAATCGCCGCGCTGCCACCGACTCGCCGACGAGCTCATCGAGGCTCTGCACGCCAGACAGCGGCAGCGTGGGATTCACCTCGCTGACGATCGCGCGCACCATGGGTACGAAGGCGGCGGCAGGGAGCACGGTGTTGACCACGACGTACGCCGGAGAGATGTATGTGCCGTACGTGGGTAAGTACACGGAATACGACGGGTCCTCCGTGAGCCCCCAGTCGCGCATGTCGCCAGCGACGCCGATCACCTCTCCGGCGCTCGAGTTCTGACCCTTCCAGAGCACAAGCTGGCGTCCGATCGCGCTCTCGCCCGGCCAGAGCAGGTCGGCTATCCGCTTGCTGATGATGATGCGCCGGGGTTCCGTGCTGATGAGGTCCTGCTCGGTGAAGTCCCGACCGGCCAACAGTGGGACGCCTAACGTCCTGAAGTAATCCTTCGTGATGATGCGCCAGCCGGCCCACGGAATGTCGGACCCCGTGGCGTCCGGCCGGTCGGCCGCGCCGAACCCCATGCCAGTTCCGGAGCCCTGTAAGGGGCGCAGGTGGACCGCCGCGGCCGCGGAGACCTGGGGAACAGCCCTGATGCGCTCGATCAGCTCGACGAGCTGCTGCGCCGACCGCGCCACGTCGGCGTCGCTTCGGGCGTCCGAGAACCCGACATCGAACAGGATGCGGTTCTCCGTCTGGAAGCCGCGGTCCACCCCGAGTACGTTGGTGAAGCTCCGCAGTAAGAGCCCGGCGCCGACCAGGAGCATGAGCGACAGTGCCACCTCGAGCGCGACAAGCGAGCGACGCAGCCGCCCGGCCCTGCGTTGCCCGGCCACTCCCCGGTCACCCTCCCGTAACGACGTAGCGAGTCCAGCCTGGGGCGTGGTCAGCCCGGGCACCAGTCCGGTCAGGAGGCTGGTCAGCAACCCGGCGCCTAACGCCACGAGGAGCACCCAGGGATCGATGTGCGCATCGGTCAGCCGCGGGATGTCTCCGGGATTGGCGGCGCGGAGATAGCGCAGCACGCCGAACGCCAGGCCAAGACCGAGCACCGACCCGACGACGCTCAGCAGGAGCGACTCCACCAGCGCCAGCTGCACCACTCGGCCGCGCGTCGCGCCTAACGCGACACGGAGCGCACGCTCCCGTGCCCGGCCGGTCGACCGGGCGAGCAGCATGTTCGCCAGGTTCACGCAGGCGATCAGCAGCAGAAATCCGACGGCGCCCATCAAGACCACCAGCGCTCGACGCAGGCTGGGGCTCGCCACCCAGTCTTCCGTCGTCCCCACGCGGATGCCCATATCCTTTACTTCGGGGTTCCGCACGGCCATGCGAAGAGCCACGCCGCTGAGATCGGCGCGGGCAGCTTCCAGCGACACACCGGGCGCGAGCCGAGCAATGACCGGCAGCTCCCAGCTATCCCGGTTGTATCCCGGAACTCGAACGAGCGGGACGAAGACGGACGCCGCGTCGAGCCACGGCGTTCCTGGAGGGAGCACACCAATCACGTGGTAGTTCTGCCCGTCGAGCAGGATCGTCTTGTTGAGTGCCGAGGCCTCGCCGCCGAATCGCGACATCCAGAACACATGGCTGAGCACAGCGAGATTGGCGTTGGCGCCGGGATCGTCCTCTCCCTTCACGAACAGGCGCCCCATTCTCGCCCGTGCGCCTAACGTCTCGAAGAACCCCGTCGACACCGACGCCACGCTCAAGCGCTCGGGATTGGGCGTGCCACCCAGGGTCATGGAGCTCCACGTGATCGCGCCGACGGACGAGAGGCTGCGATTCATGTCGCGAACGTCCCAGAAGTTGGCGTGCGCAAACGTCGCCTCCACGTCCCGCCCGGTGCGCGTCTCGTTGAGTTGGACGATGCGCTCCGGCTCCGGGAAGGGCAGCGGTCGCAAGAGGACCGATCGTACGACGCCAAAGATGGCCGTGTTGGCGCCGATTCCGAGCGCAAGGGTGAGCACGGCGATGGTCGTGAACGCCGGCGAGCGCAGCATGCCACGTACGCCGTATCTCAGGTCAGTCAACAGTGAGTGCATCGTCTCTCTCCGGGGACTACGAGGCGGCGAGGGAAGGTTCCGGAGCCTTGGCCTTGTAAGCGCGGCCCAGCGCAGGCGTATCGCGAAGCCAGGGATCTGGCGCCAATACCATCGTCTGGCGGCGGCGCTTCCGAGGCTGGTACGCCGCAGCTCGTAGAGATCGTTCAGGTCGTCGAGCGCCTCTTCCCGAAAAACGCTTGGAAGCAGAGCGCCGAGCACGGCCGCGGCGACGCGCGGTGGGAAGTGACTCATGACGGTTTGGCGAGCGGGCTCGGGGGTCCCCACAGCCGCTCGAACGTGCGACGGGATTCGGCCAGTCGCGCTGAGCCGGCCGCCGTCACCTGAAAGACGCGGCGACCTCGCCCCCCTTCGCCGGGCCTTGCCTCACGCTTGATCGAGCGAGCATACCCGCGCTGCTCGAGACGCCTGAGCGCGATGAAGACGGCGGCGGCGGAGACTCGTCGCCCGGTGACGGCTTCGAGCTCGACGACGACGGGCGCGGCGTATCCACGCTTGCCGAGCCGAACGAGCGCGAGCAGGACGAGATGTTCGAACTCACCGAGTGCGTGGCGGGCCATCGCGGAAGTCCCCCGTCCGGTCATACTTGCACTGATAATATGCTCGGCGCACGTCGCGCAAGGCGCGCTGTTGCGATGCGTTTGACGGACGTGGCCTTGCGGGGTGACATTTGGCAGAGATTCTGCGGTATGACAGGAGGGAGGTCGCATGTCAGGAAGTAATCTTTTGAAGCTGTCGACGATCCTCGCCTTTGCGGTCGCGTGCTCATCGGACGGCACCGTGGGCCCGCCGACTGGGATGGCGCATGCGGCCGCGACGCGAGAGTGCGGGCCGGCCGGCGGCCCTGCGGTCGCCATCTATCTCACCCGCGCCCCTGTGGAATCCCTGGAGCCACCGCCGCCGTACGTGCGCATCGTCGTCTGGCACGCGCTGGAAACGCTCGAGGGGCGATCATGGCTGGTTGGCGGTCGTGACGCTTCTGGATGGTTCTTCTCGGCCGCCAACGATTTCGAATTCGCCACGAGTGGGCGCGTGACCGTCAATGACGTCGATGCCGATAGTACGATTCACGGTTCGGCAGACCTAAGGTTCCCAAACGCTGGTCGCGTGACCGGTGGATTCCGGGCCGAGTGGATCTCTCGAGCTCAACTTTGCTTATAACGCTCGGTTGTGCGGCGGCGCACGTTCGAGACAGCAGATGAAACCAGCGACTACCGGCGTCACGACAATCGATCAGTACATCCGGGGATTTCCTGACGACGTGAAGAACGCTCTCTCGGCGCTACGGTCGACGATCAGGAAGGCAGCGCCGGACGCGGTTGAGAAGATCAGCTACGGCGTTCCCACGTTCGATTACAACGGCAACCTGGTTCATTTCGCGGCGTTCAAGAATCACATCGGATTCTATCCCGGTCCCAGTGGGATCGCGGCCTTTCGAGCGGATCTGAAGAAGTACAAGAGCGCGAAAGGGTCGGTTCAGTTCCCGATAGATGAACCGATGCCGCTCGAGTTGATTGCCAAGATCGTAAGGTTTCGGGTGGCGGAGAACGCGCAACTGAAAGCAAAAAGGAGCAAGAAAGTCAGATGAGCCCGCGCGGTGCAATCCGCCGATTGCACAGGCTTCGCAGATGAAACCCTACTTACGATCTGCGTAGTCTGCGGATGGCGTTTCTGGTGGCGGTCCCTCGCCTCAGTCGGGGTACATCCTGCTCGAGTAGCACTGTTGTGCTACTATTCAGCGTAACAGTGAGGTGTATCCCGTGGTTCGGAAGATTACTCTGCGGCAGGTGGGCGGCTCGATCGGCGCAACCCTGCCGAAGGACATGGCGGACCGCCTGCACGTTCAAGCCGGCGACGAGGTCTTCGTCATGGAGACCGAACAGGGCATCCTGATCACGCCCTACGATCCGACGTTCGAGCAGGCCATGGCCGCCTACAAGCGGACTGCAAGCAAGTACCGCAACGCGCTCCGCGAGCTGTCCAAGTAAGCCCGCGTGGACGAGCCGCTATGGCTGAGCCGGTCCGCGATCGAGGCCTTGCACGCCGATCAGATCCGCGAGCACGGTGGTCAGCTGGGACTTCGCGATCCCGTGCTGCTCGAGTCTGCGCTGGCGCGGCCGCAGCACGTCTGGGGGTACGACACCGGCGCTGATCTGGCTAGACTCGCTGAGGAGTACGGGTTCGGCCTGGCAAAGAGCCATGCATTTCTGGACGGGAACAAGCGCGTTGCTTTCGTGGCGACGAACGTGTTCCTCATCCTGAATGGTTTCGAGATAGAAGCGGCCGAGCCTGAGGTGGTGGACACGATGCTGCGCGTGGCGGA
>JALZIF010000071.1 GCA_030860435.1 Gemmatimonadota bacterium | reverse complement strand
CGCTTGCGATGAGCACTTCGGTGAGGCGGGCGCGCTCCTCCAGCGGCAGCGCGAGCGCCTCGGCCACGAGCTGGTCGGCACTACGGGGCATAGTCGGCTCCTCCCATAATCCGGCAAGGTGAGTGGGCGGAAGATACTGCACCGCATCGCACTCGGCACTGCGACGACCGCCGTGGCGGGCTAGCGCGTCGACGTACTGCTGCGGCGCACCACAATCGATGCGTAGCGAGCCAGGCGCCACCCTGAAGACCGTCGCGGCCGCGTCTCGCTATAGCCTCGGCGCCTGATGCGACTTGGCGGGTCGCCGACCAGGCCCCGCCCCCTGACCCTCCTCGAGCCACCGCCCAGCTCGCCACCCACTGCCCGCTCCCCCGCAGCACCCCCACCACCTGTCGCGTAGATTGATCGAGCGCGCCGCCATTCGCGGCCTGCGCCGCACCCCGCGTCTTTTAGCGCAGGATCCTTCACCCGATGACGATGCGGATCTCACAGACTCTCCAGCCGCGCTGGCCGGCCCGCGCCCGCGGCGCCACTGTCGTCGTTGCGCTGATAGCCCTCGCGGCCGGAACGATGACCCTTCCGGCGCAGGGCGCCGCGACGGCAAAGCCGCGTCAGGCAGCGGCGCGCGTCACAACGCCGAAGGCTGCTTTCGGCTTCGCGATCGGCGACGACTACCGGCTCGCCAATTACACGCAGCTCGCGAAGTACTGGGAGACGCTCGCGCGCGAGTCGGATCGGATGGCGCTCGACACGATCGGGCGTTCGGCCGAGGGACGGCCGCAGCTAATGGCGATCGTCACCTCGCCGGCGAACCATCGCAATCTCGCGCGCTACAAGGAGATCTCGCGCCGGCTCGCGCTCGCCGAAGGCCTCGCCGATGAACAGGCGAAAGCGCTCGCGGCCGAGGGGAAGGCGGTCGTCTGGATAGACGGGGGCCTCCACGCCACCGAGGTACTCGGCGCGCACCAACTCATGGAGACGGCGTACCAGCTCTTGAGCGGCGACGATCCGGAGACGCGGCGCTTCCTCGACGACCTCATCGTTCTCTTCGTCCACGCCAACCCGGACGGAATGGAGCTCGTTTCCGATTGGTACATGCGCGAGCCTGACGAGACGAAGCGCACCTTCTTCACGATCCCGCGCCTCTATCAGAAGTACATCGGGCACGACAACAATCGCGACTTCTACATGGTCACGCAGCCCGAGACGCAGAACATGGCGCGCGTCCTGTTCCGGGAGTGGTTCCCGCAGGTCATGTACAACCACCACCAGACCGGGCCGGCGGGGACCGTCATGTTCGCGCCCCCCTTCCGCGATCCGTTCAACTACAACTTCGACCCGCTCGTGCTCACCGGGATCGACCTCGTCGGCGCGGCGATGCACAACCGCTTTGTGGTGGAAGACAAGCCGGGGACGACGATGCGCCGCGGCGCGAACTACTCGACCTGGTGGAACGGCGGGCTGCGCACGACGGTCTACTTCCACAACATGATCGGGCTTCTCACCGAGACCATCGGGAGCCCGACTCCAATGACCGTACCCTTTCTCCCGAACCGGCAGCTCCCGAGCGCAGACCTCCCCTTCCCGGTGCCACCGCAGCAGTGGCACTTCCGGCAGAGCGTGGACTACTCGGTCACGGCGAACAAGGCGGTGCTTGATGTCGCCTCGCGTCACCGCGAACAGTTCCTCTACAACATCTACAAGATGGGCCGAAACTCGATTGAGCGCGGCAGCCGCGATCACTGGACCCCGTGGCCTAAACGGCTCGAGCGGATTCGCGAGACGGCACAGCGCGAGGGCGCTGGCGGCGGCGCAGCGCAGCGTACTGACGCCGTCGTCGGCGGGGGCATCCGGTCCGCCGGCCTACCGATGAAGTACTGGGAGATGCTGCACGAACCCACGCTCCGCGATCCCCGCGCATACGTTCTCCCGTCGAATCAGCCCGACTTCCCCACGGCGACCAAGTTTGTCAACGCGCTCATCAAGACCGGCGTCACCGTGCACCGCGCTACCGCATCGTTCGCGGCCGGAGGAAAGACGTACCCAGCGGGCTCTTACGTCGTGCGGGCCGACCAGGCGTTCCGGCCGCACGTGCTCGACATGTTCGAGCCGCAGGACCACCCTAACGACTTTCCATATCCCGGCGGACCTCCGATCCCGCCCTACGACAATGCGGGTTGGACGCTCGCGTACCAGATGGGAGTGCAATTCGACCGCATCCTGGACGCGGTTGCCGGACCACTCCGGAAGATCGACGGCTTCGCCACGCCGCTCCCTGGCACGGTAGCCCGCGCACCCAATGGGGGCGGTTATCTCCTGAGCCCGCGCGCCAACGACGCGGCGCTCGCTGTCAATCGTCTGTTGAAGGCAGGTCAGGACGTCTACCGGCTACGCTCCGCGCTCTCGTCAGGCGGCGAGGCAGCCAATCCGGGGACGTTCTACGTCGGGGCGAGTGGATCGGCGCGCGCCAGTGTCGAACGCCTGGCGAAGGAGGTCGGGGTGAGCTTCGGCGCCACGCGCGCGAAGCCAAGCGCGGACGCCGTCCGGCTCCGCCCGGTTCGCATCGGCCTATGGGACCGTTACGGCGGGTCGATGCCCTCGGGTTGGACGCGATGGATCATGGAGCAGTACGAGTTCCCGTTCGAGGTTGTCTACCCCCGCCAGCTCGACGCGGGCAACCTCCGCGCGAGCTACGATGTGCTCATCTTCGTGGACGGCGCCATCCCGGAGGGTGACGGCACGGCCGGTGGCGGCTTCGGCGCCATGCCCGACACGTCGGCGATCCCCTCGGAGTTTCGCGGTTGGCTCGGCCGCGTGACGGTGGCCGAGACCGTGCCGCAGCTCAAAACCTTCCTCGAGAGCGGCGGGACGATCATCACGATCGGCAGCTCGACCGCGCTCGGATCGCACCTCGGCCTCCCGGTCGCGAACCATCTGATCGAGCAGGCCAACGGCACAACCAAGGAGCTCCCGCGCGAGAAGTACTACATCCCGGGCTCGCTGCTCGAGGTGAAGGTGGACTCGACTGCACCGGTCGCCTACGGGATGGGCTCCAAGGCCATCGTCATGTTCGACAACTCCCCCGTTTTCCGCCTTGGTCCTAACGCGGCCGCCGCGGGGGTCAAGCCGGTTGCGTGGTTCGCCGACGGGTCGCCGCTGCGCAGCGGCTGGGCGTGGGGCGAGAAGTATCTCGACGGAGGCGTCGCGGTGGCCGTGGCGAATGTGGGACAGGGGACGCTCTACATGTTCGGCCCCGAGATACTATTCCGTGCGCAACCGCACGGCACCTTCAAGTTCTTCTTCAACGGGATCTACGAGGCGGGAGCGGGGGGGCGGTAGAACGGGTTGCGGGTTGCGGGTTGCGGGTTGCGGAGCGGCGTGTTACGCCGAAACCGTGAACGTGGTGCCGAGCGTCGATGTGAACGTGTCGAGCACCACGTGGCGCGGCAGGTCCTTCTCTCGGTAGATGACGACGGAGATCGTGAGCGGCGGCGCATCGCCGCGCGGCGCGCGTACGCGCTGCTCGTCGACCGCCTCGAGGATGGCGCGGAAAGAATCGCGCGGTTGCATCGATGCGACTCCCGCGGCGAGGAGCGGGGTCCAGAGCGCGCCAACGTCGAGCGCCGCCGCGTGCACCAGTGCCGCAGCCGTAGTAGCGCGCACGTCCTCCGGCGTGACGACGTAGGTGGCGTCGGGGGCGATCTCGATCGTCGCCGCGTGGAATATATGGTGGACTGGGAGATTTCCCCCCGACGTCACCGCGACCGTCCGCTGCGGAATCTTCGAGAATTTTGCGAGCTCGTGCAGGATGATTTCGGGACCCGCCTTCTGGAGTAGCGCGTAGGCAACCCCACCTCCGGCGCTGATGCACGTGTCTTCCGGGCTGACGACGGCGCGGCGGCGGGGCGCGAATTCGTCGGCGCCCATCAGCGAGCGACTGCTGATGTCCCCGTAGATGACGCGCAAATCCGTGGCCGACGGCGCGTGCGATGCGACCAGGACCGTCTCTGGCGGCGGTCGGACGGCGCCCCCCCCTCGCTTGCCGATGCTCGCTCGCCCCTGCCGGAGGGATTGGAGGTGCCGGCCGACCGCATCGTCCGACAAGCCCGCTTGCGTGAAGATCCGGCGCAGGCGCATCTCGTGATCGAGGTGGCGCGCGGCCGTTGCGACGAGCGGGCGGTTTCCCGTGGCCTGCACGAGATCGTGCATGAACTGCCCGGCGCCCCAAACGGGGAAGAAGCAGAACAGGTCGTTCCGCGCGTCTCCGATCATCTCGGTGACGTCGCGGTTGGTTTCCGTTTCAGATATGCGCGCGGCGACACGCTCGCGCAGTTCGTCGTTGCTGATGCGCGCCGGCTTCGGCGCGCCCATATAGACTCCCCATAGGAGCCCGAACGAGAGCGGCACGTCCGCCGTCCCGGGCCGCCGGCCGATCGCGTCGAACAGGGCCCTTACGCTCTTCTCGTTCCCGGCGGTGCCGAGCACCACCAGGCCGGCGTTGCGGAGCACACGGTCTACGAGGCCCTGGAGACCGTCGTCGATGGCGATAGTCTCCTCGCGCGTGTTGAGGATGTTGTGCGTGTCGATGTCACCGTGGAGCTTGACGACAAAGTAGCGTTCCTGCCGATCCTGCCAGTACTCCGTGTCCGCGGCGCCGCGGAGTGGCTGACAACCGGTGATGCCCAGTTGCGTGAACGCGTCCTCGAGCAGGTGGTCGAAGTTCGTCGTCAGGCAGGTCCGCTTCAGGTAGCCGTCCCGCATGAGCAGCGCCGCGGCGTGGTGGCAGAAAGCGGGCTTGAGGTCGCGGAGAATGTCCCGGAAATACTCGACGCGACGCGCTTCGTTCCGATAACCTTCGCGAATGCAGGTGACGTAACGGCGGCTGGTATCGCTCCACGCGAGCCGCGCGTTCGCCCAGCGCGCCACCTCTGCCGGATCGGCGCGATCGATGCCAGACTCGGCGCTCACCAACTCATCGCGAATCTGCTCGCAGATCGCCTGCGCCGTCTTCACGCCCGCCTCGGCGGACGCGCCGGCACCGAGCCAGATGGCATACCGGTCCGGGCTGCCGAGGATCTGACGGATAGCTTCCTGGTCTGATATTACCCGAATCGGCAACGCGCTGCTCCCGCTGACGTGGAATGCGCACCTCTCAAGGATGTCGCGGCGGCGCGGTACGATAGCGCTCTATGGGACGGGCGTAAAGCGTGCGCGGCATGCGTGGAGCGGGCGGGGCGCGGGGAGCGGGGGAGGCTGGTCGCGAGTTGATCTCGGCGCGCCGTTCTGCGACTATCTTCGCCTCGCGCGGCCGGGCGGCCGCGCCCGTACCCGCCAGCGGAGCGTCCAGAGTGAGCGAGCCAGGGAGAATCAGCACCGCACGAGTCTACACCGGCAACACGGTGCACCTCGACATCGACCAGGTTCGTTTCCCTAACGGATCGGTCGGAGAGCTGGAAATGTTCCGCCATCCGGGCGCGAGCGCGGTCGTCCCCTTCCTCAGCGATCCGGCGGGGGCGGACCCGCTCATCCTCCTCGTTCGGCAGTACCGCTATGCGGCCGACGGCTACCTCTTCGAGATCCCCGCCGGCCGCCTGGACCCGGGGGAGGAACCGGCGGTATGCGCCGCGCGTGAGCTGAGGGAGGAAACTGGGTGCACTGCGGAACGGCTCGACTACCTCTACACCTTCTACCCGACTCCCGGTTTCTGCGACGAGCGCATCCACCTTTTCTTGGCCGCCGGGCTCTCGTCTGGAGAGACGGCGCATGAGGCGGACGAGTTCATGGAGACCGAAACGCTCCCACTATCGCGCGCTCTGGAGTTGATCGAGCGCGGGGAGATCAGCGACGGGAAGACGGCGCTCGGAATCCTGTTCGCGGCGGGGTTTCGCGCGGGGCGCTGACGGTGTGCTCGGTCCGTCAATCGAGCGCGGCGCTAAGCTTTCCCACCCCCAGACCGGTTTGCGCCCTACCTGACGTGATCGGGGTCGCAGCGCGTTGCACTTGCTCCACGGCATTCATATCCGGGTGCGAGTGCGAGCAGACAAGGGAAGAGGGAAGGGGGAAGTGGGCTGGGGTCTGGGTCTGGGCCTGGGTCAGGGCCGTTCGTCGATTCGCGCGGCGACTGATACCGCCCGAGAACTCGAAGTGCGCCAAGACCTGGCACGAAAGCGGCCGCGAGGACGTTGAGATGGCGGCCGAAAACATCGCGACCGCCCCGCCGGTGGGTTAGGAGCGGGTACGAGAGACGCGGCGGAAGGGGATCGCTGGTGTGACCACGCGACCCGAATCCGAGGTCTCTGGGGTGACGTAGAGTGAGTGGAGCGCGGGAAAGCAGTAAGCAGTAAGCAGTAAGCAGCTCCAGGCCACCCGCGGCAACGGAATGATCGGAGCGGGTGTCTCAAGATCAGTCACCAAGAGTGGACGATTCGCCTTTCCTTCGGTAGATTCAGGTGCCTGACTGAGTACACAAGTTGTTGGTTGCTGGACAGTTAGCTCTTCCATACCACGGGGCGGCCGATCGGCACGCCCCGTGCCTTATCCCAAGGGCGAACGACGAGAGGAGGGGTGAAGAATCCGATTCTGTCTGGTTTGCGAACGTACCCTTTGCGGTCGGGGGAACAGGACATGGCTATCGTGGCGCTGAAGCGAGTGGTGCCGCTGCCTGGTGCGACTGTCCGCGAACAGTTGCACGCGATGGAAGACTCGAACGTCGTGGATGCGTTCCTCGGCGGCGAGGAGCGGGCGTTCCAGGAACTGGTGGAGCGCTACCAGACGCGGCTGTTGAACTTCATTTACCGCACGATCGGGGATCGTGAGCGCGGGGAGGACCTGGTACAGGAAGTGTTCATTCGGGTTTACCGGCACCTCCACCGGTTCGACCGGTCCAAGAAGTTCTCGACCTGGATCTACACCATCGCGTCCAACCTCGCGAAGAACGAGCTGCGGAACCGCTCGAGGAACCCGCTGGTGTTCTTCCAGACGCTGAAGAAGAACTGGCAGCCGGACGACGACCGGCCTCTGCAGTTCGAGGACAGCTCGTCGCGACCGGACGATCTGTACCGGAAGCGACACCTGCGGGCGCTCGTGGAGGAGTCGGTGGAGCAACTCCCGGAGCACCACCGCCAAGTCTTCGTACTTCGCGAGCTGGAGGGGAAGTCGTACGAGGAGATTGCCGAGATCACTGGCTGCAACCTCGGAACGGTGAAGTCCCGCCTCAACCGCGCCCGTAACTCCTTCGCGGCTATCATAGAGCCTGCCTTGAGATAGGTGAAAAGGGGAAGTGGGAAGGGGGAAGGGGGAAGAGAGACGAGAGGGAAGTGGGAAGAGGCTCCGATGCTTCCTCTTCCCTCTTCCCTCTTCCCTCTTCCCTCTTCCCTCTCCCTCTTCTCTTCCCCCTTCCCTGTACTCAGCGGAACCCCGCCCCACCGGCCGGGTAAGGTACACGGACCTCGACCTCAGGCACTTGATTAACTGCAGCGGCTTCCGCGAGCACCATCTCGCGTTTCTGGATAACACGCTCTCCGACGCCGATCTCGTCGCGATGCAGCGGCATATCGCCGAGTGCGCGGACTGCGCACGGCGCGACACGGCGATGCGGCGCGGGCTTCTGCTATTCCGCAACCTTCCCGCGATCGAGCCGTCCGCCGACTTCGCTGCTAGACTCAACGCTCGCATCTGTCAGCTCCGGCAGCGCGAGGCCCGGCTCGTCGCCGCGTATCGCGGCCCGAGCCTGGGCGGTTTCCTCGCAGTCGCGGCCGGCGTGATGACGGTGGGTGTGTTCGCGGCATCGGCGCTCGACTGGACGGAGACGCCGCGCGACATCGCCCTTGCCCCGGCCGTCGTTACCACACCTGCCCGCCCCTCACCGTCGCCTCAGATCGTGGATCACACGTATGTCCTATCGGCTGCGGCCGGGGTGTCGGTGTGGCCGGCCGTAATGCTCGCGGAGCAGGTGCCGATCCAGGTCGTGAATGCCGGAGTCGGACTGGCGAGCTGGCACCCATAGCGGCACCCGTCGCCGCGGCGTCTGCGCGGCGCGGGGGGGGGGGGGGGGGGGGGGGGGGGGGGGGGGGGGGGGGGGGGGGGGGGGGGGGGGGGGGGGGGGGGGGGGGGGGGGGGGGGGGGG
>JALZIF010000044.1 GCA_030860435.1 Gemmatimonadota bacterium | reverse complement strand
CCGGCGACGTGCGCCTCGATGCGCCGATGGACCCGGAGGGTGATCGGGCGCTCATCGAGCGTTTCGTCGCCGATGAGATGCCGGACACCGAGGAGGAGGCGATGAACCGCTTCCTCACCGACGAGATCGAGCAGGCGCTCGAGACACTGCCGGCGCGCGACGCCAAGGTGCTCCGGCTCTACTTCGGCCTCGACGGCGGCCGCGAGCACACGCTCGAGGAGATCGGCGCGATGCTCGGCGTCACCCGGGAGCGCGTGCGACAGCTTCGCGACCGCGCGCTCAAGCGCCTGCGCGAGGGCGACGTGGGCCGCGCGCTGAGCAGCTTCGCGGCGTAGAAGGAGCGCTGCTGCGGGCGGTTTGCCGTTCGCTGTTGTCAGCTCGCCCCTCCCACATTTCCGCACATGATCCAATGGGTGCACGTGGCGAAGGCGTTCGGGCCGAAGAAGGTGCTCTGCGACTTCACCCTCGACGTCGCCGAGGGAGAGACGATGGTCGTCATCGGCTATTCCGGGACGGGGAAGTCGGTTGCGATAAAGCACCTCGTCGGCCTCCTCGAGCCCGACTCAGGGACGGCGATCGTCGACGGACAGGAAGTGCCGAAGCTCCGTCGGCGCGAGCTACACCGGTTGCGCGCACAGATCGGCTACGTTTTCCAGTTCGCGGCGCTCTTCGACTCGCTCACCATCGCCGACAACGTGGCGATGGGGCTGCGCAAGCAGGGCGAGCTGACTGAGCATGAGATCGCCGCGCGGGTGGACGAGGCGCTTGATCTGGTTGACCTGCCGAACGTTCAAGAGGGCTACCCGGCTGAGCTATCGGGGGGGATGCGCAAGCGTGTGGGAATCGCGCGCGCCATCGCCCTCCGTCCCAAGTACATCCTGTACGATGAGCCGACCACCGGACTCGATCCGGTCACGAGCGCGGTCATCGACAAGCTCATGATCCGCATGCGCGAGAAGCTCGGCGTGACGAGCGTCGTCATCACGCACGACATGCGGAGCGCGTACACGGTCGGGACCCGCGTCGCGATGCTCTACGATGGGATGGTCCGACAGGTCGGGACGGTCGACGAGATCCGTGGCACGGCCGATCCGGTCGTGCGGCAGTTCATCGAGGGACGCCCGGAGCTGGCCGATGAGACCGATACGTGGTTGACGGAGCGCGCGACGACATGATGCGGGCGCGGGCGAAGCAGGAGCGATCGGCGGGAGCTGTGGTCTTTCGGTATGTGGCGGGGCCCGACGGCGCGCCCCACCCGCTATTCTTGCTCATCCGCGACAGCTACCGGAACTGGGGCTTCCCGAAGGGGCATCTCGAGCAGGGTGAAGCCCCGGACCGTGCCGCGCTCCGCGAGGTAGCGGAGGAGACGGGACTCTCGGAGCTATTTCTGCGCGGGGAGATCGAGACGATCGACTGGTACTTTCGCTTCCGCGGTCGCCTGATCCACAAGTTCTGCCATTTCTTCCTCGTCGAGTCGGCGAGCGAGAACACGACGCCGCAGCGCGATGAGGGGATAACTGCCTGCCGATGGGTGCCGTTGGAAGAGGCGGTCGAGTTGATCTCCTACGCCAACGCGCGTGCCGTGTTGCGTCGTGCTGCCGACCATCTCGCCAGCGGCGCTACCGCGTCCGCCTGACGGCGATCAAGCTTGTGCCATCGGGCTCGGGCTGGCAGCCGCCGTACGTCGTCGTGTACGCACCGCACGAGCGGACTCGCACGCTTGTACGCCGCGCGCTCCCGCATCGGCGCTGGCACGCCGCGTACGCACACACAACGGCGAAGTTCGCCGGGAGCTTTCGAGCCGCGCTCGTCGATGCCGCGATCGTGGACCTGGCGGCGCCGGTCGAGACGGCATTGGGCGCCGCAGCGCTCGCGCGTGACTTTCCAACAGTCCCATTCTTCGGCCTCTCCCCGTACCTGCTGGGTGACACCCCGACGATCGCCCGCGCCGTAGAGCTCGAGTTTGCCGACATACTTGCCGAGGGGATCGACGACGCCGTGCTCGGTGCGGCGGTCGGAGCATACGCGTTCACACCCAGGTTCATTTCGGCGCTACGCGACCCGCCCCCGCTGCTCGGCCTCACTCACGCCATCCAACTTGCCGCATGGCGAGCGCTTCTCGCGTGCCCGGGGCGCGCGGTGGCGACGGCTGAGCTGGCGCGACGGCTCGGCGTCACTCGCGAGCATCTGAGCCGGAGTTTCCGGGGTGGTGGAGCGCCGACGCTGAAGCGCGTGAGCGACCTCGTCCGCCTCCTCGCCGCGTCTCGATTGGCGAAGAACCCCGGCTACGATCTCGACGACGTCGCCCGCCTTCTCCGCTTCCCATCGCGGGCGCATCTGTCGCGGACGGCGAGGCGTTTGGTAGGACGAACTGCCGCTTCCCTGCCGCGGCTGCGGACGGCGGACTTGCTGCGAGAATTCGACCACGTCGGCGCTTCCTCACGGCGGCGCGACTAAGGGCTCCTTGCCCCACCGCCGGCCTTGTGATATTTTTCACAAGCGGCCGCGAGCTGCCCCCAAACCCGTTTCCCGAGCACCTGGATATGGCTTCCGAAACTTCGCTCCGCCCCGCCGAGATCAAGGACATCCTGCTGCGTGAGATCGAGGCCGCTGACCTCTCCGAGCTCAATGTCGAGGAGGTGGGCACGCTCCTCGAGGTGAAGGACGGTGTCGCGCGAGTCTACGGACTCGGGCGGGCGATGGCCGGCGAGATGCTCGAGATCACGGCGCGGGAGACGGGCGAGCGCGTCGTCGGCCTCGCGCTCAACCTGGAGGAAGACAACATCGGCGCCGTCATCCTCGGCAATTACCTCCAGTTAAAGGAGGGAGACGAGGTGCGTCGAACGGAGCGCGTACTCGCGGTGCCGGTGGGGCCAGGGCTCGTGGGCCGCGTGCTGGATGCGCTCGGGAACCCGATCGACGGCCTCGGTCCGGTCAACTCGACGATGACGCGCGAGGTGGAATCACCGGCGCCAGGGATCATCGTGCGGCAGCCGGTGAAGGAGCCACTCCAGACCGGTCTCAAGGCGATCGACTCGATGATCCCGATCGGTCGCGGGCAGCGTGAGCTGATTATCGGCGACCGCGGCATCGGGAAGACGGCGATCGCGGTCGACACGATCATCAATCAGAAGGGGCAGGGCGTCATCTGCGTATACGTTGCGATCGGGCAGAAGGCGTCGACGGTCGCCTCGGTGGTGGAGCGGTTGAAGTCCGCTGGCGCGATGGACTACACCATCGTCGTCACCGCGTCTGCATCCGACCCGGCGCCGATGCAGTACATCGCGCCGTACTCGGGGTGCGCGATGGCGGAGTACTTCATGTATCACGAGGGGAAGGCGACGCTGTGCGTTTACGACGATCTGTCGAAGCAGGCGGCGGCCTACCGCCAGCTCTCGCTGGTTCTCCGCCGTCCGCCGGGTCGTGAGGCCTACCCGGGCGACGTCTTTTACCTGCACTCGCGGCTGCTCGAGCGCGCGGCCAAGCTTCGCGAGGACGCGGCGGTCGTGGACGGGAAAACGATCTTCGCGCCCGGGGGCTCGCTTACCGCGCTTCCGCTCATCGAGACGCAGGCCGGCGACGTGTCGGCGTACATCCCGACCAACGTCATCTCGATCACCGACGGCCAGATCTTTCTCGAGGCGGACCTATTCTACTCGGGCGTGCGGCCCGCGGTGAACGTCGGCATCTCGGTTTCTCGCGTCGGCGGCGCAGCGCAGGTCAAGGCGATGCGTACCGTGGCGGGGCGGCTTCGGCTGGATCTCGCTCAGTACCGGGAGCTGGAGGCGTTCTCTGCCTTCGCCTCGGATCTCGACGCGGCGACGAAGCGGCAGCTCGACCGCGGCGCGCGCACGGTCGAGGTGCTGAAGCAGCCCCAGTACGCGCCGATGCCGGTTGAGCAGCAGGTGATGATCATCTACGCGGTGACGAACGGTCACCTCGACGACGTGACCGTGCCGGAGATCCGCCAGTGGGAGCGGGACTTTCACGAATTCATGCACGCGCAGTTCCCGCAGGTTGGTGAGCGGCTGCGCAGCGAGAGGGCGATGAGTAAAGACTCCGAGGCGGAGCTCAAGCGCGGGATAGCCGAGTTCAAGCGGATGCGCGGAGACAGCTCACCCGCGCCCCAGGCGGCTCAGGGCGCCCCGCGGGCGCATGCCGCCGCCTAACGAGCCGAGCACATGGCAAAGGGTCGCGAGATCAAGGGGCGGATCAAGTCCGTCGAGAATACCCGCAAGATCACGCGGACGATGGAGATGGTCGCGACGTCCAAGCTCAAGCGGGCGTCGGACCGCGTCACCGCGGCCCGGCCTTATGCCAAGGCGCTTGCGAGCGTGATCGCGGACCTCTACTCGCCCGACCTCGCCGAGCGTTTTCCACTGCTGCGGCAACCGGAGCGCGAGCGGCGGGTCGGAGTACTGGTGCTCACGTCTAACCGCGGCCTCGCCGGCGCGTTCAACGCGAATCTCATCAAGGAAGCGCGGGCACTCCTCCTCCGGCTCGATCGTGAAGGGGCCGAGGTCGAGACGCACGCAGTGGGGCGGAAGGGGATCGGATACTTCCGCTACGTAGGCCGCGCGCTCGCGACGACCCGCACCGACATCTCCGACCGGCCAACGGCAGGTGACGCGGCGTCGCTAGTGATGGGAATGGTGGACGATTTCGTCGCTGGCCGGTTGGACGCGGTCTATGTAGTGTCCTCCCGGTTCAATTCCGCGCTCTCGACGCCCCCGGCGACCGATCGGATTCTCCCCGTGACGCCTCCACCGCGCAAAGGTGGGGGGGGGGCGGGGCGGCACGCGACTATCTCCTTTTCCCGTCGGCCGAAGCGATCTTGGGCGAGTTGCTGCCGCTATACGTGCGGAACGCGGTATACCGCGCGCTCGTGGAGACGTCGGCGGCGGAGCAGGGCGCGCGCCGCACAGCGATGAAGAACGCGACGGATAACGCAGGTGACATGCTCAACGTCCTCCGCCGGAACTACAACCGTGCTCGGCAGGCCAACATCACTCAGGAGATTTCCGAGATCGTCGGCGGGGCCGCATCGCTGGAAGGCTGACCGAGCGTCGAGCGTTTAGCGTCGAGCGTTGGGCGTCGAGGGTTACTGCGGCGAACTCGACCGGGGAAGTGCTCAGCTCGTTGCCGTAACGCTCGCCGCTCGCTACTCGGCGCTGGCCGCTCAACGCTCAACGCTCAACGCTCAACGCTCATGGCTACTGCTATCGCAAGTCACGCTATCGGAAAGGTCGTCCAGGTAATCGGCCCGGTGCTCGACGTCGAGTTCGAGGCGGAGCGTCTCCCCGAGTTGTACAACGCGCTCGAGATCCGGGTCGCGACCGCCGAAGGGATGCGCAAGGTGGTGGTAGAGGTACAGCAGCACATCGGTCGCAACCAGGTGCGCGCCGTCGCCATGTCGAGCACCGATGGTGTGCAACGCGGGTTGGACGTCCTCGATACCGGCGCCGCGATCACCGTGCCGGTTGGCGAGGCGGCGCTTGGCCGGATACTCAACGTCCTCGGGGAACCGGTGGACGACGGTCCGGCGATCCCGGCGTCGGTGACGCGGTGGCCGATCCATCGTGGGCGACCGGACTTCGTGGACCTCGAGCCGAAGACCGAAATCTTCGAGACCGGCATCAAGGTCATCGACCTGATCGCGCCGTTCGTCCGTGGGGGAAAGATCGGGCTGTTTGGCGGTGCCGGCGTCGGCAAGACGGTCGTCATCCAGGAGCTCATTAACAACGTCGCCAAGGGCCACGGCGGCCGATCGGTGTTCTGCGGCGTGGGCGAGCGCACGCGCGAGGGAAACGACCTCTACCTAGAGTTCAAGGAGGCAAATATCCTCGACTCGGTTGCCCTCATCTACGGCCAGATGAACGAGCCGCCGGGGGCGCGACTTCGGGTCGGCCTCGCAGGCCTGACGATCGCCGAATACTTCCGCGACGTAGAGAACGCAGACGTTCTCGTGTTCATCGATAACATCTTTCGCTTCACACAGGCCGGCTCCGAGGTATCCGCGCTCCTCGGCCGCATGCCCAGCGCGGTTGGATACCAGCCGACTCTGGCGACGGAGATGGGCGACCACCAGGAGCGCATCACGTCGACGAAGTCGGGCTCCATCACTTCCGTTCAAGCCATTTACGTCCCCGCCGACGACATCACCGACCCGGCTCCGGCGACCGCGTTCGCGCACCTGGACGCGACGGTCGTGCTGTCGCGTGCGATCACCGAGCTCGGGATCTATCCGGCGGTGGACCCACTCTCGTCGTCGTCGCGCATCCTCGACGCGCAATACATCGGGCCGCGGCACTACACGGCGGCGACGGCGGTCCAACGGATCCTCCAGCGCTACAAGGAGCTTCAGGACATCATCGCGATTCTCGGGATGGACGAGCTCTCCGAAGACGACAAGCGGATCGTGGCGCGCGCGCGCCGCGTGCAGCGATTCATGTCGCAACCGTTCGCGGTCGCGGAACAGTTCACCGGCCGCGCCGGGAAGTACGTCAAGCTCGAGGAGACAATCGAATCGTTCGAGCGGTTGGTGGCCGGGGAGCTCGACGAGCTGCCGGAGCAAGCGTTCTACATGGCGGGCTCGATCGAGGACGTCACGGCCAACGCCGAGCAGTTGGCGAAGAGCTGAGGAGGCGCGAGTGCTCACGGTCTCGGTGATCTCGCCCGAACAGACACTGTTCGACGGGGAGGCGACGGCAGTCATCGCCCCGGCGTTCGACGGCGAGGTCGGCATCCTCACCGGCCACGCGCCGATGATGACCCTCCTCGCCCACGGCACGTTACGACTCACCGCGGCTGGCGGCGAGCAGCGCTTCACTGTCGTGGGAGGCTTCCTCCAAGTGGTGGACGATCACGTGCGGGTCGTGACGGAGCGCGCAGAGCGCGCATGAACTGCGACACCCTCGCACGAGGATTGCGAGCGTTGTCGGTCATCGGTCGTGAACAAACGACCGAGCGCTACCGACCGGCGAGGCTGGCGCATCCGGGGTAATGTTCCAAGGGGAGGCGTTCATGACTGCAGGCCGTATTGTGGCCGCGGGGATCGTGGTGGTGGCGGCCGTCGTCGGTGGGACTGCACGAGCGCAGATGCCGGGTCAGCCGGTGCTGCAGAACGCGTTCTCAAGCCCGGGAGTGACCGTCGCCGCTAACTATGGAACCGGCGACAGCGTGCGCGGATACGCGGGCGCCGCATCGTGGGCTCCGCCGAACGGACGTTTCCAGGTGAGCGCGGGCCTCGGTGCGGTCGAGCCGGAGGGCGAAGACCTGGTGCTCTCTTGGGGAGCCCGAGTGATGGCGCCGCTGCCGTTGCTGCGACCAGAGGGAAGTCTGGCTGTGGCCGCGTTCGCAGGTGCCGGCGGCGCGAGTCCGGACGGGAGCACGGTGCTCTTCGCGCCGGTGGGAGTCGCCGCAGGCTACCGGCGGGCGCTCGGCGCGACTCGTGGCCTTTCCATCTACGTCGCACCATTTTATGGCTGGTCTCGTGCTAGCGCGGACGAAGCAACGAGCAGCTCGGGTGTAGTTCGCGTCTCGCTTGGAATCGATCTTGCCATCTCGCAGTCGCTCGGCGTGAGCGCCGGGTACGAGACCGGCGCGACGGCGGAGGATGGAAACCCGGGATCGTCCGGTGACGTATTCGGCGTCGGAGTTTCGTACGTGTTGCGCCGATGACCGGCGCGGCACATTGTTGAAGCGCCAAGAACTCGCAGAGGGAGAAATCATGAAAGCTCGCACGATGAGCTGGATCGCCGCGGCAGTGCTGGCGGTTGGCGCCACCAGGTCCGCGGCCGCGCAGGCGTGGAACTATCCGTCGATGCATCACCCGCACATCATGCAGCGCGAGTTGAACGTCGGGCTTGCGAGCGGGCAGGGGACGGTGCTCTTCGGGCAGTGGCGGGAGGGCATCGCAGAGGGGACGGAGCTGGGCTTCGAAGCCGGCATCGCCGATCCAGACGGTGGCGACACGCGCCTGCTCATCGGCGGCGGCGTCGCGATGCGCGTCGCGGAGGCGACCACGACAATGCCCCTGGATATTCTGGTGACCGCGGGCGCCTACCCATCGTTCGGCGATCCGGTCAACTTCCTGCGCGTTCCGTTCGGCGCCACGCTGGGCCGTCGCATCGGGTTCCCCCAGAGCGAGCTGGCGATCACGCCGTACGTGCACCCCCGCGTGTCGCTCGATTTCTGCTTGGGCGACGACTCCGAGTGCGGCGGTGACAAGTCCGATATCGCGATCAACTTCGACCTCGGCGCGGACTTCGAGTTGAACCGCCAGCTCTCGCTCCGTTTCAGCCTTCTCTTTCCGGGGGGGGATTACTTCGACGACACAGCGTTCGGCCTCTCGCTCGCCTGGAAGCCCGCAGCAGCGCGCTGAGCGTACGCGGCGGCTGGAGTGCGACGGGCCTCCCCTACTGAGGGCGGCCCGTTCTACGATAGTGACGGTTGCGTGGCGCATGTCTTGCCACCCGCTGGGATTGTCCCTGGACGCCCGGGTGGATGCATGAGTGAGCAGCCGATGTCCCCAATCCTCGTGGTCGACGACAATCGCGACAACGCCGAGATCATACGGCGATACCTCGAGGCGCGCGGCTATCTTGTGGTCGTCGCGTACGACGGGGAGGCCGCGCTTGCGTCATTCGAGTCGGTCCGCCCGCGCCTCGTCCTGCTGGATGTGATGCTGCCTGGGCGCAATGGGTGGGACGTGTGCCGCGTGATGAAGCAGCACCCCAGCCATGGGCGCAACGTGCGTGTGATCATGGTGACCGCGCTCGGCGCCTGGGATGACAAGCAGGAGGCGCTCAAGACCGGGGCCGACGACTTCGTCACCAAGCCGGTGGACCTCCGCGATCTCGTCAGGCGGGTGGAGCGTAACCTCGCGCTCGTCGTTCCCGCCACCCTTTCCCCCCCCGCTCCGGAATGAGCGCAGGCGTAGTCGAATGAGCGCCGGCACGCTCTTGACCGACGCCGGATCCGCCGACGTGGCTGAAGCCGCGGCGCAGCTCCGCACCTGCCGCCTCGAATTGCGCAAAGGCGACGATCTCGTGGCCGCGATCGACAGCGTCCCAGACCTGCGCGCCATCGTGCTCACGACCGACAATCCCACGTTGCAACGGCTCGCGGTAGATCGGGCACGGGCTCGCCACGTTCCGATCGTGATGGCGTGCGCGGACGAGACTGCGCGCCGCCGCGCGGTAGAGCTCCGCGTCGAGGAGTGGTATCGAGTCCCGGCGCCTCCGGAGGAGATCGCATGGCGCATCCACTCGGCAATGGGGCGCGTTGCGCCCAGCGGCTCCGAGCTCGCCAGCCGCGTCGCGCAGGTCGAGTACGAGGAGATGCTGTTCGATACCCTCACGGGTCTGCCCACGCTCCCGGTGATGATTGAGCGCACGCGCGCCGCCTTCAAGGAGCGGGGAGAGATGGCGGTGCTCTACCTGCACTTCGTGCGCTACAGCAAACTCGAGGAGATATACGGCTGGGAGAAGCTCGATGGGGTCCTGGAGACGACCGCCGCCGCCGTGCGCGAGTTCCTCGACCAAAACAGGCTGCGGTCGACGCAGATGATGGTCAGCTTCGCCAATGACGACGATTTCGTGTTCTTCCACGTCCCGGCGGAGGGACGGAGCGCCGCCGACGCCAACCTCTCGGACATCGCCGCGCGCCTGCAGGAGCACGTCGGCGCCCGACTGGAGGCAGGGCACGGTGAGGAGATCGCCGCGCTCGTGGACGTATACGTCGGCACCGCGCACGTCTACAACAACCCGAAGATCCGGCTCGAGCGTATCATCTACCGTGGCATTCGCGAAGCTGTGAACGCGGCGAAAGGCGTCGAGGAACGGGAGCGCGGGCGGAAGGTATCCGCACTACGCGAGACGCTTCACAACGGCGGCGTGTACATCGACTACCACCCCATCGTCCTCGCTGACACCGAGGCGGTGTTCGGCTACGAGGCGCTCGCGCGCGGAGTGATGCGAAGCCTCCGCAGTCCCGAGGTGATGTTCGAGGTGGCGGCCGAGGCCGACCTCGTCTGGGAGCTGAGTCGCTTGTGCCGCCGCCGTGCCGTGGAAGAGATGGATACTCGCCTCGGGCCGGACCATCTCCTCTTCATGAATGTGGACCCGCATGACTTCGCCGATCCGATGCTCGTCGGACTCGACGTGAGGGACCCGCGGCGCGTCGTCATCGAGATCACGGAACGGACCGCGATCAAGGACTACCCGAAGCTCCGCGAGCGGTTGCAGGGGTTCCGTGACCGCGGGTTCCGCATCGCGGTCGACGATGCCGGAAGCGGCTACGCCGGGCTCGGCTCGATCGCGAATCTCGAGCCGGACTTCATCAAGCTCGACATCTCGCTCATCAACTGCATCGATACGAACTTCATCAAGCAGAATCTCGTGGAAACGATGGTGCGGTTCGCCGAGGACCATGGCGCTAAAGTGATAGCCGAAGGTGTCGAGCGTGCCGAGGAGCTCGACACGGTGAGGCGGCTCGGCGTTCACCTGGTCCAGGGATTCTTCCTCCACCGACCGGGCCGGCTTGGCGTCGCGGCGCCGAGGCGGGAGGATGCGAAGAGGTGAGGAGGTTGAGCGTTGAGCGTTGAGGGTTGAGGGTTGAGGGTTGGCCGGGCGGCGAATCGAGCGCGGGACGCGCTATGGGCTGTTGCCTATCTGCTAAGGGCCAACGACTCCAACGCCCAACAAGCGCTCCACCAACG
>JALZIF010000033.1 GCA_030860435.1 Gemmatimonadota bacterium | reverse complement strand
GAGTAAACGTTGGCGCCCTCGACGCGATCGAAGAAAAGCGAGTACATCCCCTGGTGGTAGCGGCCCCAGTGCGCCTTCACGGCAAAGGTGTTACGGCCGGTGACATCCCACGCGATCCCAAGCCGAGGATCGAACCCAGCCGCGCGCACTGCCTCGAAACGACGGCACTCCGCGTCCGGCGCGCAGGTCGGCCTGATGTGCCCACGCCAGCGGCCGTAGCGCATTCCCGGTGTTAGGGTGACACGCGATCCCATCGAGAGATAGTCCTGCACGAACAGCGCTTCGCTCGCCACGTCGCTGTCCAGGCGGATGTCTCCTCCCCAGTCGGTGCCCACCGTTCGCCACGTCCGCACATCGGTAGGATCGAAGCCGCTCACCTCGCTGCTGTACGGACGCCAGGTGAGTCCACCGTTGCGGGTGCGCTCGTCACGCCAGCGGCCGCGCGACACTTCTCCTCCGATTGCCAACTGATGATCGGTCCAGAGATGGCGTCGCGTTCGCCACTCGCCACTCGCGGCGACGTTCGACGGCTCGCGCCGCTCGTCGAAGGTCGCGTTCTGCCACTTCGGTTGATGCCCGGCTTGAAGCAGCTGCACGCCGGGGACGCCGGGGCCTTCGTAACCCGTTCGCGATTCTCGCGACTCAAATCCGGCAATGCGAAGCTCGACCTGATTCCTCGAGCTCGCCGAGTTGTTCCAGGAGAGCCCGTAGTACGTGATCGGCCGATCGACGCGGACCGTGGCCGATGCGTCGTCAAGACCATTGATTCCCGCGTGCTCGATCCCCATCCCCGAGAACCCGGCTAGAAGGTCGACACGCTGGCCGAGCGCGGGGAGCCACGTCACCTTCGCGAGCAGGCGCGCGTCGGCCTGCTCCTCTCGAACGCGCTGAAAGTCGAACGGCGTAGGCGTGACGAGATTCGGCGAGCGCATGCTGCGGTCCACGTACTGTCCCGCGACGAAGTAGAAGAGCCGATCGCGCGCGATCGGGCCGAGCGCCTCAGCGCCGATCTCGCGTCGCCCCTCCTGCTCCACCCCCAGCTCGTTCAGATCAAGGTTGGTCGCGGTCAGCTCCGGCGATTCGTAGTTGGCGCGCACGGCATAGCGCCGCTCGTTCGATCCGGTTCTGGTGACGGCGTTGATGATGCCGCCCTGAAAGTTCCCGTGTTCGGCTCCAGCGCCGAGCCCTCGGATGTCGAGCGATTCGATCCAGTCGACGCTGAGCGAAAGGAAGTCGCCGCCGACTCCCGGATGGTTCATCGAGACACCGTCGAGTTGGTAGTCGTTCGACACACCGGGCGCGCCACCCCACAACTGGTCTTTCCTCGCGCCGGGGACGAGCGCGATCAGGCTCGACGCCGTGCGTGCAGTCGGGAGCAGCGCAGTCGCCTGCCTATCCAGTCGCACCGACAGCTCCGGCGTGGAAGCGTCGATGGAAGTCGGCGAGCTCACGATGCGAATCGTCGACAGTTGTCTGGGTGCTCTCGTCATTGCGACGGTCAGACTGAGCGCCTGCCCTTCAACGACGCGAATTCCCAAGAGCTCTGCCGAGCGATACCCGATCTTGCGAGCGGTGACGGTATAGACGCCAGGCGAGAGTGTGGTGAGCCGAAAGACGCCCCGCGCATCGGTCATTGCGTCGCGCGCGACGGATCGGTCGGCGCGGACTGCGTTTACCGAGACCGCCTCGACAGGAAGACCATCGTCGCCACGCACGGTCCCGGTGATTTCACTCTGGGCCTGCAGCTGCCCTGCGAGTAGTCCCAGCAGGACGAGACCGGTTCTCACGGATTGCGCCTTCATGCGGATACCGCTACCCGGGCCGCGGCCATTGGCATGCTCCGGCTCAACACAGGACTTTGTTATCCGTCTTCCCGGTTGCTCAGGCCGCGCTCCATGCGACTGCGCCACGCACGCGGATGGCGCCGCACATGCGCGCAGGCGATCACGTGTGCTATCTCATCGAGAACGCGGTAGTAGAGCGCGTAGGGAAGACGGCGGACCAAGGCGCGCCGGGTACCGCGATAGACGTCCGGGAAGCCCTCGGGAAACTGCTCCACGTGCTCGTAGACCGCATGGACCTCGTCTATGAACTGCGCCCCGAGGCCGGACGATTGAGTCTCATACCACGCGTAGGCGTCCGCCAAGTCCGCCTCGGCAAGCGGACGGACGTTGACGCGCGCCATCTACTTGCGGTGCTTGCCAAAGCGCTCGATG
>JALZIF010000023.1 GCA_030860435.1 Gemmatimonadota bacterium | reverse complement strand
CCCCCCCCCCCCCCCTCCCCCCGCTCGTCGCTCACGCGTTGAAGAAGTAGAGGAGGACCTGCGTCATGAAGTAGTCCACGACCAGGATCAGGATGCTGGCGGTGACGACGGTGCGTGTCGTCGCCACACCGACTCCTTCGGTGCCGCCGGTCGTTGCGAGGCCGAAGTAACATCCGGTGACCGCAATCAGGCCGCCGAACACGAAGGGCTTGCTCAGCCCCTGGATGAAATCGTTCGGGATGTAGCGGAACGTGAATCCGCCCTGCGCGATCTGTTCCCAGACCGTGCGCCAGTACAGCGACGTCGGGAGCCCGAGGTAGAGTGAGGCGATGACGTTGCCGCCGAGAATGCCCACGAAATCGTTGATGATCGTGAGCATCGGGAGCATGATGAGCGCGGCGAGCACGCGCGGCGTGACCAGCTTCTTGATCGGGTCGGTACCGAGCGTATTTAGGGCGTCGATCTGCTCCGTCACCTTCATGGAGCCTAGCTGCGCCGCTATCCCGGAGCCTACTCGTCCGGCGACCATGAGCCCCGCGAGCACAGGCCCGAGCTCCCGGATCATTGACCCGGCGACCAGGCGTCCGATGTACATGGTCGCGCCGAATGTTTTTAGCTGCACCGACGACTGAAGCGCCAGCACCATGCCGGTGAAGAACCCGGTCAGGAGCACGATCCCCAGTGACTGGACGCCGATGACGTTCATCTGCTGAACCAGGTCACTGCCGTAGAACGGTCGTGCGAAGGTGAAGCGCAGCGCATTCCAGGCGAGCGCGAAGTACTGCTGGACCGCCAGTACCTTGACCTTCGCCGCCTCGTTCGCGCGATTGAAGAAGCCGTTCACACGAATGGCGTTTTGGGTGGCGAGAGGGGCGGAATCTGCAGACCTCGTGGGCGAAATGGCAAGCCTTGTGCCTGAGCGCGTTGACCCGCTCCGCCGGCGCACCTAGCTTTCGCGCGCGCATGCCTACATCCCTATCGCGCGACCGGCTCGCCACCCTGCTGCACGCCGCGGCGGGCCGCCGCGTCGCGGTGGTCGGGGACATCATGCTCGACGTGTACCTGCGCGGTGATGTGGACCGGATCTCCCCGGAAGCTCCGGTGCCGGTGGTGCGGGTTCGGGAGCGGAAGTTCGCGCTGGGCGGCGCCGCCAACGTCGCTCAGAATGTCGCCGCACTCGGTGCCGTGCCCGCGCTCGTCGCGATCGTTGGAAACGACGCGCCAGCCGACATCCTGCGCGGCATGCTCGGCGCGATCGGGGCGGACGCGCGCACAGTGCTCGCGTTCTCGCGGCCGACGACAACTAAGACCCGCGTCCTCGCCCGCGTCCAGCAGGTCGTGCGGTTCGACGAGGAGGAGGACGCGGAGCTCAGTCCCTCGGAATTGACGCCGGTGCTCGCCGCCGTAGAGCGAGCGGCCGCGGACGCCGACGCCCTGGTGCTCGAAGACTACAACAAGGGGCTTCTCCTCCCGGCCGTGATCGAGCGCGCCATCGCAGTTGCGCGGACGCGGGGGATTCCCGTGGTCGTGGACCCAAAGTATCGCAATTTCTTCAGCTATCGCGGGGCGACGGTGTTCAAGCCCAACCGGCGAGAGCTCGAGGCTGCGCTCGGTGCAGCGGTCGACATCGATCATCCCGAGGCGCTCCCGGCGATCGTACAGCGGCTCGAGGTCGAGAACTTGTTGTTGACTCTTGGCGAGCGCGGAATGGTGCTCGTCGCCTCCTCTGGGGCGGTGGACCGGGTTCCGACGACCGCGCGCGAGGTGTACGACGTAGTTGGCGCGGGGGACACGGTGACGGCGTATCTCGCGACGATGCTCGCCGCCGGCGCCACCCCGCGTGAGGCAGCGGTGATCGCGAACTTCGCTGCGGGCGTGGAGGTGGGAAAGCTCGGTGCGGCGACGGTGAGCGCGGACGAAGTGCTGGGTGCGTACGACGAATACTGCGAGCGGCGCGCCTTGATTTAGGGTTGGTCGCCGGGTAACCTTCGAGACTTCGCGGGGCCCTTAGCTCAGCTGGTTAGAGCAGCGGACTCATAATCCGACGGTCGCAGGTTCGAGCCCTGCAGGGCCCACCAATCCGAGACAACGGGCGCGTAGCTCAGCTGGTTAGAGCGCTGCTTTCACACAGCAGAGGTCCGGGGTTCGAGTCCCTGCGCGCCCATATCGATCGTCTCTTGCCGCCCTACAAACTCGCGATCCTGACGTCACATGTTATTCAGTACCAGGATCCGCTCTTCCGGCAGATCGCGGCGCATCCGGACATCGACCTCACCGTCCTTTTCTGCGACGCGGCAGGCGCGCGATCGTACCACGATCGCGACATGGGTGCTCAGCTCAGATGGGACCTCGAGCTGCTGCAGGGGTACCGCCACGAGTTCCTGAATAACTACGCCCCTAGGGAGCACGGATTCCTCCGGCACGTCAACCCGGGCATCTACCGCACCCTCGCCCGTGGAGGGTACGACGCGGTGCTCGTCATGCTCGGCTGGGGTACGCTCAGCGCATGGCTCGCGTTCGCCGCCTGCGAGGCCCTCGCCCTTCCGTTCTTCGTCTACGGGGACAACAGCTTCATCGGCGACGACGGCGGTGTCCGTCGCCGCATTCGCCGGCGGATTCTCTCGGCGCTGTTCGATCGCGCGAGCGCGTTTCTCGTGTGCGGTACGATGAACGGCGACTTCTACGCACACTACGGCGCGGATCGGCAGCGCTTCTTCCCGATGCCGTGGGCGATCGACAACGACCGCTTCTCCGCCCGCAGTACGATCTCTGACAGCGAGCGGCTCGAGCTGCGGCGCCAACACGGAATTCCGCCCGACCGCCTCGGGATCGTGTTCGCCGGGAAGCTGATCAAGCGGAAGAATCCGGCACACCTGCTGGACGCTGTGCTGGCGATGGGGCACCGCGACCGTGTCGCCGTCATCTACATCGGAGATGGAGTCGAGCGGCCGACGCTGCAGGCGTACGCGCGGGAGCACGGGCTGAGTGCGGCCTACTTCACGGGGTTCATCAACCAGAGCGAGCTGCCGACCGCCTATGCGATGGGCGATATTTTCGTTCTCCCGTCGAGCTTTGACCCGCGAGGAACGGTGACGAACGAAGCGATGGCGTGCGGCCTGCCGGTGATCGTCACCAACATGGTCGGCGTATACGGCGAAGGAGACATCGTGCGCCACGGCGACAATGGTTTCGTCTACACCGTTGGCGACATCCGCGCGTTGGCCGGACACCTGGATGCGCTCGCCGACGACGACGACCTCCGAGCGGGAATGTCTCGGCGCTCTCGCGAGCGTATCGCGGGGTGGAGCTACACAAGCGACGTGGAGGGGATTCTGGCGGCGCTGCGGATGCTTCCTGGCGCGAGGGAGGGGAGCCGAGCACGTTGATGTGGCTCAGGCGGTTTCACGAGAGATGGCCGCATCCTCGAGCACGGCGACGAGCCTCTGCGCTGTCTCACTCCACGAAAAGTCCGCCGCGCGGGCGAGCGCACGAGCCCGCAGCCGCTCCCTCAACATCGCGTCGCCGAGCACCGACGATAGCCGCTCTGACAGCTCGTCGATCCGGCCCGGCTGAAAGTAGAGCGCCGCATCCCGGCAGACCTCCGCACATGCCGGCAGCGCGGACGCAATGACCGGCGCCCCGGATGCCATCGCCTCGATGAGTGGCTGACCAAACGTTTCCGAATTCGAGGGGAACACGAATGTCACTGCACGCCGGTAGAGCGCCGGCAGCCGTTCGTAAGCGACGCGGTCGAGGAAGTGGACGCGACCCTCGAGCCCCAGGGCGCGAGTCTGCCGAATGAGCTTGGCGTGCATGGCCCGGTCGGTGAGAGCGCCAGCAACCGCGAGGTCGGGGAACCCCTCGCCCGCCCTATCGCGCGCGGCCGCGAATGCAGCGATCAGGACGTCAATCCCTTTGTGCGGCGCCACCGTGGACACGGTCAGCACGTAGTCCCGCCCAGCGAGATCGTCGGGACCGGCGCCACCATCTGGCCGCTCACCAGTGGCCGGCCGGAACGCCTCGCTCACGCCGTGGTGGATAATCACCGTGCGCGCACGATCGAGAGGCAGGTGCAACATCACGCGCTCACGGAACGCGGACGAGACGAAGACCACGCGCGCGGCGCCCTGGATCGTGCGCCGTGCGATCGGGCCCCGCGTCAGGCGGTAAACGAAATTAGGATCGCTACGGCCGCTCCGGGTCCCGACGGGCGCCTCGAACACGTTGAGGTTGCGCGCCAAGACGACATGCGGGCACGGAGGGCCGATCGCTCCGACCTCGTTCACCGTGTACAGCAAATCGAAGCCCCGGTTGCGAATGAGGCGCGGCAGGCCGACCTGCTGGTACCAGAGGCGCGCCATCATCCGTCCCGAGTCGAGCTCGACGAGCACCGGCTTGGCGACGTCCCGGAGATCGTGCACGAGCGCCGCTTGGTAGCACGGCGAGAGGAGGACGTGGAACACGTGCTCCGGCGCAGCGCGCACGAGCGAGGGCACCAACTCGCGGACGTACGTCACCCCCCCGCCTTCCCGCGCCGTGAGCGCATCGATCAGGATGTTCACCGCCGTGCACCCGGGATGTCCGTTAGCAAAGCTGCGATTCTCTGACGGAAGTGCTCGAACGTGAAGTGAGTCTCCACGCGACGCCGCCCCGCGTCTCCCATCCTCGCGCGGAGTCCCTCATCGGTCAGCAGCCGCACGACACGGTCGGCGACATCGGGCGCTGCGTCGCCGTCGACGAGGAATCCCGTTTCGCCCTCGGCGACGACCTCCGGCGCGCCGCCGTGGGCGCCGGCGACCACCGGCTTGCCGAAGGTCATCGCCTCCAGGAAGACCACGCCGAAGCCCTCTCCGCGACTCGGCATCACGAACACGTCGCAGTGTCGGTACGCGCCGATGAGCTCTTCCTCGGAACAATGGCCGACGAAGAGTACGTTCGGCACGACTTTCATCTCCGCCGCGAGGCGCTCCAAACGACCGCGGTCGTCGCCATCGCCGATTATGACGTAGACCGCGTCCGGCACCGCGCGGAGGACCGCCGGTATCGCGAGGACTACGGTATCCACTCCCTTGTACCGTTCGTTCGCGGCCAGGCGCGCGACGGTGAGGAGCACCTTCGCGTGTTGGGGGAGGAATGCAGGTCGACCGACGAGCGCGCCGGGCCGGGTGAGCATGTCAGGGTCGAGCGCATTCGGGACGAGGTTAATTTTGTCCCTCGTCACTTGCTGGATCTCGCTCGCGCGGTCCGCGGTGTACCGGCTGATAGAGACGATGCCGGTGGCGAAACGGAGCGCGGCACGTGTGGGGCCGGGAAGCGGGTCCCACGCCTCCACCCCATGGATGTGTACCCAATAGCGCAGGCGCGGGCTGAGGATCCGGAGCAGCAGCGCTACCTGGGCGAGGCGCGGATGGCCGAAGTACGCGATTGTGGCGCGCCGCGCCAAAGCGAGCGCGGACTGCACGAAGCGCCGCTTGCTGCGCCCGAATCCCGTCACGCGCGCGTCCAGCGACCCGACCCGGACATGGTGGTCGCCTGGTGGGTCGTTGAGGCTCAGCACGCGATACGCCTCGCCTCGCGCGCGGGCGAGGTCGGCGAGCACCACCGCCGTATGCCGGCCTACGCGCTCGATTCCACCCGCGGTGAGAAGCTGCGTGAATAGTCCTAGGATCACTGCGATGCGCGATTTCGGCTGGGGCGCCGGAGAGCGAGTGTTATCCGACGCGGCCGAGAACCCGACCTAACGAGCCGCCTGCGCCAGCACGAGCAGCGACCAGGGCCGGGACCAGTGGGCGCGTCGTCGCCGAAAGTCGCTCCACACGCGGGCCGACGTGGCGCGGTCGAGCGGCCCGCCGCCTAAGACTCCCGCGCCCTCCCACGCGCGCAGCCACGCGTCCAGCGGGAAGGCGAATCCTTGCTTGCGGCGAAAGACGACCTCGCGCGGCAGCAGATCCTCGAGCGTCCGCGAGAGGAGGGGTTTCGGCCACTCGGAATGGCGTCGCCAGCCGAAGGGCGTCCTGAGCACCGTCTCGGCGAGGACGTGGTCGAGGAACGGAACGCGGATCTCGAGCGAGTGCGCCATCCCGAACACGTCGGCGTCGCGGAGAAGCTGGTCAGCCAGATAGTGGCGCGCCTCGAGGAACTGCTGGAGGAGCGCCGGGTGGCGCGGCGCGCGCTCCGGCTCGAGCGAGTCGATCAGCGACCACGCCTCGCGTTCCTCGGTGCCGAGCAGTCGGGCGGCTTCGCTCGGCGCGTAGAGTCCTCGCTGCACCAGATACAACGGCAGCGCGCCGCCACGCCGGAGGAACTCCGCCTTGCGGAGCGACGGGCGCGCACGCGCCACTGCAACAGCCGCGCGGCGTACTAGCCCGGGGAGCGCTCGCACCCGCTGGAGCGTGGCCATTCGGTCGAGGGTCGAATAGCCGGCGAATATCTCGTCGCCGCCGATCCCGGCGAGGACAGCCTTCAGTCCCGCCTGACGCGCAGCCCGAGCGACGAAGTACGTGTTCACGCCGTCCACCGTCGGCTGGTCCATCGCCTCCAGGAAGCGAGGGAAGTGCTCTTGGGCGTCGCGTGCGGTCACCAGAACGCGGTGATGATCGGTGCGGTATCGCTCCGCGACCGCGCGCTGGAACGGCTCTTCCGAGAACTGCTGATCATCGAAGACGATGCCGATCGTCCGCAGCTCCTGCTGGCGGAGCGCGGCGAGGCTCACCAGCGCGGAGGAGTCTATCCCGCCGCTCAGAAACACGCCGAGCGGGGCGTCGCTAAGCAGGTGAATTTCTACCGTCTCCTCGAGCACGCCGCGCAAATTGCGCCGGAGGTCGCGGCTGGGATCTCCCCCCGTCGCGGTGCCGTTTGCCCGCCCGGCCACGCCCGGACCGGAGTCGCCCGCTAGGAAGAGCGCGTCCATGTCGTAATAGCGCGTGACGCGGGTGCCGCCCGCGTCGGCTGTGAGCACGTGCCCGGGCCGGAGCGCCTGGACCGAGCGCAGGGTGGTCCACGGAGCTGGAACAGAGCCGAAAAGCAGGTAGCCCAGCCAACCGCGCGGATCGTCCTCCCGCGGGACCAGGCCGCCGCGGGCCAGCGCGCGCACCTCCGAGGCGAAGACCACGGCGCGCGGCTCGGCAAGCGAGGCGAAGTAGAGCGGCTTGATGCCGAACCGGTCGCGCGCGAGATGCAGGGTTCCGCCCGCCGCGGCGTCGCGTGCGTCGTACAGCGCAAAGGCGAACATCCCCCGCAGCCGCTCGACCAAACCGCCGATTCCCCACGCCTCGTAGCCGTGAACGAGCACCTCGGTGTCGCTCGCCGAGCGGAAAGGATGCCCGAGCCGCTCGAGATCGGATCGGAGTGAGCGATAGTTGTATATCTCGCCGTTGAAGCAGGCCCAGACCGTTTCGTCCTCGTTCGGCATCGGCTGCCGGCCACAGGCGGAGAGGTCGATGATGCTGAGCCGGTTGTGCGCGAGGACCACGTCGTCACGCCGCAGCCAGCCATCGTCGTCCGGTCCCCGGTGGCGCTGCGCGGCCGTCATGCGGCGCACTCCGCCGGCAACGTCTGGATCCCGCCCAAGCCCGGGGCCGAACGCCCCCGCGATTCCACACATCGCAGCCGCCCTGGCCTACGCCCGAGTCCGTTGCACGAACCGGAGAGCGCTCATGAGCGCGCGGCGAGCGCCGCCGCGACCCGCTCCCCTGCCCGTCCATCCCACCCGTTCGGGCGGCGCGCACCGTTCGTCCGCTCCGATGTCAGCGCGAGGCCGGGCAGCGCCGACAGGTCCAGGACCAGCCGGTTCGTGCCCTCGGTGATCGTGATCGGGCGCTCGGTGTTGTCGCGCAACGTCAGGCACGGCACCCCAAGCGCGGTGGTCTCCTCCTGGAGCCCGCCGGAATCAGTGATGACAACGCGCGCGTCGGCCGTGAGATCGAGCGTCGCGTGGTACGGGGTTGGCTCGAGCACGCGCACCGCGTTCAGCGCGGCACGGTCGGCGTCGGCCAAGCGCGAACGGGTGCGGGGGTGCATCGGGAAAATGACCGGCATCGTAGTGGCGATCTCGCCGAGTGCTCCGCAGATCCGAGCGAGACGCTTCGGGATGTCGACATTCGACGGCCGGTGGATCGTTACGAGCGCGTACGCCCCGGCTGCGAGTCCGAGCTCCGCGCGGAAGCGAGTCGCCCGCGCCGCTGGGAGTGCGTGAAGGAGCGTGTCTATCATTACGTTGCCGACAAAGACGATCTTCTCCGGCTCGATTCCCTCACGGCGAAGATTCTCGTCCGCGTCAGGTGAAGGGGTGAGCAGTAGATCGGCAAGGCGGTCGGTGACGAGGCGGTTGATCTCCTCTGGCATCGTGCGGTCGTGGCTACGGAGCCCGGCCTCGACGTGAGCCAGCGTGACCCCCAGCTTCGAGCAGACGAGCGCGGCGGCGGCGGTCGAGTTCACATCGCCGTAGACCGCCACCCAGTCGGGGCGCTCGTCAAGCACGACAGGCTCGAACCGCTCCATGATCCGCGCCGTCTGCACCGCATGCG
>JALZIF010000014.1 GCA_030860435.1 Gemmatimonadota bacterium | reverse complement strand
AGATCGTGTACGTGCTGTTCGGGCCGGTATACTCGGTGAGGAGCGGGCCGGCGAGCCTGCCCATCTTCGGCATCGCGCCGACAGTGGCCGGCATGTTCGCCTCGAGTATCGGCTGGACGTCGGCCGGCACGTTCTTGAACGCGACGTTGTGCGGGCCGCCGGAGACGTTGACGAACTTGATCGCATCGCCCTGCTTCACCGTGATGTTGGCCGGAACGAACTTGTACTCGGTTCCGTCGATGACCATCTGAACTTCATGGGTCGTGCCGGTAACGGCTTGCGTGCCGGCGCCCGTGTCGATGGCAGTCGGCGTTGCGGCCGGGGCCCCCATCATCGTATCGCTAGTCGCAACCGCGGTGGTGTCAGTCGTGTCAGCGGTGTCGCCACCGGCGCATGCGCCGAGGACGAGCGCGCTCGCGGCGAGCGCGAGTCCGTAGAACCGCATGTTTTGAAGGCCTCCAAGCCGAGCTGGGTAGAGAGCAATGTGAGGTTCCGCGGAACCTCCGCGGGACAATGTGAATTTATTCACAAGCCCGAGGGGCAGCAAGGGGCGGATAAGCATCAATGCACAGTCACCTGCCCAGTCATCGGGGCGTGGTTGGAGCACCGAAAGCTGTAGACGCCGGGCGTCGCGAACCCGCGTGCCGTGAGGCCGATGAGCTGACCCTGAACGTGGTCCGGAATGTCCGGAGGGGGCGGCGGCTGGAGGCTCGTGAACCGCACGTTGTGCACGACGTTGAGGTCTTGATGCCTGAACACCACCCGCCCCGTGGCGGGAATGTTGACGTTCGCCGGGACGAACTGAAGCCCGGTCATCTCGATCGTCGTCGAGATCGGGTATTGGGACACCTTCACCGCGGCCTGCCCCGACTTCGTCACGCCGTTGACGGTCGCGGTCACAGTCACCGTCGCGTTCCCTAGACCGGTAGCGGTTACGACGCCACCGACGTTAACGTCCGCGGCGCTGACGTTGCTCGTGGAGTATGTGAGAACCGGCGTGCCGGGGGCGGTGAGCGGGTTGTTGTTCGAGTCCACCAGACGCGTCTGCAGCAGCGTGTCGAGCCCCACGTTCAGCGTCACCGAGGCGGGCTGCACGTCAACCCGCGCGAATTGCTGTTCCACGGTGACGCTCACGGTTCCTTCCACCGTCCCGACGCGCGCCGTTACGGAGGTCGTCCCTTGAGCAAGCGCGATGACGACGACGCGGTCGGGCGCGTTGGGCACGCCGACGATGGTCGCGACGCCCTCGCCACCTATCTCCCAACTCACCTGCGCGCCCGCGACAAGCCTGCCGTTGGCATCAATCGCGCGCGCCCGGAGGTGGACCGTATCGCTGAACGCCACCAGCATGCGCGGCGGGCTTGGAGTGATCTCGACCTCCGCCACCTCGGTAAGAGGCCCCGTACCCCCCTCGCGCCCACCTCGGCAAGCGACGAAAAGGATGGCGAGAGTAAGCCAACGAAGCATGTGCATCGAGATCTCCAACGACGGGTTGCGGGTTGCGGGTTGCGGGCCGCGGGCTGCGGGCGGGATCCGGGCTGCGGATTGCGGGTTGCGGGGCATCGGATCGCGGACGAGGCCGCGGTGGGGCAGCCGCGATAACCACGGGGGCTAGCCCTCAAATATAGTGAGTCACGGCCCAAGGCGCCCGCCAGCGTTATCTTGGAGCAAGGTCATCCTCGTTCCCACCGCTTCACGGAGCTTTCGCCCCGATGCGCGCTTCCCCCATCCTTCTCGCCGTCCTGCTCTCCGTTCCCGCGGTGGGCGCTGCGCAGCGCGCTACCTCCAGCCCCCGCGCGTTCACCCCGAGCGACTGGCATCGCGTTACGTCGCTGAGCTCTCCCACGATGTCGCCCGACGGGCGGCTAGTCGCGTTCACGGTCACGACCGTGAAGGAAGCGGAGAACAAGCGCCACGCCGAGGTATGGGTCGTGCCGACCGCGGGAGGGGGGGGGGAGCCGGCGCGCTACACGTCGCCGGGGACCGAGAGCTCCAATCCCCGGTTCTCCCCCGATGGCAAGTACCTCCTCTTCACGTCGCAAAGGCCGGGTGGGAAGGGATCGCAGTGGGCGCTCCGAATGGACCAGCCGGGGGGTGAGGCCTTCCAGCTCGAGAGTTACCCGCGCCTGGGCTCGGTCTCGCGCGACCGGCGCTTCGCGTTCTGGACGGACTCGATGGAGACCGACAGCCTGGCCAAACTGGACTCGGCCACCCAGGACGACGCGTTCGCGAAGATGGAGGCGACGGCGCGTCCTCCCTTCGGCGCGATCACCCGTCCAGTCGACGCGGCGCGCTTCGACGGCCGCCATGTCGTGGACATCGGGTACAAGGCGAACAACCGCGGTTTCGTCCCCAACCGGCGCGGAGCGCGCCGCTTCAACGCGTCGCAGATCTGGATGCAAGCCTTCGACGGCGCGCCCAAGCGGATGCTGACGAACGTCCCTTACTCGCACGACGAAGTCGCCGTCTCGCCCGACGGAAAGTGGCTCGCGTTCGTCGCTGACTGGCAGCTTCGCCCCGACTCGCTCGTTCAGGCGGAGCGCGACTCGCTGGCGCGACTGCCCTTCGACAGCGCGCGGAGCGAGCTGCCGACGCGACGGCAGGACATCTTCGTCATCCCCGCGGGTGGCGGAGGCACGCCGCGCCGCGTCACCGACATCCAGGCCGACCCATCGAGCATAGCCTGGTCGCCTGACGGGAGGCAGATCGCGTACATGGCGCGCCTCGGGCGGACCAGGTCGTCGCGAATCTGGCTCGTGAGCGCAGACGGAGGCGCCTCGGACAACGTCCTCGCCGACTGGAAGTACGAGCCCGAGATGTTCGTCTGGATGGCTGGCGGCGACATCTTCATGAGCGCGAGCGTAGGCGGACGAACGGCGCTCTTCATAGTGTCCCCGAAGACCAAACGTGTGCGCGAGGCGATCGGTGGGCGGCGACGCATTACGGGGCTCGCGCTAAACGAGGCGAAGACGAGGGTGGCCTTCATCGCCTCGAGCGTGGATAAGCCGACCGAGCTATTCGTCGCGGACACCGACGGGAAGAACGAGCGCCGCCTCACGAGTTTCAACGACAAGCTGAACGGCGAGGTCGCGTGGAGCGGGGCGGAGCGCTTCACATACGCGAGCGTCGGCGGGCTGGAGATCGAGGGTTGGCTCATGCGGCCGTATGGCTACGAGCCGGGGAAGAAGTATCCGCTCGTTCTCTACATTCATGGCGGTCCGCATTCACAGTATCACGAAGGGTGGTTCGACGAGTTCCAGAACGTTGCCGGCGCCGGGATGTGGGTTCTGTACACGAATCCGCGCGGCTCGTCAGGCTATGGCGCCGACTTCACCTTCTCGACGCGCGGGCGGTGGGGCGCGGAGGACTATCAGGACATCATGAAGGCAGTTGACGTCGTCGCCCAACGCCCGGACGTCGACTCGACGCGCATGGGCGTGACCGGAGGCTCGTACGGCGGCTTCATGACGGCGTGGATCACGACCAAGACGGACCGATTCAAGGCCGCGCAGGCCGACCGGATGATCTCGAACTGGGTCTCCTGGTACGGCGCCTCCGACGCCCAGGGGCTCACCGAGTTCGAGTTCTACGGCAAGCCGTGGGAGAATCCGGCCCTATACGACACGCTGTCGCCCATCCGTTTCGTGGATCGCGTGCGGACACCGACGCTGATCGTCCAGAGCGAGGAGGACCATCGCACGCCGATGGCGGACGCCGAACAGTGGTTCATGGCGCTCCGCAAGCGCGATATCCCGGTCGAGTTCGTCCGTTACCCGCGCTCGACGCACGACCTGTCGCGCACTGGTGAGCCATGGCTGCTCGTGGATCGGCTCGGCCGCCTGCGGCAGTGGTTCGCCTACTGGTTGATGGACCACCGGGTGGCGGCGGCGAACGGGCGATAAGGAGCGTTGAGAGTGGAGGGTGGAGCGTTGAGCGTGGGGCGTGGGGCGTGGGGCGATGCGCTGGCCCGCCAAGGGGGGTGGTGCACGCCTTAGAGACGGAGCGTCACGCGGTCGATGGCGCCGAAGCGCACTTCGGCCTCCTCGTAGCCGACCGTCCGACCGCCGGAATCCTGCAGAAAGAGACCGATCCGGTGAACCCCGGCCGGTGCAGACAGCACCGTCTCTCCCGCGCACATCCGCTCGCCGACGACGTCGCGCGCCTCGAGCTCAACCCGATGGCGATCATCACGGACCGAAACGGTTACGAAGCTGGCGCGCGATAATCCACCAATATGGTCACGCGCAGATCCACGCAGCCGGGACAAGACGGGGCGCCCGGGTAGTCATCACATCCCGTCCCTCCGACGGCGAGAAGCACGGCGAGCGCCGCTCGAATCGCGGCGCGCGTGGGCATCCGCCAGGCGAGCTCGTCGCTCACGCTCGGCGCGCCACCAAACGTTGGCGCGCCTTCGAACGGGTGTGCTCCTTCACGTGCCCACCTCCTCAGTTCTGACCCCCGCCGAGCCCGCCGTGCGCGCAAGCCGCGAATCGAGTGCCACGGGCGGCCAGTAGCGGAGCCGAATCTACGCTGACGTTACGTTCCGTCTCATGGAAGTCCAGATCTTCGGCACCAAGAAAAGCGCCGACACCCGCAGGGCGCTTCGCTTCTTCGCCGAGCGGCGCGTCATGACACACTTCGTGGACCTCGTGGAGCGTGCCGCCTCCAGGGGGGAGCTCGCTCGCTTTGTCCAGAAGTTTGGAGTCGCCGCGCTGATCGACGCCGAGTCGCGTCGCCATCAGGAGCTCGGCCTCCGCTACGCCCGGCTGTCCGACGAAACGTGGCTGCAGAAGCTCGCCGACGAGCCGCTGATGCTTCGCCAGCCGCTCGTCAGGTACGGGCATCGCCTGACGATCGGCAATGGTGAGGATGTGTGGAAGGAGTGGGTGGGCGGGGAGCGTAGAGCGTTGAGCGTGGAGCGTTGAGCGTTGAGCGTTGAGCGTGGGGCGTTGATGCTCAACATCGCAGTCCGCGAATGACGGCGGTAAGTAGCCTGCTGGTCTCGTCGGAGTGCTTCGTGATCGTGGTGAGCTCCTCGGCACCGACGTATTCCAGCATTCGGATGAGCTCGATGTGTGTCTCCAGTTCCATCAGCGACCCCCGCGCGATCGATAGATACCGCAGGTAGTCTCCCCGGTGGAGGCGCCCGTATCCCTCGGCGATATTCGCCGCGACGGACGCCGCCGCGCGCCTTACTTGTCTGCCCAAACCGTACAGTTCGTGCGCTGGAAGCATTCTTGCCACCCGGTAGCTTTCGAGCGCGAGCAGCATTGCCTTCCGCCACACCGTAAGATCACGGTAAGACCGGGTGCGCATTGAGTCTCCGCGGGTTTTCGTGTCGCCTCAATTCTACGCTTCTCGCTCCCGATCCGTCCCATCGTTTCCCCGCCACACCCCCCCCTACACTCAACGCTCCACGCTCAACGCTCCACGCTCCACGCTCCACGCTCCACGCTCCACACTCAACGCTCAACGCTCAACGCTCTACGCTCAATGCTCAACACTCAACCGTGACCCAGATCTCCATCTCCAGCGCTGCCGTCGACTACGGGGCGACGACCGTCTTCAGCGATATCACGTTCACCGTCGGACGCGGCGAGCGGTGGGGGATAGTCGGGCGAAACGGGACCGGGAAGACGACGCTCTTTAGACTGATCCTCGGGACCGAAACGCCTACACGTGGTGCGGTCGCACGGCAGCCGGGGCTCACGATGTCGCTGCTCGAGCAGCACCGCCATTTCGATGGCGCAGCGACCGTCTGGGAGGCAGCCGCGGGCGAGTTCGCCGACCTCCTCGCCCTCGAGCAATCGTTGATCGAGCAGGCGTCCGCGCTCGGCGAAGACGCGTCCGAGGAAGCCCTCGCGCGCTACAGCCGTGACCTGGAGCGGTTCGAGCGCGAGGGTGGATACACGATCGCGCCGCGGGTCGATGCCGTGCTGCACGGACTCGGCTTCGACCCCGCGCGCGCGCGCACCAGCTCCGTCGATCACCTGAGCGGCGGCGAGCGCGGCCGGCTCGGGCTCGCCAGGCAGCTCGTGAGTCCCGCCGATGTTCTCCTGCTCGACGAGCCGACGAACCACCTCGACCTCGAGACCACGCGCTGGCTCGAGCAGTATCTGAGCGAGTCCGACAGAACGGTCCTCCTCATCAGCCACGACCGCGCTTTTCTGGAGGAAGTTGCCGACCACGTGTTGCACTTCGAGGGGGGCTCGGCGTTCGCCTACACCGGAGGGTACGCTGCGTTCATACAACAACGCGCGGAGCGGCGACTCGCGCAACAGCGCCAGTTCCAGAAGCAGCAGCGTAGCATCGCGTCGGAGCAGGACTACATCGCGCGCAACATCGCGGGGCAGAACACAAGGCAGGCGAAGGGCCGGCGCAAGCGGCTCGAGCGGTTGCCTCGCCTGAGTGCTCCCGTCGGCGCGGAAGGGTCCATGGCGCTTCGCCTCGAAGCCGGGGGGCGTGGGAGCGACCAGGTGGTCGTCGCCGAGCGCGCGACGATAGCGGTCGAAGACCGGTCACTCGTCAGGGACTTCACCGCGCGCGTCGGCCGCGGCCAGCGGCTGGGCTTCATCGGCGCGAACGGCTCGGGGAAGTCCACCTTGCTGAAGACGCTCCTGGGCGAGCGGCCGGTGGTGGCGGGAACGCTTCGGTTGGGCGGTTCGATCACCGCCGCCTACTACCGGCAGGACCTGGCTCAGGTGCCACTGGACCGGTCGCTCGCGGAGATCATTGGCGATCTCCGGCCGCAATGGGAGCGGCGGCTCGTCCAGGGACATCTCGGGCGCTTCGGCTTCTCCGGAGACGAGGTGCAGCGCCGCGCCGACACTCTCTCCGGTGGCGAGCGGGCGCGCGTGGCACTTGCGATGATGATGTTGTCGCGCGCGAACCTGCTGATACTCGACGAGCCAACGAACCATCTCGACGTCGAGTCGATCGAAGCGCTCGAGGACGCGCTCGAAGCGTACGACGGCACCGTCATCCTCGTCAGCCACGACCGCGCGCTGCTGCGCGCACTCGCCACGACGGTATGGGTGCTTCACGAGCAGCGTATCACGGAGTTCGCCGGCAACTTCGCCGAGTGGGAGGTGGTGAGCGAGGAGTCGGCGCACGCGGCGGCGGTCCAGGCGTCCGAGGAGGAAGCGCTGCGGCGCGTGCGCGAGCGCCAGGCGACTCGAAGCAAAGCGCCGAGCGAGCGGGACGTGGAGCGCAAAGCCAAGGCGCTTCAGCGGGAAGCGGAGGCCGCGGAGGCGGCTGTGGCGGAGCGCGAG
>JALZIF010000271.1 GCA_030860435.1 Gemmatimonadota bacterium | reverse complement strand
GCGACCCGCAACCCGCAACCCGCAACCCTCGTCCGTCAGTGAAACGTCCCAGCCACACCTACAGCGGGTTCGGTCGCCAGCGAGATCTCCGGCGCGCGGTCGCTCGTCGCGAGCTTCGCTGTCAGGCGTTCGAGGTCGGTGATCATGAGGCCATTTCCTTCGCGCTCGATCAATCCTTCCGCAGTGAGCCTGCCGAGGACGAGCGAGATGGACTCGCGCGTGGCACCCACGAGCTCGCCGAGGAGGCGGCGCGGGATCAAGCTGCGCGCCGGGTGACCGTTGCCGGGACCGGTAGGGTCGCGGTTTCCGGCGAGGCGCAGAAGCGCGGCGATGAGGCGCTGCTCCACGGTGAGCGTCGCGTGTTCGCCAAATTTTTCGAGGAGCGCTGTGTGCTCGGCCATCACCTGCCGGAGCAGCGCGAGCGCTTGCGGAGGTTGCTCCCGCACGAGGGCGCTGAAGCGCGCGGTGCTGAGGTGGAGCGTCTCGCTCTCCTCTTCGGCCCGCGCCGTGCTCGCATAGCGAGCGCCGATCTGCAGACCTTCACCGCCGAAGGTCTCGCCCGCGGTCGCGAGCCAGGGGACGAAGCTCCGCCCGCCGCCGAGCTGCGTGCGCAATACGATCTGTCCGCGCAGGACGAGGAAGATTCCGTCGGCGGGCGTTCCGCGCTCGTAAACGCCGAAGCCCGCCGGCCACGTCGTTCGCGCTCCGTACCGCGCCACCGCTTCCTGATGCTCGCGCGGCAACCGCGAGACCGATCTCAATTGCACAGCCAGCACGTCCACACCCTGCTGCAAGGCGTCCATTCCGATGGTCTGTCGTGGAGCCCCCGGGCGGCGTCGCGGGCGGGAGCGCGGTAATCCACGTTCGTTCGCAATGAATGGGCCGCTCTGGACAATGCGGTTCCCGCGTCGCCACCTTTCCGCCCTCGTGTACCAGCCGTTCCAGCAGAGTCCGCCGTGCCGTCACACGCTCCGCTCGTCCCATTAGGCAATTCCGTACCCGCCATCATAGTCATTGGCACCGACACGCTGCTCGCGGCGTTGCCGGCGACCCCGGCGCAGCTCGTGCAAGCGTGCCTCGCGGCCGGCTTCGGGGCGGCGGTTCCCGCGGCGTGGGGGGACGAGCTCGTCGCCACGGGCGCGCTGCGTAAACTGGCGACGCACAGCGAGGAGGCCGCGATCCTGTGCGCCTGTCCAAACGTGGTGCGCCGGCTCCTCCAGACGGGGGCTGACATCGAGCGTTTTCTCGTACCGCTTGTCGCGCCCCCGGTGGCCGCAGCGCGTTACATACGCGCCCTGTACGGCGCCGCCCCAGTCCGCATAACGTACGCCGGCGACTGTTCGTCAGGCAGGGATCCTGTCATCGATGAGCGGCTGCTGCCTCACGAGCTTCTCGCCGCACTCGCCGCGCGTGGCATCGACCCGGCGGCGCAGCCCACCGACATCCCGCTCCCGCCCGGCCATCGGAGGTTCCGGTCCCTTCCCGGTGGCGCGCCGGCACCCGAGCCCCTCTTCGCCGAGGGCGGCGGACGCACGCTGGTCGAGCTGGAAGCCGGAGATGACTACGCAGAAGAGCTGGCGCAGCGGCTGATGGCGCACGAAAGGTCGCTGTTCGACCTCGGCGCGCGCTTCGGCTGCGCGTGCAGCGGCGCGGTCCCGGAGTGTCCACCAGAGAGAGCGCGCGCCGCGGTCGCCGCGGTCGAGGGAGCTCGCGCCCGCGACGAGGTCCTCGACCCGAGCATCCGGATCGACGTCGCCGGCACTCTACCCCGCTTCACCGCGCGCCCAGCCGGCTCTCGCCCGCTGGACGGGCGCGGCGGTCCGCGCGTGGCGAGCCTGGAATCGTCCGACGGGTCGAACCGCGCCGCGCACGCCCGCCGGCGCTTCCGCACCTCCGGCATCATGCGCGCGGTGACAGGTCACCCGCCGGTGGCGCGCATCGGGGAGGGCCGAACGCTTCCACGCGCCTACGCCGCGTTCCGCCAGCGCCTGACGACTGGAAGCGGCTGGGCGGCTACGCCGCGATCCAGTGAGGTCGTCGTTCCAGCATCCGTCACCACGGAGCGGGAGGTTCCGCGCGACGCCACCCGCGGCGACGCTCGCGCGAGGCGGCACAATTCCCAGACGTCGCTCGTCGTTCCGCTGCCGCAGCACCAACCCTATCGCGTGCCCCTGCCGCCTCCGGATTTCGCCACGCGGGTCCGTTTCGCGCTCGGCGTCGCGCTGCTCATCCTCGCGGCTGTGCTACTGGTCTGGTAGCGGCGAAAGGGCGTATGGCGCCTGGTCACCACGGTATTGGAGCGCTGCCACAGGTGCGCGGTCGAGGTGCATCCGTTCCTCCGGGGACGGCGCCCAGCGGAACTTGGTCGGCGCGGCGATCGAGGGGTGCTGTCATTCGTCGAGCGCCTCCAGGGCGGCCTCTATCGCGTCACGCAGGTGAGCGTCACGGTCAGGTCCCTCGGCGACGGCCGGGATGAGGCGCGCGAACTGTCGCAGCATCTCATCCTCGACGAACGCTGACTCCGGGGCGCGTACGCCGAGCTCGATGAGCGCACGCGTGGCGAGCGAGCGGAGCAGCGCCCGGGTCTGGGGGGGAAGCCCGGAGAGGGCTTGCGGATCGGGGAGGACGTGAGGCGGGCGCACAGGCGGATGGTTCCCGCCGCGCGCGGCGATCGCCGCCCGAAACGGAGCGAGCATAACGATGAACGACCCCGCGGTGTGCTCCCGCACCGCGCTAACGATTCCCTTCCGCTGGAGCTGCGCGAGCAGCCCGACGACGGCCGTGCGCACCGGAGACACGCCTCCCGCACTCCCCTTGCCGCGCCCAGTGATTACCAAAACCTCCGTCGCGCCTGACGCCTGCTGCTGGCGAAGCCAGGCGTCGGTGCGCATGGTCGCCTCCCACACCGTTGGGAGCGAGGGGCGGAGATTGAGCGTCCTTGCGGCGCCGAAGCGCGCCTCGTCGAGCGCCTTGTCAAGGGCGGCGCGAGGCGGGAGCGATCTCAACGCAGCGCCTCCCACAACACGCGCCCGTCCAGCCGTTCCGTCGGCGTAACCGCGGTTACCCAGGCGAGCGTCGGCGCCATGTCCACCACGCGCGCGAAGCGATCGTAGCGCCCGGGCTTGAACTGGCGGCCGTAAAAGATGACCGGAACGTGGGCGTCGTAGTCGTGCGGCGAGCCGTGCATCGCGACCGGCGCCCAAACCGGCACGGCGTACGGCTCGAGCGTGACGACCACTGCCGCGGGAAAATCGGGAGGCAGCGCGTGATACCATCGCCGCGCGATCGCGTCGCGCACTGTATCGCGCCGCGCGAGCGACGACACGAGGTCGGCACGCATCACGCCGGGCACTCGTCGCGCGTCGGACGCGAACGCGCGCGCCACTGAGTCGGCCCGCACACCCTTGCGCGCGAGTGCTCCGGAGTCGAGCAGGAGGACCGCGCCTTCCAACGTCCACATCGTGCTATCCACGCCGCGCGAGGCTAGCGACTTCTCCAGCCGCATGACGAGGGGTGCGAGGTCCACCTTCACCGCGCGTCCGCGGCCCCGTGCCTCGCGGACTTCCGGGTAGGGCGCTACGCCGTGGTCCGAAGTGAGGGCGATGACCACTTTCGCCGAGTCCCGCATCGCGAAGACCGAGTCGAGAAAGACAGCGAGCATCCGGTCGAGTCGCAGGATCTGATCGTGGAGCTCTCGCGAGTCGGGCCCGAAGCGGTGTCCGATGAAGTCGGTGGCCGAGAGCGAGATGGCCATCAGGTCGGTCTGCGGGCCGGCGCCGAGCCGCATCTCGCGCATTCCGTCGAGCGCGAAGGCGATGGTGACCTCATCCATCCACGGGAAGTTGCCGAGCTGCCGCGCGGCGGTGGCTGAATCGTCAGGCATCACGTGCGGGAAGACAAAGTCTCGTCCACCACTCTCGATCGCGACGCTGTCTGGCTCCGGGTAGGCACTGTCCGGGAGGAGCAGCGTCCACGCCCGCCCCGCGTGCCCGTGTGGTAGGCGGCGGGCGTTGAAGCGCTGCACCCACTCGGGCAGGGTGTCGCGGTACCAGGTGCTCGTCGTGACGGTCCCGGCGTCCGCGAACCAGTAGACATCCTGCGGATCCCGCCCGATCGGGAGGATGGCGCCGCGGTCCTTGCGACTAACGGAGAGCGCGCGCGATCGCGGATCGCGCCCCCGGAGCCAGTCGAAAAGTGTGGAGCCGCGGAATCGAAACGGGGACGCGCCCGGCCCGGCCGCGTCGATGAGGGGCGCCTGCGGGTCCTGCACGCCAGCGCTGTTCCGAACTATCCCCGTGCCGCGCGGGAAGCGGCCGGACAGCGTGCTCGCGTGCCCGGGCGCCGTCTCGGTGTGCGCGTGATCGTGATAGGCGTCGGTGAAGAAAGCCCCGCCGCCCGCCAGTCGCGCGAGCCCACCGGTGAGCTGCCCGCGCCATCTATCGAAGTAGTCGGGGCGGAGCTGGTCGACGGTGATGAAGACGACCAGCGCCGGCACCTCCGCCGGCGAGGGCGGAGTCCGACGCTCGGGCGTCTGCGCGGCGGCGGGAACAGCCGCGAGGATGGCGAGCAGGAGTGCGGGACGGAACGACGTCATTGCGGCGAAGTCCGGGTAGGGGTTGCGGCGGAATCTACACGGCGGCGGGGGGGAGGGAATGCGATTAGAGGACCCAGGTGGTGGGCTTTCGCGTATTCGTTCCGCAGGAGCAACCCACCAGGTGGCGGCCAGTACTGGTACCCGCATAGCGGGGGCGTCTCCTCGGCGAGGGTTGTGGGCAGTCCGGCCCGCTGTAACGAAACGATACATCGCGTCCTATTTCGAGGCATTCCGCCAGGCCAACTTTGACCCGGCCAGAGCGCAAGCCATTGCCGTACAACTCCTTGCCGGACCGCCGCCGCCGGGTAAACCAGCGGTGCGCTTCATGCGTTCCCAGGCGTCGGCCGGGACACCCGGTTCTCTTGGAACGCCTAAGACATGAACAGGGGGACTTGATGAACGTTCTCGAACGCGGCCGAGTGGGCGTCGCGGCGGCCACGTCGGCCGCGGGCGCGCTTCTCCTCGCCACCGTTCTCGGCTGCGGCGGTGGCGGCGCCGCGCGCGAAGCCGGGCCAAGCGGGCCGGAGGGACGAGTTCTCGCGGTGCTGACGCTCGCGCCACCCAACCCCGAACTGCAAGTCGGTGGCTCGATTCAGATC
>JALZIF010000241.1 GCA_030860435.1 Gemmatimonadota bacterium | reverse complement strand
GCGGGAGCTGCTGTATTACGCCAGGCTGCGGGAGTGAGAATTGACGCCCGAGGAATGAGCTACAGGGACCGGCGCCAGACCGTTACCGCGCGTCGCCGCCAGCTCATTGGCGGTCCTTTTCATACTCGTTCAGGGGGCCTGTTACCTCCCACGTCCTCGCTCGTCCATGCGATGTATGGCTACTCTCGCTCATCCGCTTTCCAGCCCGATGGGGCTGTCCAGAGAGCAAAAAAGCCGTTATGCTAGCAGCGTGAAGACCACGACGGCCTCGGCCTTCCCGGTCGATCAGCTGCAGTTGGATCAGGGAGTAATCGCCCAGGTACTCGCGGGCGACCGGGACGCCTTTGGAGGGCTCGTGCAGCGCTACAGCGACGCGCTGTATCGGCATGCCCTCGGGATGACCGGGAGTCCCGATGTTGCGGAGGACATCCTTCAGACGTCCTTCATCAAGGCCTATCAGCACCTGGCCGAGGTCCACGGCCGCTTCGACGCCTGGCTATTCCGGATCGTCGCGAATGGCTGCAAGGACTGGCTGAAGAACATTCGTCGAACGCACCTCAGTTACGAGGAGGACGATCAGCCGTCCTCCCTTGCGACGCCGGAGGAGGTGCTAGACAGGTCGGAGCTTCGCTCCGATCTTGACCGGGCGCTACTGGCGCTCCCACCCTCGCTCCGCGAGGCGTTTGTGATGAAGCACGTTGAGGGGCGGTCATACGAGGAGATGGCCGACTTGTTGGGAACGACCGTTGGGGCACTGAAGATGCGCGTCCACCGCGCGCGCGAGGCGCTCCAGGCTCTGCTCGAGGAGAAATACGCCTGATGCTGTACGACGACGTCAACCAGCCGCGCCGGGAAGACGCCACGCCCGATCGGGTGACCGATTCGCGTGAACAGCGCCCCGTTGCCGATCGCGAGGTGCCGCTCAAGCAGCGCACCTCCACTCCCCGCGCCATACACGCCTGGCTCGACGGTGACCTGCCAGAGGCCGCGGTGCGCCGCGGCGACATGGCGCGCGATGTAGAGTTCTGGCACCGCGTGAACCAGGAATCCGAGGCGCGACGCCATCTTCGCACGCCGGCGCACGTCTACGACCGGATCATGCAGGCGCTGCCCCAGACGACGCCCACGATCATTACGCCGTGGTGGCGCCGCCCCTTCGAGCTGAAGCCGGCGACCGCCGCGACCCTCGGGGCGGGAGCGATCGCCGCCGGCGCCGCGATCGCCGCATGGTTGCTCAGCGTGCGGTAGTCGCGGCCCGGTCGGACACGGTTTTTCAGGCACGAGGGCCAGTCTCCATCTGGAGGCTGGCCTTTTTGATAGGGTCTTCTCCCAACTGAATGGGTCACTTGCCGGATCTCAAGTGCGGGAGAGCGTACTCGCGGCGTCGATGTCTCCTGGGACGCATTGACGACGACCGGTTATCCGGATGCCGCGAATGACTTGGATCAGACGGATCAATCCCGACACCATAACGATCCGACACGCATTCGCCTGGTAGTGTCAGTGCCCCGTGTCCCGATCGAAGTTGATCCGCTCGATCCGACTCATCCTGTCAAACCTTCGTCCTAGATGCCGGCCAGGCTTCGTCAGCGCCAAGAGCTCACCCACTCGATCGGGAGAAGACGCTTTTGATTGAGGGTTGCGGGTTGCGGGCTGCGGGTTGCGGGTTGCGGTCGGTTTCATGGCGCCAGCGAATTCGGCGCGCGGGTGCCACACCGGAGGAAGATTAGCGCGACGCCGTCGGCGTAGAGATCCGGGACGCGCGATTCCTCCTGGAAGCCGGCGCGGAAGAGCAACTCCCGTCCGGGCGCCACGCGCGGATCGTCAGGCACCTCCGCGAGCACGAATCTCACCCCTCGGCGCGCGAGATCGGCGGCAGCGATGTCGACGAGCCGGCCCCCGACTCCTTGCAGCCGCGCGCTCGCGGTTACCGCCACCAGGTGCAGCTTCGCGGCGCCCCGCGTCCCAGCGATCTCCCCGTACATCACCAGCCCGACGATCTCCGTGTCCCGCACGGCCACGCACGCACGCGACTCGGCCGTTTCGCCGGCGAGCGCCTCCTCCAGGAGCTCGAACAGTCGCGCCGCGTACGGGGTCCCTCCAATGGCGGCGCGCACGATCTCGCGCGCAGGCCCGGCATCGGTGGGACGCGGCGGGCGAATGGCGATTGTCAGATGTGGATCGCTCGCCCGAGCACCCCGAGCGCGGCCTCCTTCACTGCCTCGGCGAGCGTTGGGTGCCCGTGAATCGTGATGCCGACGTCCTCGCTCGAGCCGTGGAATTCGAAGGCGAGCACCAGCTCGCTCACCAGCTCGGAGACGCCGGGGCCGATCAAGTGCACCCCGAGCAGCTCGTCGGTGCGCGCATCGGCGATCAACTTCACGAAACCAGCGGACTCGCCGGCTGTGCGGGCACGGCCGTTGGCCGAGAACGGAAACTTCCCGATCTTGTACTGACGCCCGCTCTCCTTGACTTGCTGCTCCGTAAGACCAACCGCCGCGATCTCGGGCCACGTGTAGACGATCGCCGGAATCGAGCGGTAGTGCATCCGCGACGGTTTTCCGGCGATGACCTCGGCGGCGACCACCCCTTCCTCTTCCGCCTTGTGAGCGAGCAGCATTCCGCCGACGGCATCGCCTATAGCGAACACGTTCGGCAGATTGGTGCGCATCTGCTCGTCGACCAAACACTCGCCGTGCGTGCCTAACACCAGACCGAGTGCTTGTGCGTCCACGCCCGCCAGCGCCGGCCGGCGGCCGACTGCGACGAGCACGTAATCGGCCTCGAGAGTCTCGGTCTTGCCACCCGCGTTCACGTCGACGAAGACTTTGGCGCCGTCGCGGCGTCCCCCGACGACTCTGGTGGAGGTGCGGAGCTCGAGTCCCTGTTTGCGAAAGATCTTGTCCGCATCCTTGATCACGTCGGCGTCGTTACCCGTGAGTATTGTCGGGAAGAGCTCGATCACCGTCACTTTCGCACCCAGCCTCCGCCACACTGAGCCGAGCTCGAGGCCGATGACCCCTCCGCCGATCACGATCAGGTGTTTGGGGACTTCGGAGATGGTGAGGGCGCCGGCGTTCGAGAGGATGCGCTCTTCGTCGAATTTCAGGAAAGGGAGCTCGATCGGGCTGGAGCCGGTGGCGATGATGATGTGCTTGGGCTGGTACGTCGTGACCCCATCACTGCCCGCGACCTCGACGACGTTCCGCGGCCTGAGCGTCCCCGTCCCCTTCGCCCATACGATCTTGTTCTTTCGGAACAAGTACTCGAGCCCGCGAGTGTTCTGAGCGACGACATCATCCTTCCGTCCGAGCATCGCCTCGAGGTCGAGCGACAGCTCCCCGATCACGATACCGTGCGCCTTCGCGTCGCGCGCCGCGAACTCGTAATGATGCGATGACTCGAGCAGCGCTTTGGACGGGATGCAACCAACGTTCACGCACGTGCCGCCTAGCGTCTTGTCCTTCTCGACGCACACGACGGAGAGCCCGAGCTGCGCCGCGCGAATCGCTGCGACGTAGCCACCGGGGCCAGCGCCGAGGATGAGGAGGTCGGGGGAGGGGGTATCTGGCATCGGGCTGCTGCGGGTTGGATCGTTGAGCGTTGAGCGTGGACCGTGGAGCGTGGAGCGTGGAGCGTTGAAAGTCCAGGGCAGGAGTGGAGCGAGCATGGCACCGCCTTGCCGTAGCGCCTATCCGGCGATGCTCCACGCCCGAGGGTCAACGCTCGCCGCTCGACGCTAAACGCTCGACGCTAAACGCTCGACGCTCAACGCTCAACGCTCAACGCTCAACGCTCACCCCACCAGCATCCCCCCCGGGTCTTCCATCAACTCCTTGATCCGAACCAGGAACAGGACCGCTTGCTGCCCATCGACGATGCGATGATCGTAGGAAAGGGCGACGTACATGATCGGGCGAATCTCGATCCGGCCGGCGACCGCGATGGGGCGGTCCTGGATCTTGTGGAGCCCGAGGATGCCGACCTGCGGGTAGTTGATGATCGGAGTCGAGAGGAGAGAGCCGAAAACGCCACCGTTGGTGATGGTGAACGTTCCGCCGGTGAGGTCGTCCATCGTCAGCTTGCCGTCGCGCGCGCGTTTAGCGACGGCACTGATGTCGCGGCCGATGTCGAGGAGTCCCTTCGCATCGGCGTCCCTGACGACGGGGACTACTAGCCCCTGGTCGGACGCGACGGCGATCCCCATGTTCACGTAGTGCTTGTAGATGATCGAGTCGCCGTCGACCTGAGCGTTCACGACCGGGTACGCCTCGAGCGCCATGCAGGCCGCCTTCACGTAGAACGGCATGAACGTCAGGCGAACGCCGTGGTCCTTCTCGACGCGCTCCTTTAGTCGTGCCCGCAGCCCTTCGACGGCGCTCATGTCCACCTCGTTGAACGTCGTGAGGTGGGCCGTCGCGTGTTGCGCCTCGAGGAGGTGTTCCGCGATGCGGCGCCGCCGCGTGGACATCTTCTCGCGAGTTTCGCGCTGGCCGTCTCTGCGCGGCCGGGGGATCCCGGGTGCGGCCGAAGGAAGAGGCTGCCCCGGCGGAGCGCTGCTAGATTGCGCCGCGGGGGAGGGCCCAGAGGTAGCGCTCGTGCCCCCTCGTCCCGTGCTGCCACGCTCCCGCCCCTCGACGACAGTCACGATGTCACCCTTGGTGACTCGCCCACCGCGCCCAGTGCCGGCGACCTGCGATACGTCTACAGCCTTCTCGGCCGCGATCCGGCGCACCGCTGGAGACGTCTTCGGCGACCCGGGCGCAATGACACCCGCGGCCGACGCATCACCTCGCGCCGGTTCCGGCGCGGAGGTCACCTGCTCGGACCCCACCGCCGCATCGCCCCGCCCCCCCGTGACTCCCGCCGGCTCCGCGACCGCGCCCGCGGCCGTCTCGTCGACTTGCCCGAGCTCCTGCTCCACCTTAACGACATCGCCCTCGCCCACGAGTCGCTTCGCTAACACGCCCGCCTTGAACGCCGGGACCTCGACCGTGACCTTGTCCGTCTCCAGCTCCACGAGCGTCTCGCCTTGCGCGACGGCCTCACCCTCGGCCTTGAGCCAGCGTGTGACCGTCGCCTCGACAATGGACTCGCCGAGCGGGGGCACCTTGATTGAGATCATGCGTCGGAGGTGTGTTGCGGTTAGTGGGTGGCGCCGAATGGCCGACGACTGCAGACCGACGACCACAATATAACCCCACCCTCTACGCGTGCGAGCACTCACGATCTCTGCTCACGGAGGACTCGATCAGCTCGAGCTCCGCGACGATCTGCCGACACCCGAGCTGCGCGCGCCGACGGACGTGAGGGTTCGCATCGTAACGGCGGCGCTCAACCACCTCGATCTCTTCGTCGTCGGTGGGCTGCCTGGCATCACGATCACGCCGCCCTGGGTGCTGGGGGCTGACGGAGCCGGCGTGATCGATGCCGTCGGCGCGGACGTCGCGGCGGTGCGCGTGGGGGATCGCGTGGTGATCAATCCCGGGATCAGCGACCGTACGTGCGAGTACTGCCGCGACGGCGAACACTCGCTGTGCGTCCGCTACAAGCTGCTGGGCGAGCATCTGCCTGGGACCTTTGCGGAGTACGTCGTACTTCCGGCGGCCAACGTCAAGACTGTCGCCGCCTTCGTGCCGTGGGAGGAGGCGGCCGCGTTTACGCTGGTGAACCTTACCGCCTGGCGCATGCTCGTGACGCGGGCTCAGCTCAGCGCCGGTGAGGACGTGTTGATCTGGGGCATCGGCGGCGGAGTCGCGATCGCGGCGCTGCAGATCGCGAAGATGCTGGGGGCTCGGGTGTGGGTGACGTCGGGGAGCGACGCGAAGCTCGCACGGGCGCGTGAGCTCGGCGCGGATGAGACTCTCAATCACCGGACGCAGGACATCGCGCGTGAAGTGCGCGGGCGCACCGGGAAGCGCGGTGTGGACGTTGTCGTGGATAGCGTAGGGCGCGAGACCTGGCAAGCGTCGCTCTCGGCGCTCGGGCGCCGCGGCCGGCTTGTCAGTTGCGGCGCCACGTCAGGGCCGTCAGTCGAGACCGACCTGCGGCGCCTCTTCTGGAACCAGTGGACGATCATGGGCTCGACGATGGGGAATGACACCGAGTTCGATGCGATCACCGGCGCTCTCGCTGACGGGAAACTCCTCCCCCCGGTCGACTCGGTCTTTCCCCTGGCGGAGGGTCGGGCCGCGTTCGAGCGCCTGAGCGCCGCCGACCAGTTCGGCAAGTTGGTGCTGCAGGTAGGCGATAGCTGATAACCACCGACTCTTCATGCGCTTTCCACTTGCCGTTCGCTACCCTGACTACGACACCAAGGGGCACGTCAACAATGCGGTGTTCCTCACCTATTTCGAGGTTGCGCGCGCCCACGCCTGGGTCGACGGGATGGGGCAGAGCCCCGATTTCGATTTCATCCTTGCCGAGGCAACGGTGCGGTTCGTGTCCGAGGCAATGATCGGCGAGCCGCTGGACATTGAGATCACGACCTCGGAAGTTCGGACCAAGGCGTGGGTGTGGGGTTACGTGGTCCGCTGCCCGAACGACGGACGTACAGTCGCGGAAGGGAGCACGGTGCAGGTGATGTTCGACTACGCGACCGGGCGTACCGTCCCTATTCCGGACTCGCTGCGTGAGAGGCTTCTCATGATCTAGCATGTTCGCGACGGCGACGCTTGACAGCAGACCTCGTCGGCCCCAACATAGTCCCGACTCATCGCGCTCAGGAACGCGCGTGTGTCTCGCTGTCGCTCCTCCCGTTCAGCCGCCTCGCAAGACCTCAGCCGCACCGTTCCGCCCACTCGTTGTCCTGCAGGCTCTTGTAGTCCATCGTGTCCCCGTTGACGGAGGGTATTATGATCGGCAGGGAGAGAGTTGGCTTGGTGGCCGTCATCGCACTCGCGTCGTTGGCGGCGGCGTGCTCGGATTCTCCGACATCGTCAGGCATCCGGTCCCCGGAAGCGAGCCTGCGGAGCACCGCGACGGCCATCCCCGGACGGTACGTGGTGCTCGTGCGATCGGGTGCGGGTGCGGCGGCGGTGGGTGCGTCGGTCGCGTTGCGCGGGGCGCAGGTCGAGCGAACCATCGAGCAGATCGGCGCGCTGATTATCAAGGATCTCGACGCGGCGGGCGCCGCGGAGCTCGCCGCCCACCCGGACGTGCGTGGCGTAGCACAGGACTACGAGGCACAGTTCATCGACCCGGGTTTTCTCGCTAATGCGAACCGGCGAGAGACGCCGAGTGGTCTCGTAGACGCTCAGGGGACCGACCAGAGTGGCGCCTTCTTCTACCCGCTACAGTGGAACATCCACGTGATCTCGGCGGACGACGCGTGGGCGCCGACCCCCGGCGGCGCCGGGGCCGTGGTCTGCGTGCTCGACACGGGGGTGGACCCCGGGCACCAGGACCTGGTCGGGAAAGTGGATCTGAGCATTAGCACCTCCTTCGTGGCGACCGAGCCGTTCATCGAGGATCTCAACGCGCACGGCACGTACGTGTCATCCATCGTATCGTCGAACGGGATCGGGATCGCCTCCGTCGCGCCCGACGCGACTCTGTGCGCGGTGAAGGTGCTCGCGGCGACCGGCTCCGGTTCGTTCGCTGACGTCATCTCGGGCATCGTCCATGCGGCGGTCGTCGGGGCAGACGTTATCAACATGAGCCTCGGCGCGTACGTCGACAGAAACGCACCTGGGATCGACGTACTGATCCAGGCGCTCACCGACGCCGTCGAGATCGCACGCGAGTTAGGCAGCCAGGTCGTCGCTGCCGCTGGGAACAACGGCGCCAATCTCGACGAGGACGGCGACATGGCCATCCTCCCGGGCGAGATCAGGGGCGTGCTGTCCGTGGCCGCGACGGCGCCATTCAACCAGCAGAATTTCGACATGCTCGCGTCTTACTCCAACTATGGATCGCGCCACGGTGGCGTGGACATCGCGGCGCCGGGCGGCGACCTCCTCCCCGGCGGCGACCTGTTCGACCTCGTCCTCGGCGCGTGCAGCCGGTTTGTGTGCGGCGCTGACGGCTTCTACCTTCTCGGCGCCGGAACGAGCGGTGCCTCGCCGCACGTGGCCGGAGCGGGCGCCGTCGTCGAGTCGGTCTTCCCTGGCGACCAGGGGCCGCGCATTCTCGACCACTGTATCCTGACCCGCGCCGACAAGATCATCAATCCGAATACGGGTCGCCCGGACAGGAAGTACGGGGCGGGACGGTTGAACGTGCTGCGGGCGGCCACGCAATGCAACTAACCGCCTGACGCGATAGGCTCACGCAGTCCCGGCGCGACTGGTACGCGCCGTGGGCGAGCCCGGCCGGTGCTCGACGTTTGCACCGACCGGGCTCGCTTCGTCGTGACCTTTTGTCGTGACTCGCGGCGGCCCACCCCTGGCGTCGCCGGACCGCCACGCCTTTCTTTCATCGCCATGAGCCGCGTCGAGGAGATGGTCGCGGTGAAGGTTGCGCCGCCGCAGGCGATGCGGGTCCTCGCCGCGACCGCGCGCTTCGCCGAGTGGGTAGCGCCGGACGCCTCCGTGACCTTCATGAGCCCGTCGCCGACGCTCGCTCCCGGCGACCGCTTCCGACTCGACGTCCTCGGACCGGTGAGCTTCCGGTACACCGTGGAGGCGGCCACCGATCGCGACATGGTCTTCGCCTTCGAGGGACCGTGGTCCGGCCAGGAGCGGTGGAGCTTCGTCGCCGACGGCTCCGAGACGATCGTCAGGCGCGTGTACGAGGTACGCGAGGTTTCCGGGCTCGCGATGCTCGCGTGGGAAACCCTCGGCCGCGCGCTTGTGATCGCCCACTACAAGCTCGAGCTGGCGCGCTTCCGCGACGCTGTCGAGCGGAGCCCAGGGCCGCGCGCGGAGATCGAGTCGCGCGAGCCACCGGCTCTGGAATCCCAGCGCGCGCCGTCGTTCACGGTCGATGAAGGCTGAAGAGCGGGCGCAGTACGACCTCGCCGAGCAGCGGTGGATTCGCGAAGCCGCCGCGCGCGGGGAGACAGCGGCTTGCCCGCGGTGCCGTGTCGCGATGACGGCCCGTTCGATAGGTGGCGGTTCTTTCGGCCTCGGCTATGCACGGCGCCGCGAGTGGCTCATCTGTCCCGAGTGCCGCCGGAGCGCCATCTTCGACGTGAAGCGGGGAACGCGGAACTAACCAACATCCAACGCCGTGACCATCTCCGATCGCCTGCGCGAGAGCTTCGTCCAGATTTTCCAGTACATCCCGCTCCTCTTCGGCGCGCTGATCATCCTCTTCGCCGGCTACCTGCTGGCGAAGCTGCTCGAGCGGGGGACGGACCGGCTGCTCACCCGCCTCGGTCTGAACCGTTGGCTCGAGCGTGGCGGCGTGCTGGACGCGGTGGAGCGAACGGGCTACCGCGCGCGCCCGTCGCGGGTCTTCGCGAGCATCGTCTTCTGGTTCGTGATGTTCTCGGTGATCCTGGTAGCGGCGAACGCGCTCGGCCTCGACACGCTGGCGAACCTCTTCTCGGAGCTCGTGAGCTATATCCCGAGCGTGATCGCGGCGATTGTGATCGTGCTGGTGGGGATCGTGCTCGGCGATTTCGTGGACGGGCTGATCATGGCCTCGGCGGGCGGGCTGCACGGCGGGCCGACGATGGCGCGGGTCGGGCGAGGCGGCGTCGTGATCCTGGCGATCTTCATGGCGCTACAGACGCTCGGCGTCGCTCCCGACATCGTGACCACGGCGTTCGCGATCCTCTTCGGCGCAATCGCGCTCGCGATGGCGCTCGCCTTCGGGCTCGGCAACCGCGAGCTCGCCGGCGAGGTGACGCGAGAGTGGTATGAACGCCTGAAGGCCGAGCGAGAGGCGATCGCGCGCGAGACGGCGGCGCGGGAAGCGCGTGAGGCGGCGGAGGACGGTGCGGAGGCGGGTGGGGCGGGGAAGTCGTAGCGGCGAGTCAGGGACTTCGCGAGAAGAATTGCAGGCTCTGCACAATCACGCGCTGCTCGGCGTGGCCGGCGCTGTCGGGCGCGGATGCTTGGAACACCAACGCCCTGGCGCTGTCGAGCGCCCAGCTCGCGACTACCACGTACGATTGCAAGCGCCGACCACTCGGCGTAACAGAGCCGCTGCGGAACCGTTGGAGCTTCCCATGCCGCCCGCTGGTTATAGGCGCGCAAGACGTACGCTCCGTGACCGCCGGGTGTGATGCGGCGGAGTCTGGCGAGGCGAAGACTGCGCGGGGGAAAACCCCTAGGGTGAGCGACCAACGGAAATCGTCGTGGCGCCACCAATCGTCCTGATCCGTCCAAGGCCCGGAGCGGACCTCCCATACCTTCAGGCGGTACGACGAAGGCGCCTGGAAGCGGGCGCCGAACGTGTGGCTCACAACGGTGCGCCATCCCTCGGTGTCGACTGCCGGAGGCTCCGGGCACGAAATCGGCTGCGCCGCGGATCTCGCGGTCGCGGGCGGCCGGGCGCAGCTAGTAAGCAGGATCGCCAGGACAACCGCGGGCGTCAGCCACACGATGGCACTTTCCTCGTAAGCACGCAGGTCGCCTCAGGCCGTTGCCGGTGATGATGCTGAAGGCTCCGTCTCCATGTTCTCGACCCAACCGAAGCGCTGGGCGACGAGGAGCGCGAGCTCGATAGGAAGTAGGTACGCGTAGCCAACCACCACTGCGCAGACGGCGTAGACTGCCGCCGCCGCCATCGTCCCGGGGAAGTCGGCACCGCTCCCGAGCAGTGGCGTCCAAAGCACGACACCGAATGGAATGCCAATAAGTAACGGCGCGAGCCAGGCGACCCTGCGGATATTGCGGGCGCGTGGGCGGTGGCGGTGGATCCAGATTGCAACCACCAGGGCGAACACAGCGTACGGCACGAGACTCCACGCGCCCACGAAGACGATCAGGGCGGCCCAGCCCAACACGACCTCCGAAAGTGCCGTCCCTTCCGCCGGGGCTACGCGGCCGCCCGAGAGTACACCGACTAATACCAACAGTGCCGCGACCGCCGGTACCGCGACCGGCAGCCACAGTGCGCGGGCATAATATTCCTGAACAGTCATTCAGCTCAACCCTTTCCTCATCAATCACTTACGAAGCACTGTCTGGGTTGCTCACCGGCCCTCCTGGGGGTTAGATTTCCGGTGTTCCGGTCAGCGCACTTCTTCCCCTCCAGCAGGCCCGTATGACGGCTCCGAACAACCGGGAGCGCATCCTCTCGCGTCTGATCGACGACGAGATGAAGGATTCGTTCCTGAACTACTCCATGAGCGTGATCGTCTCGCGCGCGCTGCCGGATGTGCGCGACGGGCTCAAGCCGGTGCACCGCCGCGTTCTCTACGCGATGAACGAGCTGGGACTCGTGCCCGGCCGCCCCTACAAGAAGGCGGCGACCGTGGTGGGTGATGTGCTCGGGAAGTACCACCCGCACGGCGACGCGTCAGTATACGATGCGCTCGTCCGCATGGTGCAGGACTTCTCGCTCCGCTATCCGCTGGTGGACGGGCAGGGGAACTTCGGCTCCGTGGACGGCGATCCGGCGGCGGCGTACCGATACACCGAGGCGCGCCTGACGCCGGCTGCTATGGAGATGTTGGCCGACATCGACAAGAACACCGTCAATTTCGCGCCCAACTTCGACGATCGGTTGCAGGAGCCCAAGGTCCTGCCGTCGGCGATTCCCAATCTGGTGGTCAACGGTTCGTCCGGCATTGCGGTCGGCATGGCGACCAACATCCCCCCGCATAACCTGCGCGAGGTCATCGCCGCGCTGATACATCTCATCGATACGCCCGACGCGACGATCGGAGATCTGCGCCGCTACATCAAGGGCCCGGACTTTCCGACTGGCGGCTACATCTACGGACGCGAGGGAATCCGGGAATATCAGGATACGGGACGCGGGCGCATCGTCATGCGCGCCCGGGCCGTCATCGAAGAGAAGGAAAGCTCCAACAAGAGTCAGATCGTTGTCACGGAGATCCCCTATCAGGTCAACAAGCGCACGCTGATCGAGGCCATCGCGCAGCTCGTGAAGGACGCGAAGCTCCAGGGGATCAGCGACCTCCGCGATGAGTCCGACCGCGACGGCATGCGTATCGTCATCGAGCTCAAGCGGGACGCGATTCCGCGCGTTGTGCTGAACACGCTCTACAAGCACACGTCGATGCAGTCCACGTTCGGCGTGATCATGCTCGCGCTCGTCCCCGATCCCGGCACGGGGCAGCTCGTGCCGCGGGTGATGCCTCTCAAGGACGTCCTGCAGCACTACGTCAGCCATCGCCACGAGGTCATCGTCCGCCGGACGCAGTTCGATCTCGACAAGGCGCTCGAGCGCGACCACATCCTCGAGGGACTGAAGATCGCCGTCGACAACATCGACGAAGTGATCAAGATCATCCGCAAGGCGGAGGACACGCCGCAGGCGAGCGGCCAGCTCCAGCGGCGGTTCAAGCTGAGCGAGCGGCAGGCCGAAGCGATCCTCAACATGCGGCTCGCCAAGCTCACCGGACTCGAGATCGAGAAGCTCGAAGCAGAGCTGACGGAGGTCCGCGCGCTGATAAAGGAGTTGCGCGCGATCCTAGCGAGCCGTGAGACTCGCATGCAGATCATGAAGGACGAGCTGCAGGCGATCGCGGCGAAGTTCGGCGACGAGCGGCGCACCGAGATCACGAGCGACCAGGGCGAGTTCACGATCGAGGACCTGATCGCCCAGGAGGACATGGTCGTGACCGTGTCCCACACGGGGTACATCAAGCGCACCCCCGTGACAACGTACCGCCGGCAGCGCCGCGGCGGCACCGGCGCGAACGGGGGCGACCTGAAGACGGACGACTTCGTCGAGCACCTCTTCGTTGGCTCCACCCACGACTACATCCTCACCTTCACTGACGACGGACGCTGTTTCTGGCTCAAGGTGCACGAGATTCCGCAGGCGGGGCGCGCCGCGCGCGGAAAACCGATCGTGAATCTGATAAACGTCGTGCCGGACACGCGCATCTCGGCGGTGATGCCGGTCCGCGAATTCAGCGATACCGAGTACCTGCTCTTCGTCACCCGCAATGGCACGGTGAAGAAGACGGCGCTCTCCCAGTACTCGAACCCACGCGCGGTCGGGATCAAGGCGATCAAGATCGAGGAAGGCGATGAGCTGATCGACGTTCAGATCACGACCGGGACGAGTGATATCGTGCTCGCGACGCGGCACGGCCTCTCGATCCGCTTCCACGAGCAGGACGTCCGCCAGATGGGGCGTGACACGACTGGCGTGAAGGGCATCGAGCTAGGGAAGGGCGACGAGGTGATCGGGATGGTCGTGATCCGCCGCGAAGCCACCATCCTCGTCGTCACCGAGAAGGGGATGGGGAAGTGCTCCAACATCGACGAGTATCGCGTCCAGCGGCGCGGCGGGAAGGGAATCATTACCGTGAACCGAACCGACAAGACAGGCGCCGCGGTGTCGATCAAGGAGGTGTTGCCGAACGACGAGCTGATGCTCATCACCAAGCACGGCATGATCATCCGGATGCCGGTCAAGGGAATTCGGGTCAGTGGGCGCAATACCCAGGGAGTCCGCCTGGTCAACCTCGAGGAAGGAGACCTCGTGCAGGACGTCGCCCGCGTCGTGATCGAGGATGATGCGCCGGGACTCGATGAATTGGCTCCCGAGCCGGTCGGGACGGCGCCGGAGGAGGAGGAGGAGTAGTTCCGCCGGGAATACGATAACCGCGCTCTGGCGCGCCGGCAGTACGCGGCGCTACAATGGCGCAGGGCTCGTCGTGAGGTTCTGGCCGGCCGCACGCGGCGAGGAACAGTCTTAACGTCCCGGCGGTATGACGGTGGGAGCGTGGTGCGGGTCCGAGATCCCGTATCGATTCGAGGTGCTCATGGTGCGTACTTTCCTTGTAGCCGCGCTGGGACTCGCGATCGCCGGGTGCGCGTCTCGCGTGCCGACGGAGCGCGGTCTGGCGCCCGATACCGGCTGGCTCGAGGCGCGGCTCTACGCGCCTAGTCACGGGTCGTTGAAGTTCTGGATCAATCAGCCGGCGCACGTTGCGATCTTCGAGGTCGCCCCCGGTCGGGGGACATCGCTCCTTTATCCGTTCGCGGACTGGCAGCAGCATGACCTCGGTGCGGGGTTCTCTTATGCGCCGGTTAGCAGGGTCATTCCGGGCCGGTGGTTCTACCACGAGCCGGCGTCGTACGTCAGGTACGGTTACGAGCCGACATACCTCGTAATGATCGCCTCGGAGCGGCCGCTGCGGCTCCGGGCAATCCAGGAGAACCCCGGATTTCTCCGCCGCCGGGTCGGATACGCCAACTTCACCGCGGTCAACCTGTGGCGTTCGATGAGGACTCTCGCGCACGCCGTCGTCCAGGACACCGCCGCCGACGGCTGGGCGATGGATCACTACATCGTTCTCCCGCCCCTTCCAAGGTCGAGTGGCGCGCTGGCCTCCGCTTACTTCCCGGGGTGTGGGCGCGGGGTAGTCGGTTTCGGATTCGGTTACATTCCCCCGATTTGCGTCCCCCTCGCCACGGCGCAGGCCGAGTCGCCTCCTGCGGTCCCTGACTCTGCTTCGGGACGGCGGGGCCTCAGACCCAATGACACGCGGCCAACCCCACCGCGGCTCCCGACCGAGCCCAAGGTGCTCCACAGCGGCGGTGACACGCCGCGCGGAGCGGCGAGCGGTGGCTCCCGTACGCCAGTCGGGCGCCCAACTGTCTCCTCTCCGCCGCCGTCCCGAGGCGCAAGTGACCGGGAGCGGGCGCAGCCCTCACCCCGTGCCGAGCGGCCATTGCCACCGAGCGGTGGAGGCGTGGGTGCGTCC
>JALZIF010000029.1 GCA_030860435.1 Gemmatimonadota bacterium | reverse complement strand
CCCCGACCCGCCTTTTCTTTGGCTACACCCCCACCCGCACGTACGACAGCCTCGTCTCCCCTTCGGCCTCCGACCCGTTTTGCGCGGTGAGCTTGTCGGGGTGGCGGTCGAGGTAGGCGAGGGCCCGGATCACGAGCGCCTCGAGCTCGCTCATGGTGGCGATCGTGTGGATTCCGATTCGCTCGCCGCCGGGAATGACGTTCGCGAACGGCTCTTCATCCTCGCGCCAGGGCCGGTCGGCGCGGGCCGCAGCGGCGCGCGGGTCGAGGTCTGTGCGGTACGACACGAGCGAGACACCTGGCCGGTCGGGGCGGAGGCCGAGGATCAGGAGGATGCGCAGGTGGGCGCCGGCGTCCGGCGCGGGCTCGGTGTCGTCTACAACGACAAAGCACCCGTCGGCCGGCTCGTACGGCGCTTCCGCGGCGAGGCGCGCCCAGATGCGCTGGTAGGGAAGCTGGAGGTAGCACGAGGGGGGGCCGGCGAAGACCCACCCCCCTAGGTCGGCGGTCGGGGCGGTCAGAGTGTCCGCGACCACTGGATCGAACACGTAGAGCCGCCTTCCGAAGTTCCAGAACTGATAGCCGTGGTACAGCAGGTCGGCATGCTCCTCGGTCGCGTCCGCCGGCGCATCGTCAGGCACGATGTCGCGCAGTGTCGCGCCAACCTGGCCGAGGAGGACGAACTGGTCGTGGCGGCGCGTGTCGGTGCCCCGCTGTTCCGCCTCCGCCTTCACCTGCGGCCACGCCGTCTTCTCCAGCGGCGCGAGGATCATCTCGTACGGCGTCAGGCGGGCGCGGGGAGCGCCCGGAACACCGCTTTCGCCACTCACTCGCTGACGACGCCGGCGACGTCGGGCAGCCCGTCCACGAGCTCGTGCAGGCGCTGCACGATCCGCTGCATCTCCGATTCGGCCGGCTCTGTGTCGGTGACGCCGGTTCGCATCTCCACGGCGACCTGGTTGAGAAGACGAATGTTGTGGAGGACTTCGTCGGTCAGAGCGCGAAGCGCCCGGTAGCGCCGGCGGTCCTCCAGCGCGTATCGGAGCTGGCCGCGAAGCTCCGCCTCGGTGAGCTCCCGCACCCGCGCGAGCACCTCATCGCGGGTCGGACCGTAAAAGAGCCTCCGACCGGGCATCCCTCCATCGCCCGTCCCTGGCCCGGCGAACCAGACGCGGCCCGCGTACTTGGTTCCGTCATGCCAGAGCTGGACGGAGACGTTGTACAACTGGCCCCCGATGGTCACTGCGGGAAGCTCTATGATTTCGTCCCTGACGCTCATCCCTATCTAGGTGTAGGTGAGGTGTCGGCGGCTGCGGCCATCCACTCGTCAATAGCGGCGAAGAGTGCGTCCGGCGCCTCAACGTACGGTACGTGTCCCGAGCCGTCGAGCACGACCAGGGTAGCGTTAGGCATCTCGCGTGCCAAAGTCTCGGACGACGCGAGTGGGATCGGATCCTCGCGTCCGTGCACGATCAGCGTCGGGGCGCGGACGTGGCCGAGCCGGTTGCGGAGGTCGAGCTCGCCGAGGCTCTCCCACACCGATTGCTCCGTACGGGCGACGACACGGAACGGGGTGAGATCTCGTGCGCGGCTAGGCTGCGCAAAGTAGCCGGCGACGCTCAGCTCGAAAGCACGCTGGCGGTACGCCGAGGGGTCCCGCTCGCGCAGTCCGGAGGCCGCGAGCTCGGTGCGCAACGCCCGCACCTCGGGGGACGCCTGACGGCGCGCGAGCTCATCCTCGAACCGGCGCCGGTAGTCACGGGTGATGGGCGCGGGATCGATGAGGACCATCATCGCCGGCGCGGCGGCCGGCGTGGACTCGAGGGCATACAGCAGCGTTAGCAGCCCGCCCCACGAGTAGCCAACGATCACCAGCGGTTCCGCGCCAAGCTCCCGCGCGATACTCCCCAGGTCGTCTACGTGCGTTCGCCACGTGACGGGCGCTTGGCCGTCCGTCCTCGAGCGCCCGCCGCCACGCTGGTCGTAGAAGAGCAACCGGTGCGAGGTGGCGAGTCGCAGCATCTGCGGCAGTAAGTAGTCATGGTGCGCGCCCGGCCCGCCGTGGAGCATGAGCATTCGCGGAGCCGCCTCCTCGCCGTACGCCGCCCAATAGAGCGGAACGCCGGTCGTCGTCGTGTAGCCGGAGGCGGCCGGGGGCGGGAGCGGAAGGGGCAAAGGCGGAGATGAGGTCGGCGTCAGCGTGCAAGATACAACAAGCTGGCCCGTGTCGTATCATCGCCCCAGCCAGTAAGTCAGCTTCACCAGAAAGACGTTGTCCGGGTTCGCGTCGAAGAGGGCGCCTCGGTCGCGGGCGAAGTCGAAGTTGCCGTCGGCGACCAAGTCATCTCGCTGCTGCGTCCACACCAGGAATAGGGTCGAGCCCGGGCGGTACTCCCAGCGCACGACGGCGTTGCCCCGGAGAGAGCGGAAGTTGAAGTCGCGAAGGGGGTAGCCGGGGCGCACGCGAAAGGCACCGCCGGGAGTGTCGTCGGGATCGATTATGTACTCGGTGTCCCAACCCGTTCCGGTCGTCTGGATGGAGCCGCGCTGTTCTCCGAAGACGCTCTTCGCGAGCGAGCGTGGCGCGTCGAACTCCTTCAGGCGTGAGTAATCGGCGCTAGCGATGAGCGGCTGGGCGAACAGCTCGAGCGTCAGCGCCGGCGTGAAGGTGACGTTGAGCCGCGTGTTCATAGAGAAAGTGCGCTGCACGATGTTGGCGAAGATGTAGTGCCGGCCGTAAAAGCGCTGCGCTACCGCGTCGGTGAACGGGTTGCCCGCGGTGTCCTGGCTCACCGTCGCGACGTACGCGTTCGGAGAGGACGATCGGCTGAAGGCCGGCCCGAGCGTGAGCGAGACGTTGGACGCCGGCTTGATCGTCGCGTCGAGGTTGACGGAGTAGCCGTAGTCGCCTTCGTCGTTCCACCCGTACGTCGGACTCGTACCGAAGACGACGCGCTTGCGCGAGTCGGTTTCGAGGTTGAGGAACGTTGTGCGGCTCGTACCCCGCATCACGACCGGGCCGCCCCGAGTGAGGCGGTCCTCGAGTGTCGCCGGCCGGTAGATGAAGAAGAGGCTCCCGTCCCAGTAGTTCGACAGTGTGGGTCCGAAGAATCCGTGGATCTGCCGGTCGATGAGGTCCCCGTCGTAATTGAACTGTTGTTGGCCGCCGGCGGTCGCGAAGATGCTGCGATACCAGCGTCCCGGAGTCGTCCACTGCCGCGCGAGGTTCGCGTTCATCCACACGTAATCCGCGCGCGTCAGAAAAGCGATGTCGTTGACCTCAAAGCCGGGACTGCGGTAGTTCACCTGCGTCTCCCAGAGCCAGTCACCCGCGTCCTTCGCGAGCCGCGCATAGCCGCCGTACCCGGCGAGCCTCGTTCGGCCGGAGTCCAGCCGCGCCCGGTCCATGTCCGGGCGATGGAAGTAGCGCGCCGAACTGCGCTGCACGCGCAGGATGGCGCTCGAGTCACCCGCGACGCTCGACAGCGCGAACTGTGTCCAGAACGAATATCGCCGCTGGTGCCACGTCAGGCGGAGGTCCGTGCCCACGGCCTCGGCGCGGCGCGTCAGGTTCTGGGCAAGCGCCTCGTTCGGCAGGTCGCGGAGGACGGAGGTCGCGATCCCACCGACGACGAGGTTGCCCCCCCGGAAGTCCTTTCTCGCACGCCCAACGAAGTAATTGGCGAGTGGCTCCACGGGAGTTCGAAAGCGGAGTCGCTCTCCTCCGTTGCTCGTGTCGATCACTGACGCGCTCTCTTCGCGAGTAAGCGCGTTCAGAATTCCGACGGACACGCCGTTTCGAGTGCGCCCGGTGATCTTTGCGGCGCCCAGGATCGTCGTGTTCTCCGGAACGTCGGCCCACGTTCCTTGCCAGCTCCCCTGCGGCTGCCGGCCGATGCGCCGCGAGTAAAAGAGACCGAGCGAGGAGACGTTGCTGCAGAAGTAGCAGCTCGCCCCGCCGAAGCTGAAGATCCCCGCGCCCTCTACGAAAAAGGGTCGCTTTTCGGGGAAGAACGTCTCGAATGCGCTGAGGTTGACGACGGCTGGGTCCACTTCCACCTGGCCGAAGTCAGGATTGATCGTCGCGTCGAGGGTCAGGTTGGATGTGAGGAGGTACTTGACGTCGCCACCGGCGCGATACGTGTACTCGCTTGGATCGTGGAACGGGTCCGCGGCGTCTCCCCGTACGAACGACGAGCGTGCGACTACGTATGGCATGATCTCGAGATGGCGCGGCCGCGCGCCGATGCTGATCCCCTCGAGGTGGCCATAGCGGGAGGGGCCGCCGGCCTCGTTCTTCCGCCAGTACGACCACTGGGTCTGCTCGTTGAGCCGCGTCACGTTTCGACGAAGCTGCATTCCCCACGTTTGAGCCGGGTCGCGCGAGAAGCGGAGCTGCGAGAGCGGGATGCGCATCTCGGCGACCCAGCCAGCCGAGTCGATGCGCGTCGCGACCTCCCAGATCGGGTCCCACGAGGCATCCGCGTTCGCCCCTCCCTGGCCGAGCGCATCGTACTTTACCCCCGAGGGGTTCACCTGAAAGAAGGCGCGACCAAGATGGTCGTGATACGTGTCCAGGATGACCTCGAACCAGTCCGAATCGGTGTCCTGGTCGCGCCGCACGAGTCGCGTGCGAACACCGGCCGCGCCAAGTGTATCGTACATCCGCGCCCCGACCCACAGTGCCGCGTCATCGTAGACGATGCGCACCTCGGTACGCTGTGTTGCCGCCTCTCCCTCATTTGGATCGATCTGCGTGAACGCAGTGATCGGCTCTGCGGCGCGCCACGCCTCCTCGTCTAGCCGGCCGTCGAGGTTGATCGGCCCAGCCCGCTGAGTGGCTCTGGCGACGGGCGCAGGGACAGAGTGCTGGCCATGCTGCTCGCCCGACTGAGCCGTGGCGATAGCGGGGAGGAGCGCGAAGGTGATGGCGGATAGAGTATACGCCGCGTGCGCGCCTCGGCCGGCGAGTCGGTAAGAGGATGGCGACATGAGCGAGCGGTGATCGGGACTGTGTGAGGGGTGGAGTGGAGGAGGTGAACTTCCGTGCCCCACCGGGTTAGACCTGGAGAACACCAAAAGGGTTGGGAGGCTCCTATAGCGACGCTGGCCCGCGCCCGTCCCAGGCGCTAATCTGTGGGCTCGGGCCGGCCGCCCGACTGACAGTCAACTTGTGGAGGCAGGATGCGAAACCTCGTTCTGGCCGCGACACTCATCGTCGCGGCAAGCTTCGGAGCACCAGCGCTGGCGGCTCAGGGAGACCCCGACGTGCGTGCCGCTGGCGGCGGCAAGCTACCCGAGGGCTGGCACGCGCGCCTCGACCGCCCGAACGCGCGCATGGAGGAGCTGAAGTTCGAGAAGATGGGCCCGGGTCTGCACGCGACCTCCGGGCCTGCAGCCATCTACTGGAATCCGGCGCACACCGGAACCGGCGCGTACACGGCACAAGTGACGTTCACGCAGACGAAGGCGCCGACCCACCCCGAGGCGTACGGGCTCTTCATCGGCGGCCGCGACCTCGCCGCCCCGACACAGGACTACCTGTACTTCCTCGTTCGCGGCGACGGGAAGTACTTCGTTGCGCACCGCGCTGGCGCCGACCGGCACATCATCACCCCGTGGACCGATCACGCGGCGATCAAGAAGCAAGACGAGGCCGGAAAGGCGACGAACACGCTAGCGTTCGACGTCACCGCCGAATCCGTTCGTCTGCTAGCCAACGGGACGGAGGTGATGGCGCTCCCGCGCAGTAACCCGATGGTGAGAACTGACGGGCAGGTTGGGCTGCGGGTGAACCACAACCTGGACGTGCACATCGCGGGCTTCGAGGTGAAACCGAAGTAGGCTGACGGTTGGATGATGGCTGATGGCTGTTGGCCGAGGATGAACGGCCAACGGCCCGCCGACGTGCTATAAAGTACTTTCTTGGGAGACCGTTCCTTTCAGCTGAGGCTCGCCTGATGTCCCGGACCCCCGACGAACTCCTGGATGAAGCCCTCGCGCTCCCGGCAGATGCACGCGCCGGGCTGGCCCAGTCCCTGATCGCTAGTCTCGACGACGCCGACGAGGAGATCGATCCCGCGGAGATCGAACGTGCCTGGCTAGCCGAGGCCCGACGCCGTGCGGAGGAGATCGATGCGGGGGCAGTGGAGGCTCGACCCGCGGCGGACGTCTTCCGCGCGGCGCGCGAGGAGCTTCGTGACCTGAGGATGCGCCGGCGGCGCGCCGGCTAAGGAGGTGAGCGAAGGGGCTGGCAGCGGGTCCCACCGCGCCAGGCCGGCGGCGTTCCACCCCGAGGCGGATGCCGAGATGCGCGCCGCGGCGCGCTATTACGAGGAGCACCGCGCCGGCCTTGGCGGTCACTTCCTGGACGAGGTAGAGCGCGCGGTCGCCTTCGCGGCGGCGCACCCGTTGGCAGGCACCGCGATCGAGGAGGGATTCCGCTGGGTACTGACGCGACGCTTCGGCTACGCGGTCATCTACCGCGAGCACGGCGAGCCAATTCGAAGTACTCGCCGTGGCCCACCTCAGACGACGACCTAGGTACTGGCGCGACCGAACATGAGGTGAGTTCATCGCTGCGCCGCCTCGCAGGGTGAGCACGATCGTTGGCCGTCTACCGCCGTAAGGAACAGGCAACGAGATGAGCGACCTGCCCACCGATCCCGAGAACCTCGCGCGCGATGTCCGAGTTCATGTTTTCCGCGAGGCGGCGGTGACCGGGCGTATCCAGCAGGCTCCACAAATCAGTCGGGCCCTGGGCCGTTCGGAGTTTGACGTGCGGCTGGCGCTCCACCATCTGGCAGCAGGCAAGGTGCTCATTCTCGCGCCCAACGACGGTAACATCTGGGCGGCGAATCCGTTCTGCGCCGTGCCGTCCGGATTTCGTGTGAATGCAGCGGGCAACCGGTATTGGGGCATTTGCATCTGGGATGCGTTAGGCATCGCGGCCGCCCTCGGCACCGATGCCGTGATCACGGCGCCCTGTGGCGATTGCGGAGTGGGTATGAC
>JALZIF010000221.1 GCA_030860435.1 Gemmatimonadota bacterium | reverse complement strand
CGCTTGGGGTTGTCGCCCCATAGCGCCCGCGACTGCCTGATTGTAACGAAAAACTGATTACCCGCAGGTCCTGGTGCCGGTACCGTTGTAGATCCCGCAGGTGGTTTCATTCTGGGTGTCGGGGCCGGTCGGGCTCGAACAGGCCGCAAGAGCAAGGGAGGTGAGTGCGACAGCGAGGACGGTAAGGCGGCGGGACATGAGGACCTCGAGCGTGGCAGTTGGACTTGGCGGTGCAACTGTCTGATAAGGTAGGGTCGCGCGTCCGGTGGTAAATGCACATTTTAAGACACGAATGTGCACTTTTAGGACAGCGACCCAACCGTGGAAGTCCTCGCCCGCCTACCACCCGCCCTCCTTTCCCACCTCCGCATCGTCGCCGCCAGGGACTTCAACGTTCAGGCGGTGGACGACTGGGAGGCGCTGGCGCGAGCCATCCGCGCCACCCCCGTCGACGTCGCGGTAATCGACCCGCGCGAAGGCGGGACGATGCGGACGGAGGAGATTCGGCAGCTACTTGGACGGTACGGATCGCTTCCCGTGGTGGTCTACACAACACTCACCCCGGAGGCGCTGCAGGCGACGGTCGAGTTGGCGAAGTACGGTGTTCAGCACGTGGTGCTCCGTGGGTTCGACGACGAGCCGCGCCGGTTCCGCGCTCTGCTCGAACGCGTGCCGGCGGACGCCATGAGCGAGCAGATGCTTGGGCTTCTCGCCGTCGCGCTCGAAGGCGCGCCGCTGCCGCTGGTGCGGGCCGTCGAGCGACTGTTCAGAACGCCGCATGGCTTTCGGGATGTAGAGGACCTGGCGGTCGCGGCCGGGCTCAACCGCCGGTCGCTCGACCGTTGGCTCGACAGAATAGGAGTGGCATCAGCGAAGAGTTTTGTCGTCGGGGCCCGGATGCTGCGCGGGTACTTTTACATGCGCGACACCGGTTATCTGCTGGACGACGTTGCGGCGAAGCTGGGATATCCGACGGCGCGGCTTTTCGCGCGCCAGATGCGGTTGGCCACAGGGCTCATGCCCTCCACGATACGCAATCGAGTTGAGCCGGAAGAGTTCGTAGCCAACCTGGCGGCGCGACTCTGCCGCCGAGAGCGAGGTCTGAACGGGGATGTTCGCGAAACGGACGCGCATACTGGTAGTCGATGATGAACCGACCATCTGCCGGGCGCTTCAGATCGCGCTTGGCCGGATGGGGCACGACGTCGTCACGACCGAGTCCGGGGAGTGCGCGCTGACGCTCCTCCGCGCCGAGCATTTCGACTGTCTGGTAGTCGATCTCCGCATCCCCGACCTGCGCGGCGACGTCCTGTTCGAGCTCGCCGCGTCGATACAGCCACACCTACGCAAGCAGTCCGTGTTCATCACCGGCGATACGAGCACCCGCGGCGGTGAACTCATCGACGCCTGCGGATGTCCGCTTCTCAGTAAGCCGTTCGACCTCCGCGAGTTGATGGGGATCGTGGATCGGCTGGTGCGGCACGCGCAAGACCAGACTGCGTAGGCCCAAAGATCGAGGAGCTTCTCACAGTTGCCATCCTCTCAACACCATGATCGCCCGCTCGAGCGCCGCTCGCTGTTCCGGCCTGGCAGCGCTCGCCAATAGTCCTTCGTACGTTCGGATCGCTAGCGCCAACGCCTCCGGATCGTGCTCCGCGCCGGCGACGCTAGCGGCGCTATCCGCGAGGGTCGCGCGCGCCAGCTCGTCGACGGGGAAGCGCTCCGACACCTGCCGCCAGCGCGTCATTCGCGCCCGGGGGTTGGACTCACTGAGTGCCCAGAGGTGCCACGCGCCCCGGTTGGCCGGATCGGCCGCTATAGCACGGCTCGCAAGCTCCCCCACCGCCTCCGGTCCACGACCGGAGATCCAGTAAGCGTTCGCCAGAATGACGAGGGCGCGTGCATCATTCGGGCAGGACGTGACAATCCGCTCGTACACGGGACCAGCTATTTCGGGCAGGTCCAGGTAGGGCTCGGCAGCCGCCGCGAGCGCATCGGGGGTCGTGGCACCGGCGATGACGTCTATTCGCTCCAGCAGCGCGCCGATGTCTCCGCGTTCGCGGTATGCCTCCGCGGCAGCGGCCAGCTCGATGGCGGCGCGCTCTCCCGCGGGGTCGCCCGATCGTGCCGTCATGAGCGAAAGATGCACCGCCGGAAAGGCGGCACAAAGGTGTGGGCGCATCGACGCTGACAAACGGAGACTTCGATGTTAGATTCAGCGGAGCGCGCGGAGGAGACGCCGGTACGTCGGGGCGATCGAGTGCAATCCGCGGAAGAGTGCGCCGCGGAGCTCCGCGAGCTACAGCGAAAAGCGGCGCGCATTCAACATGAGATCAACAACCCTCTCGCCGCCCTGCTCGCCGAAGCACAGCTTCTGGCGACCGCTCCACTAGCGGCGGATCATTCAGCCGCGGTCGAGCGTATCATCGAACTGACGCGGCGCTTGACGGGGCGAGTGCGCGCGATGGATGCCTTGCGCGGGGACGAGTCCCCGCCGTGACGGGCGGTTCGCCCCATGTCGCTGGCGCGACGTTGAGGGGGCGTTGAGGGCACGAATCTCGCGCAGAGGTTGCGCGGACCGCGTCCCGGAGTCATAATCGAGGTGGTTCCCCCGAGCACACCCGCCCAAGGCGGGTGCATCCGGGTGGGAGACCGCCACCCAGACCGATCGGCCCCGTCGCGATGCAGCGATAGGCGATCGACGTGTTCCGCCGGGCGATCCTTGCCCCGGCTGCTGAATGGGTGCCGCGCGATTCGCCCGCGTCGTCTGACGCACGTGCGGTGCGCACGCGCCGACCCGAGTGACCGCCGACCGAGGATTCGGTCGAGTCGCCCTCAACGTTCCGTTCAGTATCGCCACGGGAATGCCGTAGTCGCCGACTGTTGAGTGGCGGCCACCCGCTCATCGAGAATCGTCCGACATACTTGGCGCCACCTCGCGGGCTCCCGCCCAGCGCCCGCGCGCCGCGCACACCACTCCATTCACTCAGACTGTTAGATGAACGAACGCCGACGCATTCGCCGCGGCCGCGGGCCGCGCCCGCAGAACCGGCCCACTCCGGAAGGCCAGGTAGAGCAGAGCCCGTACCGGGAGACGCAGCAGCCGCCCGCGTCGGTCGATGGCACGACGGGCGGGCCGACCGCACCGGCCGAGCCAGTGCCGGCGGCCGAGGTCGGCTCGCCAGGGCCGCGACAGGACGGAGGAGGCGGAGGTGGAGGTGGGGCGGGGGGGGGGGGGGGGG
>JALZIF010000200.1 GCA_030860435.1 Gemmatimonadota bacterium | reverse complement strand
CGCGAGGGCGTTGATGACCGTACCGAGCATCCCCATGTAGTCCGCGCCGACTCGTTCCATACCCATTTTCGCGAGCTGGCCACCTCGAACGATGTTCCCCCCACCGATCACGAGCCCCAGCGCAACGCCCATCGCGACGACGTCCTTGACTTCGTCGGCGAGACGCTCGAGCACCTCGTACTCGAAGCCGAAGCCCTTGTCGCCCGCGAGCGCCTCGCCCGAAAGCTTGAGGAGGGTGCGCGGAAAGCGGGTGGCGGTCACGCGATCATGTCCTCGATCAATCCGCGCCGATCTGGAAGCGGGCGAAACGGCGCACCACAATGTTCTCTCCCGTCCTGGCCGTCGCCTCCCTAACGAGGTCGCCAATCGTTTTCTTGTCGTCGCGAACCCACGGCTGGTCGAGGAGGGTGACCTCCCTGTAGAACTTGTCCACGCGGCCCTCCACGATCTTCTGGACGATGTTCTCCGGCTTACCGCTCGCCTGCGCCTGCTCGGTGAAGATGCGCCGCTCGCGCTCGACGAGCTCGGCCGAGATCTCCTCACGGTTGACCGCGAGCGCGGGAGACGGTACGCCAGCCGCGATGTGCTCCGCGATCTGCCGCACGAGCGCACGGAAGTCGTCGTTGCGTGCGACGAAGTCGGTCTCGCAGTCCACCTCGACGAGGACGCCCACCCGGCCATTGTGGTGGATATAGCTCTGCACCAGCCCCTCGGACGCGGCGCGGCCGATCCGCCGCTCCGCCTTGGCGATCCCCTTCGTGCGGAGGAAGTCGACGGCCTTCTCCATATCGCCTCCGGTCTCCGCGAGCGCCTTCTTGCAGTCCATCATCCCTGCCCCGGTTCGCTGGCGGAGCTCCTGAACGTCCTTCGCCGTAATCGTCGTGGTCGACATCGTCATCCTCCAAAGGTCCGCGGCGCGCGGCCTGGGCGTTTCTGTAATTGCGCATCGGTCTCCGCCGCAGCACGCGCAACCGGGCGGCGCAACATTCATCGTGGATTCGTGAGAACGCCGCCGGCGACCGGCCGGCGGCGAAGGACTTCCACAGCCATCCGGCGCCGGGCCGGGCGAGCTGCGACCGTTATTCGGCCGGGCCCTCCACGCCTCCAGTCACCGCTTCGGCCTCGCCTGGCTCACCGTGGCCCTTGAGCCGGGCCGCGATGGCTTCGGGCTTGGCGCGGCGCCGACGCGGACGGCGGCGGCGGCGCTTTTCATCCTCGCTCGCAGGCTCGCTCGCTCGGTCCGAAGACCAGGTCGTGAGCCCCTCACCCTCATCCTCCTCCTGCCGCTGCGGTGCACTGTGCCTCGCCTCGGCGACGGAGTCGGCGATGGAGCGCGCGATCAGCTCTACTGACCGTATCGCGTCGTCGTTTCCGGCGATCGGCACGGTTAGCAGATCCGGGTCGGCGTTGGTGTCGGCGATCGCGATAACCGGGATCCCAAGCTTGTTCGCCTCAGTGACGGCAATGCGCTCCTTCTTCGAGTCCACGACGAACAGGAGTCCGGGGACCCGCCCCATGTTCTTGATCCCGGCCAGATACTTCGAGAGCTTCGCGCGCTCGCGCGCCATCAGAAGCTGCTCCTTCTTCGTGTACATCTCGAACTCGCCGGCTTCCGCGCCCGCCTCGAGCTCCTTGAGGCGGCGTAGCTGCTTCTTGACGGTCGCAAAGTTGGTCAGTAGTCCGCCGAGCCAGCGGTCAATGACGAACATCGCCCCGCACCGTTCGGCCTCATGCTGCACGACCGCCCTGAGCTGGCGCTTGGTACAGACGAAAAGCACGTTCTCGCCGCGCCCCACGACCTCCCGGACGAGCTTCTGCGCCAGCTCGAGCTGACGCAGCGTCTTCTGGAGATCGATGATGTAGATGCCATTGCGCTCCGCGAAGATGAACCGGCGCATCTTCGGGTTCCACCGGCGGGTCTGGTGGCCGAAGTGTACGCCGGCTTCGAGGAGCTGTTCGAGTCTGGGCTGCGTCATGCGGATTGATTCCTCTGGGTTACGTCCGCCGCGCCCGTCAACATCGCCTGCGACCGGTTCTCCGGCACCCGCGGCGACTCGGGACGCGTGTGTGGTTGACAGCCGACCTAACGCGGCCTATCGCTTGCTGAACTGGAACTTCTTCCGCGCACCCGGCTGGCCCGGCTTCTTGCGCTCAACGGCGCGGGCGTCGCGCGTGAGCAACCCGAGGTCGCGGAGCTTGGCACGGTGCGCCTCGTCGATCTTCACGAGGGCGCGGGCAACGGCAAGGCGCAGCGCGCCCGCCTGCCCGCTCACCCCGCCCCCGGCAAGGATCGCGCGGACGTCGTAGCGCCCGAGCGAGTCGGTGGCAGTGAACGGCTGCTGAATGGATGAGACGAGCACTGGACGCGGGAAATAGTCACCGAGCGTCCGACCGTTCACATCCCATTTGCCCGAGCCGGCCTTGATGTAGAGGCGGCATACGCTCTCTTTGCGGCGACCGATCGTGTGGGTGACTGACGCGTCAGGCATCATTCAGTTTCGCTCTTCTCGAGGGTCAGCACGCCAGGCTGCTGCGCTGTATGGGGGTGTTCGGCGCCGGCGTAGACGCGGAGCTTGCGCCGCAGCGTCGTCCGGGCGAGGGTCGTCTTCGGGAGCATGCCGTAAACGGCTTTCTCGATCACACGCGCGGGATGCTTCGCAAGCATTGTCGCGAACGGCGTGAACCGCTCGTGCCCCATGAAGCCGGTGTGGCGGAAGTATTGCTTCTGCTCCGCCTTCCGGCCGGTCACACGCACCTTGGAGGCGTTGATGACGATGACGTTGTCGCCGGTGTCCATGTGAGGCGTGTACATCGGCTTGTGCTTGCCGCGGATGATGCGCGCGATCTGCGTCGCGAGCCGCCCCAGAACCATGCCGTCGGCGTCCACGACGAGCCAGCGGTGCTCGATGTCCTTTGGCCTGGCAGAGTAGGTTTTCATTCGTAATGCAAGACCATGATTGAAGCCGGCACCCACGCACCTGGCAACACCCGGCGCGGGTGACGGCAGCCACAGCTACATTTTTTTGACAGACATGTAAGCTAGACAACAGGTTAGACTGTGTCAACGGAAGGATGCGTCTTTACTCCAGCTCCACCAGCACCGCTCCCTTCTCCACCGCAGCCCCCGGGGTCACGAGCACCGCCTTCACCTTCCCCGCCGCCGGAGCGCGGAGCTCGTTCTCCATTTTCATAGCCTCCATCACCACCAGCCCCTGACCCGCCTGGACGGCGTCGCCCACCTCCACCTTCACGTGAACGATGAGGCCCGGCATCGGGGCGACGACGGGCGTGGGGCCTGCGGGGCCGGCCGCCGCTGCCGAGAGGTCGCAGATCGCGCGCGCGCGCTCGTCGAGCGCTTCCACCTCGTAGCGGAAGCCATCCAGCCACAACGTGTAGATCCCGCGTCCGGCTCGGCGTTGGACGACCACGCGATGCACCTCGTCGCCGATTCGCACGAGCTGGATGGGCGTCCCCACCACCTCCTCGATCGTCGTGCGCCGCGCGGTCTCCTCCACGGTGACAGTATCCGCCTCGCGCTCCACGATCACGCGCTCCCCGTTGACCGATACGACGTACTTCATTTAGGGTCGGGAACCAGCTCGCAGACGGTCTCTACGTGCGCCGTCTGCGGGAACATGTCGAAGCCGGCAATCGACGCGATCGAGTAGCCCGGGAGCCGGGTCAGGTCGCGAGCGAGCGTCGCCGGATTACAACTCACGTAGATCACGGCGGACGGCCGCGGGTGGGCTCCCTCCAACGCCGCGGCAACCCGGGCGTCAATCCCCGTGCGCGGCGGGTTGAGGATCACGACGTCGCTAGGCAACAGTTCCTGCAGCACATCCTCCACGCGGGCCGCAATGGCGCGCGATCCGTCCGGCAGCCGCGCGGCGCACCAGGCCGCGGCGTCCGGGTCGAGCTCCACGGCGACCACTTGCGCCCCGGCGCTCGCGAGCGCCATCGCGGTTCCACCGAGTCCCGCGTAACCGTCAATCACCTTGGTCGGCCGGTGCGTCAGCACTGACGCGACAACATGCGCGGATAACTCCGCCGCTACCGCAGCGTTAACCTGGGCGAACGTCGCGCCAGGAGCGTCCGCGGCGCCGCGCGAGTGGATCAGCCGGCGGGCACCGCCCTCCGGAACCCACCACACCGCGTCGATCGCCGGAACCGCCTCGAAGAAGCGACGGCTCAACGGCCATCTCGCGCCCCCCTCGAGCACGAGGCTGGTCCCGTTTTCGTCGAGTCGTACGGCGCCGCGCAGCTCGCGCGCGTCCGGCAGCATGCCGGAGGCAGCGATGACGGCGCGCCACGTCGCGACGATTCGCTCGTCGGAGATCGGGCAATCGGCGAGCGGAAAGACGCGCGATGGATCGTCGAAAGGGTGGAGCCCCGCTATCCATCGGCCGCCTCGCGGGCGAAGTGCAAGTGTGAGCTTTCGCCGATACCGCCAGCGAGCGGGGCTGGGCCTGACGACAACTTCCGGGACAGCGCGCTTGCCGATGCGCTCGAGCGCGTCTCGGATGATGCGCGCCTTCGCGTCGAGCTGCGCCTCGTATCGGAGATGCTGGAGCTGGCACCCACCGCACCGATCGGTCGTGTAGTGCGGGCATGGCGGATCGGTGCGGAGATCGGATGAGGCGACGACGGACACGAGCCGACCGCGCGCGAATCGGGCCCGCGTCGCGATGTCGGCGACGATTTCATCGCCCGGCGCCGTCCGCGGAACGAACACTACGAGCGAGCCGGCGCGTCCCACGCCGTCTCCGCCGGCGGCGATGGACTCGATACACAGCTCGGCGCGCGCCATCACCCTCCGCGGAGGGCATCGCGGCGGGCTGCCATCCGCCATCCGCCGGCTGCGGTCGGCTCGTCTCCGTTCGGCGCGGGCGCGGCACGGAGGTTCCGCTCGCGCTCGGCAAGGAGCACACCTGCGATCGCCGCGGCGCGCAAGCCGTCGGCCGGCGGAACGACGCAAACGAGGGAGGCGAGGCGCCGCTCCAGCCATTGAATGTCGATGTCGCCGCTGCGGAATTCCGCATCTTCCATCACCCGGAGGTGGAAGTCGCGCGACGTCTCGACGCCCTCGATAGTGAGCTCGAGCAGGGCCCGGTGCATTCGTTCGATCGCCTCCTCCCGCGTCGGGGCGTGCACTATGAGCTTTGCCAGCAGGGGGTCGTAGTGAAGACCGACATCGCTTCCGATCCCGATTCCCCCATCCCACCGGACCCCCGGCCCGCCTGGCACCCGGAGATACGTGATGCGTCCGGTCGACGGAAGGAAGTTGTTTGCCAGGTCCTCGCTCGTGATGCGGCACTCGATCGCCCACCCGCAGGGGGCGATCGCGTTCTGGACGAACGGAAGGCGCTCCCCCGCAGCGATGCGAAGCTGCCACTGCACTATGTCGATGCCGGTCGTGAGCTCCGTGACTGGATGCTCGACCTGAAGGCGTGTGTTCATCTCGAGAAAGAAGTAGGCTCCGTCTCGATCGAGCAGGAACTCACACGTCCCCGCGTTCACGTATCCCGCCCCCCGCGCGGCGGCGACAGCGGCCTCTCCCATGCGGCGCCGCAGCTCCGGCTTGACGGCGATGCTCGGCGCCTCCTCGATCATCTTCTGGTGGCGCCTCTGGACCGAGCATTCACGCTCACCGAGGTGGAGCATCGTCCCATGCATGTCGCCGAGCACCTGGATCTCGACGTGCCGCGGGCCGACGACGTACTTCTCCACGTACACCGCATCGTCGCCGAACGCGTTCCGCGCCTCACGCTGCGCAGCCTCGAGCGAGGGGGCGATCTCGCTGGCCTGGCGCACGAGGCGCATCCCTTTCCCCCCACCCCCGGCCGCCGCCTTGAGAAGCACCGGATAACCGAAGCGCTCCGCGATCGCCGCCGCCTCATTGGCATCACGCAGCGGCTCCGTCGTTCCGGGAACGACCGGCACCCCCGCGGCAAGGGCGCGTTGACGCGCGGCGGGCTTGCTCCCCATCGCCGCGATAGCCTCCGGTGGCGGCCCGACGAAGACGAGCCCCGCCTCTCGGACCGCGAGCGCGAACGGCTCCCGCTCGGCGAGGAAACCGTACCCAGGGTGAACCGCCTGCGCGCCGGTGCTGAGCGCCGCCTCGATGATCCGATCGCCGCGGAGGTAGCTCTCGCTCGATGCGGCACCTCCGATGTGCACTGCCTCATCGGCCTCCTGCACGTGCGGCGCGCGCGCGTCGGCGTCACTGTACACGGCGACGGCACGGATGCCCAGCTCGTGACAGGCGCGGATTATTCGGAGCGCGATCTCGCCACGGTTGGCGATGAGTACCTTGGAGAACATCGATCGTGGGAGCCCCTGAACGATCATCGGTCGTCGGTTCCCAGCATGCCGCCGGGGCCGGCATCAGAGCGGAATGTTGCCGTGCTTCTTGGACGGGTTGCGATCGCGCTTCCCTTGCAGCATCTCGAGCGCGTCGATGAGCCGCGGACGCGTCTCGCGCGGGTCGATGATGTCATCGAGATAGCCGCGGCCGGCGGCGATGTAAGGGTGCGCGAACTTCTCGCGATACTCCTCTATCTTCCGCTCCATCGCGGCGTCCGCATCGGGTTCCTTGTCGATCTCCTTTCGGAACAGAATCTCGACCGCCCCTTTAGGGCCCATCACGGCGATCTCCGCGGTCGGCCACGCTACGTTGAAGTCGCCGCGGATATGCTTGGAGCTCATGACGTCGTAGGCGCCACCGTAGGCTTTGCGCGTGATGACGGTGAGCTTTGGGACGGTCGCCTCGCAATAGGCGAACAGAAGCTTGGCGCCGTGCTTGATGATTCCGCCATGCTCCTGCGCGATGCCTGGCAGGAACCCGGGGACGTCCTCGAATGTCACGAGCGGTATGTTGAACGCGTCGCAGAAGCGAATGAAGCGCGCTCCCTTCACGCTCGCCGCGATGTCGAGGACGCCGGCAAGCACGGCCGGCTGATTGGCGACTATGCCGACACTGAACCCGCCAAGGTGGGCGAAGCCACAGAGGATGTTCCCCGCGAAATCCCTGTGCACTTCGTAGAACTCGCCGTCGTCCACGACGCGGCGGATGACGTTATGCATGTCGTACGGTTTGGTCGGGCTGTCGGGGACGACGCTGAGAAGCGCCTCGTCGCGCCGGTCGCGGGGGTCGCGCGCGCTCCCGCGTGGTGGATCGGCGAGATTGTTCGATGGGACGAACCTGAACAACTCGCGGATCCCGTTCAGGCAAGCGAGCTCCGAGTCGTGGGCAAAGTGGGCAACGCCACTCGTTGCGGCGTGGGTGTCAGCACCCCCGAGCCCCTCCATCGTCACATCCTCGTGCGTCACTGTCTTCACGACATTCGGCCCGGTGACGAACATGTAGGACGTCCCCCGAACCATGTAAATGAAGTCGGTGATCGCGGGGGAGTACACCGCGCCGCCCGCGCATGGACCCAGGATGGCGGAGATCTGAGGCACGACGCCTGACGCGAGCGTGTTGCGCAGGAAGATCTCGGCGTAACCGCCGAGCGAGACGACTCCCTCCTGGATGCGAGCGCCTCCGGAATCGTTCAGGCCGATGACAGGCGCCCCGTTGCGGAGCGCGAGGTCCATGATCTTGCAGATCTTCTCCGCGTGCGCCTCGGATAACGAGCCGCCGAACACGGTGAAGTCCTGCGAGAAGACGTATACGAGGCGCCCGTCGATTCGCCCGTAGCCTGTGACGACGCCGTCGCCGTAGACGCGCTGCGCATCGAGCCCGAAATCGCTCGATCGATGGACGACAAAGCGGTCCAGCTCGACGAACGTACCATCGTCGAGCAGCACGTCGAGCCGCTCGCGCGCCGACAGCTTCCCTTTGTCATGCTGGGCGCTCAGGCGCGCCGCTCCGCCCCCCAGCTCCGACTCGGCCCGGCGGCGCGCCAGAAGCTCGAGTTTCTCGTGCATGCTCATAGGCGGCATAAGCTAGTCCTGCCGCTTCCCACGTGCCAGCACGTCGCGGACTAACCGCGCGCCACGCCGCCCGCGGCTACGTGACCAGGACGGGCGTGAACCGGACGCCGCGCGCCTTCCTCGCGCGAAAGAACGCGTGCATGGCGGGGCGCACGATCAGCCGCCGGTTCGCCAACCAGCGTCGTCCGTGAATCGGATTCCTCCAGACACCGGTGCCGAAGCGCTCGGCTGTGACGGCGACGTCCGGCATGCCGTCGAGCGCGGCTGCCGCGTAGGCCGGGACGAACGGATCGTCCGTGCCGTCGAACCAACCGTCGCGCCCGCACTGCGTGCAAGGCCGCTCGTCCGTTCCGCGGCCGCGAGCGAGCCCGCGCGTCTCCACGGTCATCATCGCCATCTCGTGCTCGACCACGAGCTGGCGCCATGGTAGCGCCCTCCGTTCCGGTCCGAGCACCGGCTCGAATCGGAATCCGTCGAGTCCCGCCGCGAGCATCTCCTCGGCGAACGACTCGTGGACGAGCACGTCGTCGCCGATCACGCCGAGCGGGCCACCGCGCGGCACCTCGCGCTTCGTCAGGATGAGAGGGGACGTCTGGCGCACGCCATCTCCGCAGGCCGAACAGGCGCGCCCTTCGTCGTACGTGGTGTCAGCGCGGGGGTGTCCGGCGGGAGCATGATGTATCCACACGCGCATATACAACAGCGGCGCCGCGCGTAGCTCAGCGTCCGTTGGATGCAGCTCGCGGCGGATTGTGGGCGGACGGAGGCCGTGTTGGCCGGCGGCGACCCGAAGGCGCAACGCCGTTTCCTCGTCACTCAGCTCGATCTTCTGGTGGCCATCGAGGCGGTCGAGGGAAACCACGACATCGAGCAAACCGGCGTCAAGAAACAGGCGCTGAGCCCGCTCCCGATCGGCGGGCGGGTAATGGTACAGGGCGAAGATTTTCTCGGGCATGGCATCGGAAAGTGAAACGAGGGTCTCACTCCCAATACGACGAAGCCCCCCACCGGTCACGGCGAGAGGCTTCTGACGCGCAAACCTCGCACTAGTTACACGTCCTCCGCCCCAACCTCCCCAATGGGGTTCAGCTCGTCATCCGACGTGTGCACGGTCGGCGGCGTCTCCGGGCGCGGGGGCTGCTCCGCTGGAATGTCCGTTACCGCGAGGACGATGCGGCGGTGGATCGGGTCCACCTCGAGTACGCGCATTTCCAGAATCATCCCCTCGTAGGCGACGTCCACCGGGTTGGTTACCGGCTTGCCGACGTTGAGCTGGCTCACCGGAACGAACCCCTCGATGTCGTTCCCGATGTCCACCACGACACCCTTGTCCATGAGACGCACGACCGTACCGCGGACATCGGTGCCGACCGGGTAGGTCTCACCGATGCGCAGCCATGGGTCTTCGGCCGCCTGCTTGAGGCCGAGCGAGATGCGCTTGTTGTCGGCATCGATGTTGAGGATCACGACGTCGACCGTATCCCCCTTCTTCACGACCTCGGACGGGTGCTGAACCCGCTTCGTCCAGGACATGTCGGAGATGTGGATGAGCCCATCTATGCCGGGCTCGATCTCCACGAACGCGCCGAAGCTCGTGAGGTTCCGGACCTTCCCGGTGATGCGCGTCCCGACCGGGTACTTGAGCGGCAGCACGACCCAGGGATCCTGCTCGGTCTGTTTCATTCCGAGCGAAATTTTCTCCTCGTTCGGATCGACCTTCAGGACGACGGCCTCGATCACCTCGCCAATGGACACGAGCTTCGACGGGTGACGGACATTGCGGGTCCAGCTCATCTCGCTGATGTGGACCAGTCCTTCGATTCCCGGCTCGAGCTCGATGAATGCGCCGTAGTTGGTGATCGAAACGACCTTCCCCTGTACCCGGGTGCCGACGGGGTACTTCTCGGCCACGTCCTTCCACGGATACGATTGAAGCTGCTTGAGGCCGAGCGAGATGCGCTCGCGGTCCCAGTCGATGTCGAGGATTTTGACCTCGAGCTCCTGAGCGATCTGCACGAGCTCCGACGGGTGCGATATGCGGCCCCACGACATGTCGGTGATGTGCAGCAGCCCGTCCACGCCGCCGAGATCGATGAACGCGCCGAAATCGGTGATGTTCTTGACGATGCCCTTCCGCATCTGGTCTTTCTGCAAGTCCTTCATGAGCTTCTCGCGCTTGCCCGCCCGCTCGACCTCGAGAATCACGCGGCGGCTCACAACGATGTTGCGGCGGCGCTTGTTGAGCTTGATGATCTTGAACTCGTACTTCTGCCCGAGCAGCTCGTCGATGTTTGGAACCCTACGCAGCGCGATCTGCGAGCCGGGAAGGAAGGCGTCCACTCCCATGAGGTCGACGACCACGCCACCCTTGATCTTCTTGACGAGCGTTCCGTCGACCGGCTGGTCGCTCTCATACGCTACGCGAATACGCTCCCAAACGCGCATGAAATCGGCCTTCTTCTTCGAGAGGACGACCGCGCCTTCCTGGTCCTCGAGGTGCTCCAGGAGCACCTCGACCTCGTCGCCCGGCTTGAGGTCGGGATGATCCTTGAACTCCTCGAGCGGCACGGTCCCTTCGGACTTGAAGCCAATGTCGAGGACGACCATGTTCTCGCGAATCTCGAGCACGCGGCTCTTGACGATCTCGCCTTCTTCGATGGACTCGAGCGTACCGGAATACAGCTCGAGCATCGTCTCGATCTCGTCGGCGGTGTACTCGTCCTCGTCCCAGCGATTATCATCGAAGGACAATGGGCGGAGCTGGCTTTTCTGCTTGTCGCGCTTGGCGCGCGCGGTCACCGACTCGTCGGTGAGCTGGGTGTCGAGCTCGGGCATACGGAGAAGTGACTCCACGTCGCGGATATGTTCCTCGCCGCGCCGAGGGCTTTGGGTGGATGGAAAGCGGGCGCCGCGACGAGCGCGGCGCCTCGCGAGCCATGAAACGTAACCGTGGCTCTAGGACCCGTCAACCGGAGGAAGTGGTGCTCCCACGGTGAGTTACGGCTCGCGCGAGCGCGACGATCCGCTCCACCTGCTCGGCCTGGGTCAGAGATGTCGAGTCGATCAGCACAGCGTCACCGGCCTGCACCGTCTGCCCCGCGTCGAGCGCGTCGCGCCGCACGAGGCGCTCGGTCTCTTCGGCGATCTCGTCGTCCGCCGGACGCCGGGCGAGGCGCTGGATGAGGCGTCGCCTGGCGCGCTCCCACGGGTCAGCGACGAGGAAGATCTTGAGCTGCGCCTCCGGGAACACCGCTGTCCCGATGTCCCGGCCGTCGACGACCACGCGGTGGCCTGACGCGGCGGTACGCACTGTCGCGTTGACCCACTCCCGCACGCGCGGCATCTGCGCGACGCGGGACACTTGTTGAGTCACGGGCGCCCCGCGAAGCTCCTCCTCCAGCGGGATTCCGTCAACGGTCGGCGCGAACGAAGTCGCCTCGGGGCGGAGCGCGACTCCGCGCGCGGCTTCGAGCACCGTATCCTCGGTCCACGCCTCGGGCGGCAGTCCGGTGCGCATCGCGACTGCCGCTGCGGCCCGGTAGAGCGAGCCAGAATCCACGTGGCGGAAGCCGAGCTCCTGCGCGACCCAGTGGGCCGTGGACGACTTACCCGACGCTGCCGGACCGTCGATGGCGACGACGACGGTCGCGAGCTCGCCGTAACCGAACGGGACCGGCATCAGGTGATCACGACGCGGCGGAGCTCGTTCCAGAAGCCGGGATACGAGACGGCGACGCACGCGGGATCGTCGATCGCGATGTCATTCCCGGGGAGCGCGGCGAGCACGCCGAACGCCATCGCGATGCGATGGTCGCCGTGAGTGGTCACGCGGCCGCGCAACGGCCGGTCGCTCCCGGTCACAGCGAGCCCGTCAGGCAGCTCCTGCGTGTCCGCGCCAAGGATGCGGAGATTGGAGACGAGGGCCGCGATCCGGTCGCTCTCCTTCACGCGCAGCTCTGCGGCGCCGGCAATCGTCGTCGTCCCCTCGGCGCGGGTGGCGAGGCACGCGAGCATCGGAAGCTCGTCAATCATCGCCGGCACCTCGGCGGCGCTCACATCGATGGCGTGCAGCGTCGCCGGCCGCACGCGAATCGATCCCACCGGCTCCCCACCCTGCTCTACCCCGCGTTCGACCTCCACACACTGCCGCCCTGCCATCGCGCGCACCGCGAGCAGGAAGCCGGTGCGCGTCTCGTTCAGCGCCACGTCCCGAAGCAGAAGGTCCCCTTCCGCGGCAAGCGCCGCGAGCGCGACGAAGAACGCGGCCGACGACGGGTCGCCGGGCACCGTAATGTCGAGGGGGGAGAGACGGTCGGGGGGATCTAGCCGGACCGTGGCTCCCTGCGTGGCGACCTTGACACCACGCGCCCGCAACATCCGCTCGCTGTGATCGCGTGAGGCGGCGGGTTCCGTCACGGCGACTCGCACACCGCCCACCAGTCCGGCGAGCAGCACTGCACTCTTGATCTGCGCGCTCGCCACCTCCGATTCCCACTCGATCGAGCGAAGGCCGCCGCCATGCACGGTCATCGGCAGGTGCCTCTCGCCCGCGAGCTCGACGGTGGCGCCCATCGCCCGCAACGGGCGGGCGATGCGGTCCATTGGGCGCCGGCTGAGGCTCGCGTCCCCCTCGAAACGCGCGGCAAACGGGTGGCCAGCGACTACGCCCGCGAGCAGCCGGGTGGTCGTCCCGCTATTGCCGCAGTCGAGCGCCACCACCGGCGCGTTGAGCCCCCGAAGTCCACGGCCGGCCACGATCATGTCCGTCCCTGCCAGGGCGATATCCACGCCAAGGGCGCCGAGCGCACCAGCGGTCGAGCGAACGTCGGCGGAGTCGAGCAGGTCGCGGATCGCCGATGTTCCTGACGCGAGCGCTGCGAGTATGAGGGCTCGGTGCGAAATGGACTTGTCGCCAGGCACCCGAACCTCACCGCCGACACGGAACCGGCGCGCCGTTCGACCGTCTACCGCAGCCATTGCTCGGGGGGTCGCGCCCATCGGACGGGTCTTCGCGTGTGCCTGACGTGACAATGCCCGGGGCGGGATTCGAACCCGCATGGGTTGCCCCAGGGGATTTTAAGTCCCCCGCGTCTGGCCAGTTTCGCCACCCGGGCGACGCGCAACAAAAAAAACAAAACGGGAGCGGCGACCGCGCCCCCGATCCCTATTATACCGCCGAGCCGAGGCCCCCTCAAGCGCGCGCGCCGCCACGCGCTCACGGCCGGGCGCCCAGAGCGTGAATCGCGTACCACACGGACCATGCGAGGAGCCCGGAGAGCGCGGCGTCGCCACCATCAGCCACGGCTCGCCCATCCGCATCGACTGTTTCTGCCGCGAGGCCGTTGTCGAGCGGAGCGCGCCGCAGCCAGCGAAGCACATCTCCGGCCTCCGGCCCCATGAGGCGCGCGCACTGCTCCACCAGCGCGCGCGGCTCGGCGCCGATCCCTTTCACCGTTCGGCGATACACGGAGTCGTGCCGCTCGATCGCACCGTACAGAGGCAGCCACAGCGCAGCGCCGCTAGCGCCGTCGTCAGTCGTACTATGGCCGGCAAGGTCGATCGCCGAGGCCAGGGTCACCCGCCCGTCGCGCTCGACGGCGAAATGACGGCGCAGCGCCGCGCGAACAGCATCCGGGTCCGGGATTCCGCGTGACGTTTCCTCGTCGAGCGTGCGGCGCAAGACTTCGAGCGCCTGCGCGGCGACCGCGTTGCCGTGGAGCGTGAACGGGTACGACGCCGGGACGCCCGCGACGGTAAGCTCGGTGGTGTACAGCGGAACGTGCTCGTCGCGACGCGACGCGAGGTCGTCGGCGGAATTGTAGAGCGCGTCCGCGAGCGCGGGCTCCTCGACGACCTGGTCGTCCCCCGTCTCGCGGATGTAGCGGTCCGCGGCGAGCGCGAACGATGCCGCCCCCTCGAGCGAGAAGCCCGGCTCGAATAGCGTGCCGTCGAGATAGTGGACGCCGGTGCCCGGAGCGTATCCGTGCAGCTCGCACGCCCGTAGGAGGAGCTCGCGAGCCAGCGATGCATCGGCGAGCTGGATCGCCGGGAGTGTCCACGACAGTGCCTCCCAGTCGCGGGCGGTTACCCCGAGCGAATGCCACGGCGCCCGCGTCCTGACGAAATAGTAGTGCGCGTCGTCAAGCGCCCGGCCCGCGCCGTAGAAGTACGCAAAGAGAAGATTCCGGTTGATCAGTCGGTCGATGCTGTCGTTGCCCACCGTCTGATCGAGCGACTGGAGCGCCTCACGCGTACCAGTGAGCAGCTCGCTCCATCCGCGGCGCCGCATCACCCCCACCGCCGCCTCGGCTCCGTCGCGGTCCGGGCCGGCGGCGACGTAGAAGGCGGCGCTCGCACGCCCCTCGGCCGGGATCGTGATCTCGCGCTCCAGGGCGAAGGTACCGCTCCCGTCCTCCCCGAGCGTGACGCGCGCTTCGCCATCGGCGGCGACCGCGATCGCGACGAGCCCGGGGAGCGCCGTACCCTCCAGCAGTACGACGTCCTCGGCCAACGACACGCGATGCCTATCGACGGCTGGACGAGGCGTGCGGACGCGAATCTGGCGGTGTCCGAGAAGCCCCTCCGCCGACAGCGTGGCACGGACCTCTGCGGCACTCCGATTCTCGAAGCCAACGGCGTACACGGCCCCCGCAACGTCAGCATCCCGACCGTACGGGGCGAAGATTGTGCCGCGGATGATCAGCGTGTCGAGGCTGCACGTAAAGGTCGGCAGCCAGTTGAGCGCTCGCTCCCACGCCAGTCCGCGCCGCGCGAGGTCTTGCTCCTTTCCGCCAATGCGCAGCACGGGGCGCAAAAGTGCGGGACCGGCGCCATCGAGAAAGCTCTCGGAGCCCGCCACCTCGACGGACGCGCGCGCCCCGCGATGCAGCACGCCTAGCGCGTGCAGCGATCCGTCGGCGGGGTGAATGCAGGGAATCGCGAGCCAGTGATTCCCCGTGACTTGCCACGGGATCGCGGGAGCAGGGATCGGGCGCACGGCAACAAGCTAGCCGCGTTGACAAGGCCATGGTAGAGATGTAACCTTGCCGCCGATCCGCCCGAGCGGCGCAGCTCGAGCGCGTGCTATCGATCCTCCGACCGCGCCGGCCGTCACTCTATCCCTTCCGTTCGGGGCATCTCGCATGCGTGTTCGCATAGCCTCGCTGTGCGCGCTCTTCATCACCCTCGCCGCCTCGACCGCACTCGCGACGCATGCGCAGGCCGTTGCCGGCATCGGCGACGATGCGATGGTGCTGCCACGGGGGACGCTTCGCATTCGGTTCGCGCCATCATGGACGGAGTTCGACTCTCGCTACGGCCTCGACACACCGGAGCGGGCGGCTGGCAGCAGCGAGCCGCTTGGGCTCGATTTCACCAGCGACACGCTGGGAATCGAACAGCTCGAGTTGCTCGTGCCGCTCGAGCAGGAACTGCGCTCACTCACCGGCATCAGCAACTTCAGCGTCAGCCTCGGTCGGACACGGCTGGACCTGCGCTCGAGCGTCCGGGCGCTTCCGATCGTCGCCGAGGTTGGCCTGACGAGGCGGATCTCGATGGCGGTCGTCGTGCCACTCGTGCGCACACGCAGCGAAGCGATTCTGAGCGTGAACCCGGCAGGGAGCGAGGGGAACCTGGGCTTCAACCCGGCTATGTCTATCTCGGCGGCCCGGGACCAGAACACCCAGCTTGTCAACCAGCTCTTGACCGCCGCGCTCACGCTCGAGACGGCGGTTGGCGGTCCCGTGTTTTGTGAGAGCCCGGCGGGTCAGCTCGACTCGCGCTGCGCGCTCATCGCGAGCACACGCCAGTTCGCGGGGGGCATCGCCGGCATCTACGGCGTGGGCGACATCACCGTCCCTGGCTTCGACGCGTTGAGCGGCAACGCCGGCGCACTTGTCATCCCGATCACCAACACGACGGCACAGCTCGCGATCGACGCCCGCGTCCAGGACTTCAAGTCACGTTACGGGCCGATCGGCGACACGATCACGTCGAGCGGGCCATTCCCGGCCCAAAGCGTCCTCGGCGTGCAGGACGCGCACCGGATCTTCTCGGACCCCCTCTTCGGTCTCGCTGTCGCTCCGCTGCAGACCGTCGAGCGGACCGCGATCGGTGACATCGAGATCTCGGCGAAGCTTCAGCTCTTCAACACGTTGGGCGACGAGCGCCGGTTCGAGCCGCCGGCAGGGCTATTCCTTCGCTCGGCGGTGACCAGTGTCGTCAGGCTCGGCACGGGGCGAACGGACTCGCCGGACAACCTGATCGATGTCGGCACCGGGAACGGCCAGACCGACCTCGAGATCCGGTCACAGAACGACCTGATCTTCGGGAGGCGCTTCTGGGCGTCGGTCGTAGGCCGCTACACCTGGCAGCTCGCCGACCACGAGGTATTACGCGTGGCACCACCGTCCCAACCCATTGCGGCGTTCTATCGCCGCCAGCGAGTGGAGCGCAAGCTCGGCGACTATTACGATGTCGAGGTCACGCCGCGCCTGGTGGTGAGCGACTATCTGGCTCTCTCGGCGCAGTATTACTACCGCAACAAGGTGGAAGACCGCTACGGCGGCCGCTTCGAAGTCACGAACCTGCTCGACGAGGAGGTGACGCTCGACGCCGCGGTGCTGAACGAAGAAACGGCGCAGACGGAGCACCGCGTGTACGGTGGAATCTCGTTCTCCACACTAGCCGCCGTCCAGAATGGGAAGGCGCGCATCCCGCTCGAGGTCATGTACCAGTACGGGCAGTCGGTGCGGGGCGACGGGGGGCGGACGCCACGCATCTCACAGAGCGCGATCCAGGTACGGATCTACACCCGCATCTTCGGAGCTGGCGACGGCAGGCGCTAACCGCGAGCCGCGCGTCGCTTCTCGACCGCCGCCCCGACCGGCACCGCCGTCGCTGTCTCCAGTAGCTCCCGCGCGTGCGCACGGCTCACCGCACTGTCCGGATCGCCACCCAGCATGCGCGCGGTTTCGGCGACCCGGTCTTCCGCGACGACGACTCGGATGTCGGCCGAGGTTACCCCGCCGGGGGCCGCCTTCGTCACGACGATGTGGTGGTGTGCACGCGCCGCGATCTGCGGAAGGTGCGTGATCGCGAGGACCTGATGGTGCGCGGCGACGCCGCGCATCGTTTCCCCCACCTGGAGAGCGACGCGCCCGCCGATCCCGGCGTCTACCTCGTCGAACACGAGCGTGGGTACGCGGTCGAGCCGCGCAAGCATGGTTTCGAGCGCGAGCATCAGGCGCGACAGCTCCCCGCCGGAGGCAACTCGCGCGAGCGGCCGAACATCGTGCCCGACATTCAGGGCCACACGCAGCTCCACATCCTCGGCGCCGGTCGCTCCGATGGGGTCGCGCGGGATGAGCGCGACGTGTAACCGCCCGTCGGGCATTCCCAGGCCGGGTAAGACCGCGTCCACCTCACGCGAGAGCCGTTTCGCCGCCGCGGCGCGCAGCTCGCTCAGCCGGCGCGCCTCTTCGCGGAGGGCCGCTGCGGCCCCGGTGCGCCGGGCCTCGAGTTGCTGCAGGTCGAGCGCCGCGGTGTCCACAAGATCCAGTTCCGCGCGCGACCGGCGCCCCGTCTCGATCACGTCAGCCAACGTCGGCCCGTACTTCTTCGTCAGGCGGAAGATCAGATCGCGGCGGCGCTGTACCTCTTCCAGGCGCGCCGGGTCAAGCTCGACACGCACTCCATACTCCCCCAGCTCCCGCGCCAGCTCTTCCAGCGCATAGAAGCCGTTGTCGTACAGCTCCTGCAGACGCCCGAGCGAAGGGTCGATTCGTTGGATCGTCGCCAGAGACCGCTGAACCGCAGCGAGCTTCTGGAGCACTGACGCCTCATCTCGCTCCAAGCATTCCGCCGTTCCTTCCGCGAGGGCACGCAGCTCCTCAGCGTGCTCGAGGCGCCTGGCCTCCTCCTCGAGGGGCGCATCCTCCCCATCCACGAATTCCGCGGCCTCGATCTCGCCCGCGACATGTCTCAGGTAGTCGGCGCGCCGTTCCGCGTCCGCCCGCCGGCCACGGAGCCGCTCGATCTCGCGTGTGGCGCTGGTCATCACCTCGTGCGCGCCTCGCACACGCGCCGCCTGGTCCGAACTGCCACCGAGCTCGTCGAGGAGCCGGCGCTGCGAGTCGCCGTCGAGCAGCGTCTGCGCCTCGTGTTGTCCGTGCACGTTCACGAGATGCCGACCTACCTCTGCGAGCAGCCCCGCCGTGGTCGCGGCGTCGTTGATCCACGCTCGCGTACGGCCGCTCGCGGCGATCTCCCGGCGAAGCACGATGGTGCGCTCCTCGACCACGAAGCCGCGCTCATCGAGGAAGGTCGCGACCTCGTTTCGGTCGTCGAGCTCGAACACGCCTTCGACAGTCGCCTTGTCCGCGCACGTGCGAATGAGGTCGGCCCTAGCGCGCTCGCCGAGAAGAAAACCGAGCGCGCCGACGATAATGGACTTACCCGCCCCCGTCTCGCCGGTGAGGACATTGAATCCCGCGACCAGCGGCAACGTCAGCGACTCGATGATGGCGAAGTTGCGGATGCGAAGCTCGGTCAGCAATCGTCGATCTCGTCCCGCTCTCTCAGCCCGCCCCAACCGAGCTTCCTGCGCATGCGCGAAAAGAAAGTCGAGTCGTTGAAGCGGATGATGAGCACCGGGTCGGGCGCGCGCCGTACGACCAACATGTCCGACGATTCCATCGTCGCCCCGACCTGGCCGTCGACCGTCACCAATAGCTCGCCGTCGCCATCGTCCGAGCTCACCGTGACGACGGCTTCGGGGGGCAGCACGACCGGCCGCAACGCGAGCGTGTGCGGCGAGACCGGTGTTACGACGATCGATTCTACCGTCGGCACGACGACCGGCCCGCCGGCGGATAGGCTGTACGCCGTCGAGCCCGTGGGTGACGAGATGACCAGCCCATCCGCGGCGAAGGTGGCGATCGGCTCGGAGTTCACCGACACGCGGAGATGAACGACGCGGGCGACCCCGCGTTTGTGGAGCACCACATCGTTGAGCGCCCGCCATCCCGCGCCGCCGGCGCCAAGGTGCGTGTGCGCGGCGAGGGCCATCCGCGGCTCGACGCCGTGCTCCGCGGCCGCGAACGCCTCGAGTGCGCGCTCGAGGTCGTCGATCCCGCAACAAGTGAGGAAGCCGAGGCGCCCGAGGTTGATGCCAAGCACGGGCACGGGAGCGCCGGCCAGAAACCGGGCGCCACGCAGCAGCGTCCCGTCGCCGCCCAGCGTTATGAGGGCGCCCAGGCCGGCGGGGGAATCGAGTCGCTCCCCCGCCTTCGCCACCTCGTGAAGGTCGGCGTCGAACGCCAGGGAGAAGCCGAGTGCGGGGGCACTCCTCAGGAGCCGCTCGAGCACGTCGCCGAGCCCGCCGTACCGCCGGTTGCCGACGACGCCGACCCGGATCACCCCGCGATGGCCTCGCTCTCGTGCAGCGCCCGCACCCGTCGCGCGATTCCCGCCGCATCGAGCCCGACCAGCGCGAGCTGCGCTTTCCGCGGCGCCTGCTCGATGAACCGATCCGGGACGCCATGCACCGCAACGCGCACACCGGAGTCCATGTTGGCGATCACGGCCGCCATGTGCGCGCCAAACCCGTTCACTACTGTCGCTTCCTCGACCACTAGAACATGGCGATGAGTCTGGAGCACCGCGGCGAGCGTCAGCTCGTCGTGCGGCTTCAGGAAGCGGCAATTGACGACGGTGACGTCCAGTCCGTCCGCGGCGAGCGACTCCGCCGCCGCCAACGCCGGAAGGACCATCGTCCCGACCGCAAGCACCGCGAGTTCGCGGCCCTGTCGCAGCACCTCCCACGTTCCATACGTCACAGCGGCGATCTCGCTCATCGGTGGCGGGACGTCCGGAGAAGCGTCGCGGGGGTAGCGCAACGAGAACGGTCCGGAGACGTGGCCAGCCGCGGTTCTGAGCAGGGCAAGCATCTCCGTCGCGTCCTTCGGCGCCGTGACCGTCATCCCCGGGACCGCGAGCATGTAAGCGATGTCGTACAGCCCCATGTGCGTCGGGCCGTCCTCACCGACGAGCCCCGCACGATCCATGCAGAACACCACTGGCAGATGTTGAATAGCGCAGTCGTGAATGACGTTGTCATAGGCCCGCTGCAGGAAGGTCGAGTAGATCGCGACGTACGGCCGGATCGCCTCGGTCGCGAGGCCCCCCGCGAACGTGACGGCATGCCCCTCCGCGATACCGACGTCAAAGAAACGGTCCGGGTGAGCCTTGGCGAAGATGTTCGTGCCCGTCCCTGTCGGCATAGCGGCGGTGATCGCGACGACATCCTTCCGCTCGCTCGCAAGCTCGGTCAGCCCCTTCCCGAACAGGGCGGTATACGCCGGGTTGGCGGCGGCCTGCTGGAGCTGTTTCCCGGTCGCCGGATCGTGGCCGGGCGGAAGGGCGTGCCACTTCTCTCCGTGCTCCCCGGCCGGGAATCCCTTCCCCTTCTGGGTGATGATGTGCACCAAGCGCGGCGTTCTGAGGTCGCGGACCGCGCTGAGCGTATCGACGAGCATATCGACGTCGTGCCCGTCGATCGGCCCGAAGTAGCGGAACCCTAACTCCTCGAATAGTACGCCCGGCGTAAGGAAGGATTTCATGCTCTCCTCCCACTTTCGAACGACGCCGCCGATCGCGGCGAGCGGGCCCGGGAGGTCGTCCACCACTTCGCCAATCTTGCTGCGAACTCGATTGTAGAGCGGGTTTCGCTGGATCGAGCCGAGGTAGCGGGATATCGCGCCTACGTTAGGCGCGATGGACATCTCGTTGTCGTTGAGGATGACGATGATGTCGCGGTCGGAAGCGCCCGCGTTGTTCAACCCCTCGTACGACAGGCCACATGTGAGGGCCCCATCGCCGACGATCGCCGCTACACGGTAGTCCGCGCCGGTGATGTCCCGCGCCGTCGCCATTCCGAGCGCGGCCGAGATCGCCGTCGCCGCGTGGCCCGCGCCGAACGTATCGTATTCGCTCTCGCCACGTTTCAGGAACCCGGAAAGTCCGGCTTCCTGACGCAGCGTCTCCATCCGCGCGTTGCGTCCCGTGAGGAGCTTGTGCGGATACGCCTGATGCCCCACGTCCCAGACTATCCTGTCGCGCGGTGCATCCAGTACGTGGTGCAGCGCGACCGTCAGCTCGACCACGCCGAGCCCCGCGCCAATGTGTCCGCCCGTTCGTGAGCAGACGTCGATCAGCCGCGCCCTCATCTCGCCCGCGAGCGTCCGCAACTGGTCGCGCGAGAGAGGCTTGAGGTCGGCGGGTGATTGGATGCGATCGAGGAGAGACACGGGAGGTCGGGTGCTCGAGGAAGCTGAACTACGGGCCGGGTCACTGCTTGCTGCATGCTGCTTGCTACTTGCCTACTTGCTTCGTTCTTCTCCACGTACTACAAAGTAACTACTGCGGACGGATGTCGATTCTCATCAGGAGCTCCGCGACACCGCGAACCGCGCGAGGTGCTCCAGGGTGGGTGTCAGGAGGCCACTTTCAGCAAGGGCGCCGCAGGCGGTCCCAGCCAGTTCCTCCGCCCGCGCCCGTGCGCGACCGACGCCGAGCAACGCCGCGTACGTGGTCTTCCGCCGTGCCGCGTCCGAGCCGGCGGTCTTTCCAAGTTGGGCCGTCGTCGCCGTCGCGTCGAGCACGTCGTCCGCAATCTGAAAGGCGAGTCCCAACGCCGCGCCATACCGAGCGAGCCCCGCCAACCGCTCCGGGTCGCATCGCGCTGCGATACCGCCGATGCGCATCGCGGCGACCATGAGCGCGCCCGTCTTGCCGGCGTGAATCCGCTCGAGCTCATCCTGAGAAAGACCCGCCCCACCCTCGGCCTCGCCCGCGAGGTCGAGGACCTGACCTCCCACCATCCCACTGGCGCCAGAAGCGCGCATCAACTCTTGAACGATGCTGGTGCACGCTGCGGCCGGCAAGGCGAGCGCGCGTGCGGCGTCACACGCCCAGCGCGCGGCGAGCGGCACCATCGCGACCCCGGCCAGGGCCGCGACCACCGGCCCGAACGTCTTGTGGGTCGTTGGTCTCCCGCGACGGACGGCATCGTCGTCCATGCAGGGCAGGTCATCGTGCACGAGCGAATAGGCATGCACCACCTCGACGGCGGCCGCGAGCGCTGCGGCGTCCCCAGTTCCTCCGGCGGCCCGGTACGCCGCAAGCAGGAGCACCGGACGCAAGAGCTTCCCCGGCCCGAGCAGGCTGTACCGCATTGCCTCGCCCAGCGCTCCGTAACCTTCGGCGAGGTAGCGCCCCGACCACACGGCGAGCGCGCCACGCACCGCCTCGCGGTCCGCAGCGATCGAGGCAACGGCGTCAGCCGTCGAGCGCGCGGAGGTCGAAGCTCCCATCGGGGCGTTCGTTGAGCAATTGAACTTTGGCCTCCACCTCCACCAGCGATGCCGCGGCGGTGCGCAGGCGCGCCACTCCCTCCTGAAAGAGCGCTAGCGCGCGGTCCAGCTCCAAGTCGTCGCGCTGCAACTCGGCTACGATTTGCTCGAGACGCGCAAGATCGGCTTCGAACGACACGATTCTAAAGTTATCGGGTTGCGTCTGGCACGCCGGCGGGTGACTCACGATCCTCAGGCACGACCTCCCGCACGAGCGCGCGGACGCGGCCATCCCGAAGGAGCAGGTCGAACGCCATCCCAGGGGCAAACGCGGCACTGGCGCCGAGCGACGAGCCGTCGAGCGCGCGCGCGACGGCGTAGCCGCGCGACAGGATGGCGAGCGGGCTGAGTGCGTTGAGGCGCGCGCCGACCGTATTCAAGCGGGCGCGGCGCCGCTCGGCGGCGCGTGCGGTGACCGTCGACAGATCGCGCGCGGTGTCTCCGAGGGTACGGCGCGCATCGCTCAGCCGGCGCTGCATCGCGCCACGGAGCACAGAGGCGGTGAGTGCGAGCTCGGCGCGGAGGTCCGCGAGGACGGGCACGGCCGCCTCCGCCGCCGCCGACGGCGTCGCCGCGCGCAGATCGGCGACGAGGTCGCAGAGCGTGATGTCCACCTCGTGCCCGACGGCTGAGATGGTCGGGATAGGCGAAGCGGCGACGGCGCGGGCGACGCGCTCGTCGTTAAACGCCCAAAGGTCCTCGCGCGCTCCGCCGCCGCGTCCGACGATGAGGCAATCCGCGCCTCCCCATCGGCCGGCGCGCCGCATCGCCGCGACGATCGCCTCGGGCGCGCCATCCCCCTGCACTCGGGCCGGGACGACGACGATCTCAACTAGCGGGCAGCGCCGCCTGACGACGGCAATGATGTCGCGGAGCGCGGCACCGTCGGGGCTCGTCACGACGGCGATCCGCCGTGGGAACCGCGGAAGCGTCCGCTTACGGTCCGGCGCCAGCAGTCCCTCGGCGGCCAGCCGGGCACGGGATTTCTCGAGCGCTTTTCGCCAGAGCCCGTCCCCGACCGCGTCCATCTGATTGACCACGAGCTGCATGTCGCCGCGGGCGGTGTACACCGTGAGCTGCCCGCGCGCGACCACTTTCATGCCCTCGTCAGGCGGCGCCGGGATCCGCTGCCGGTCGCGCGACCAGACCACGCACCGGAGCTGCGAGCTCTCGTCCCGCAGGCAGAAGTACCAGTGCCCATTGCGGTGTGCCTTGAAGTCGCTCACCTCGCCCCGCACCCAGAGCGGGAAGAACGCTCCCTCGACCACATCCCTGGCGATCCGGACGAGCGACGAGATCGCGATCGCGGCGTCAGGCGTCTCTCCGGGAGCCGCCGCGGTCAGCCCCGACGACTCGGCGACGACCGCTGGCGGGTCCCCCCGCGACGCGCCCGGCGAGCGGGTTTCCCCAGCCGCAAAGAGGTCCATGTCGCCCGGTCCCCGCCCCCCTACCAGCGGAGCGGCGCGACGGCTCCGGCGTGTCATCCCACCGCGCGCTCCGCCGCCTGGATGGTGTTACGGAGCAGCATCGCGATGGTCATGGGACCCACTCCGCCGGGTACCGGCGTGATCCGAGACGCCACTTCGCGCACCTCGTCGAACGCCACGTCTCCTACCAGCCGGTGCCCACCCTTGGCGCTCTGCTCCGCGACGCGGTTCGTCCCAACGTCGACCACAACGGCACCCGGCTTCACCATGTCGCCGCGCACCATCCCCGCCTTACCGGCGGCGACGATGAGGACGTCGGCGCGCCGCGTGTGGAGGGCGATGTCGGGCGTCCGGCTGTGCACGACCGTCACCGTCGAATTCGCGTGGGGCCCGTTCTGCACCATGAGCGCCGCCATCGGCTTCCCGACGATATTGCTCCGCCCGACGATCACGCAGTCCGCGCCCACCGTCGTCACCCCGCTGCGCGCGAGCAGCTCCTGTACACCCGCCGCGGTCGCCGGAAGGAACCCGTCGCGCTCGCCGATCAGCATCTTCCCGACGTTCACCGGGTGGAAGCCGTCCACGTCTTTTTGCGGGTCGATCCGTCGAACTACCATGTCCGGGTCGATGTGCTTTGGCAGCGGCATCTGTACCAGAAAGCCATGGATCGCGGGGTCGGCATTGAGAACGTCCACCTGTGCCAGCAACTCTTCCTGTGTCGTCGAAGCCGAAAGGCGCACGGTGACGGAATGCATCCCCGCTTCCTCACACGCCTTCCTCTTCATTCGCACGTAGACCGCGCTCGCCGGATCGTCGCCGACGAGCACGACGGCTAGTCCTGGCCTGGTGCCTCGCTCCGTCAGGAGCGCGGCCTGGTGCGCGACCTCGGTCCGGACTCCGCGGGCGATCGCCGCCCCATCGATGATCTCAGCGCGCAAAATCCACCGCCCGCGTCTCCCGAATGACGACGATCTTGATCTGCCCCGGATATTGCAGCTCGGTCTCGATCCGCCGCGCGATTTCCTCTGTGAGCGACGTCATGTGCAGGTCGTCCACCTGGTCGGGGTTCACGATCACCCGGATCTCCCGGCCCGCCTGGATGGCGAAGACCTTGTCGACGCCGGCATAGCTCGACGCGATCCGCTCGAGTCCCTCGAGCCGCTTGACGTAGGTCTCGAACGCTTCCCGCCGCGCGCCCGGCCGTGAGCCGGAGATCGCGTCCGCGGCCTGCACGAGAACCGACACCTCGCTCTCGTGCGGCACGTCGTCGTGGTGGGCAGCGATGCAATTCACGACGAGCGGGTGCTCCCCGTACTTCGTCGCCACCTCGACGCCGAGTTGAACATGAGTACCCTCGTGCTCGTGCGTGAGCACCTTGCCGATGTCGTGCAGCAGAGCGCCGCGCTTCGCCATCGGTACGTCGAGCCCGAGCTCGGCCGCCATGATCCCGGCGAGCGAGGCGACCTCCTTCGAGTGGGCGAGGACGTTCTGCCCGTAGCTCGTCCGGTAGTGCATTCGGCCGATGAGCTTGATCACTTCCGCGTGCAAACCGTGGACTCCCACGTCGTATGCGGCCTGCTCCCCCATCTCCTGAATCGACGCGTCGACCTCTTTTCGCGCCTTCGCCACGACCTCCTCGATCCGCCCGGGGTGAATCCGTCCGTCAGCGACCAGCTTGGACAACGCGACCCGCGCGACCTCGCGGCGGACAGGGTCGAAGCCGGAGACGACAACGGTATCCGGGGTGTCATCGATGATCACGTCGACGCCGGTGGCGAGCTCGAAGGCGCGGATGTTCCGACCCTCGCGTCCGATGATCCGCCCCTTCATCTCATCGTTCGGGAGCGCGACGGAGGAGACCGTGATCTCGGCCGTCTGCTCGGCGGCGATGCGCTGGACGGCGAGCGCGACGATCTTCTTTGCTTCACGCTCCGCGTTTCGCCGGGCAGTCTCCCGTATTTCGCGAATCCGGTTCGCCGCATCGGCGTGGGCTTCTTCCTCGAGCCGGTGGATCAGCTCGGCCTTGGCGTCGGTGGCGCTCATCCCTGCGAGCTGCTCGAGGCGGTGCCGCTCCTCGGCGACCAGATGTTCCAGCTCGCGTTCCCGGTCCCCGATCGCCTTCTCCTTGCGTCCGAGCTCGCTTGCGCGCCGGCTGACGTCCTTGTCGCGCTGGTCCAGCGCATCGAACTTCCGGTCCAGCCCGGATTCGCGTTCCTGTAGTCGACGTTCGCCGCGCTCGATCTCCTCCCGCCGCTTCCCGGCCTCGTCCTCCCACTGCTCGCGGAGACGGATCGTTTCTTCTTTCCCGGCGACGACCGCGCTCTTTCGCAGCGACTCCGCCTCGCGCTCGGCGTCAGCGACGATTCGCTTTCCCGTCGCCTCGACTGTCCCTCGCGCCGCCGCCTGCGCCTGGCTCTCGGCCGAGCGCCCCGCGTTGCGCCCCAAAACGAACGAGGCCGCGGCGGCGACAATGACGAGTACGCCGAGCGCGGCCATGATGGCGGTTTGATCCATGTGATCTATGCTCCACCGCGCCGATTTCAAGCGCGGCCGACGGAAGAACAGCGCGACCCTACGACACCCCCGCAGATCGGCCCGCCCGTGCCGGCGCCGACGAAGGGCGTGAGCAGGGACGAGCTAACTACGGAATCTACTTGAAGCTACGAGCGCTGCGGGGGAAACTACGCCCGACCCAGAAAAAAGGCAACGCGCACCTATTTCGCCTCATCCACGGCCCGCTTCGCCGGCGGTAGCATCCGTCGGACGTCGGCGGTGAGCTCCTGGACACGAACTGCGACCTCCTCGCGCGACTCGCGCATCCGGAAGAGCTCGTCGGTGATCTGGAGCGCCGCGAGGATCGCCGCGCGATGGGGCTCGACCGTCCCGCTGCTGTTCAGCACGGTCGTGATCACCTCATCGACGTGCGTCGCGACGGCTCGGGTGTGATCCGGGGAGGCATCGGTTCGGAGGGTGTATTGCTCCCCCGCGATGGAGACTTTGATCGTCCGCTTCCCGGTCACCGTTTGGCCTCCGTCGCCTGCTGCCGGAGGAAGCGCACTCGCTCCATCAATTGCTGCGTTCGGCGGCGCGCCAGGTCCAGCCGGCGACGCAGCTCATCATTCTCGCGCTCGACCGTTGCGACCCGCTCGTCCTGCATGGGCTGCAGCGGCAACTGAGCGACCCGTTCCAACTCGCGCGCTCGCGCCTCCGCCTGTTGGGCCCGGCGGCGCCATCCGGCCATTTCATCCCCAAGCGTCCGGATGAGCCCATCGAGCTCTCGCAGCGCGGCGAGATCGGGCCGCTCGTCAGCGGACTCTGACACCCAGCTCCCCCTCCAGTGTGCGCAACAGCCGCTCACGGCGGCCGGCGATCTCCTTGCTCTCCAAGGTACGCTCCGGGTGGCGGAGCGTAAGCTGCCACGCCAGGCTTCGATACCCATCCGGCACGCTCCCGCCTCGGTACTCGCTCAACAACGTCAAGCGCTCGAGCAACGTACCGCTCGCGGCTGCGATGCTCCGCTCGACCCGCTCGGCCGGAACGTCGTTCGGCACCAGGAGGGCGACGTCGAAGCCGGAAGCCGGTGTGGTCGGTAAGGGGCTGAACGCCACCGCCGGGTCGATCCCAGGGCGTCCGTGGGCTCGTGTGGCACTTGAGGGGCCGCCGACCGGGGTCGCATCCATCACCTGCAGGAGTAGCTCGACGCCGAACGCCGGGGCGGCCCACACCGGCGCGTCAAGAGGCACGCGCCGCACCACGCCGACGTCCCGGTCGTCCGCTGTCACGGTCCAGAGGAGCTCCCCGTCGGCCGGCCGCAGTTCGACCTCCGCGCCGGGATACGCGGCTCCGGCCGTCACTTCGGCGAGCCACTTGGCGTCCCACTCGTCGAAGGCGGGGGTTGCGTTGTCTGTCCAGTGCGGTGGCCGCCGGTCCCCCGTGATCAGGGCCGCCACGCGCATTTCCTCGCGCGGGAGCCGAGTTGTGGCGGGCGCCCAGGCCGCGCCGATCTCGAACAGGCGGACGTTCCGCTGCATCTGGGCGAGGTTGTATTCGGCCCGCCGGGCGAGCGTCTCCAGCAGATCGCGCCGGAGATACGCCTCGTTCTCGGCGAGCGGGTTCGCCACTCGGACGTACCCATGGTCCGCGCCGCGGACGAAGGGCATCGCCCGCGCCTCGAGCAACCCGTGCGCGACGAGCGCCTCTCGAACGCGGCGGGTCGTTACCTCGAGCGGCGACTCTGGCACCGCGCTCGGACGGAACGGGCGCAGCTCGTCCGGGAAAGTGTCGTACCCGCGCAGGCGCGCAACTTCCTCGACGAGATCTATCTCGCGCTCCACGTCCACGCGCCATGATGGTACGCGCAGATGTAGGGCGTCTTCGTCCTCGCGCTCAACCTCGAGTCCGATAGAGCCGAGCAGCCTGACGATCTCCTCGCGGCTGATGCGCTCGCCAAGCACGCGCTCGACGCGGGACACGCGCAGCGGTACCACCCGCGGTGGCGAAGGGTCGGGGTACAGGTCGATCGGCGCGCCGTCGACCTCTCCGCCGGCGACGGCGATGATCAGCTCCGCCGCTACGGCGAGTAAGTCGCCACACGCAGCGACGTCGACACCGCGCTCGAACCGGTAGCTCGCATCGGTCGAGAACCCAAGGGCTCTGCGCGTGGCGCGGATACGCTTCGGCTCGAACGCGGCGACCTCGAGGAAGACGTCGGTCGTGCGCTCGGTGACCTCGCTCGCCCGTCCCCCAATCACCCCAGCGATCGCCTGCGCCCGGTCCGCGTCCGCAATGACTGTCATTTCGGGATCGAGCGTACGCGTCACTCCGTCGAGCGTGACGAGCGTCTCGCCGCGGCGCGCGCGGCGGACGATGACCGCCGGACCGCCGAGCCGGGCCGCGTCGAAGGCGTGCATCGGCTGGCCGAACCCATGAAGCATGAAGTTGGTCGCGTCGACGACGTTGTTGATCGGCCGTACGCCGATAGACTCGATGCGCTGGCGCAGCCAATCGGGGCTGGCACCCACGCGCACGCGGCGGAGCACGGCGCCGAGGTAGCGTGGCGAACCTTCGGCGTCGTCCAGCACCACGCGTATTCCCCCTGCACTCCCCTCGCGCGCGTTGGAAGCTGGCGAAGCCACGATGCCTGACGCGGGGCCCGGGCGGTAGCAAGCGAGCAGATCCCGGACCGGGTTGTCGCGACGCTCCGCGCCGGTGGCCGCGGCGACCTCGCGCGCGACGCCCAGGTGAGAGAGAAGATCGGGCCGGTTCGGAAGGACATCAAGCACCAACCGGGTGTCGCCGATCGGGAGCGCCTCGAGTAGCGGCGTACCCGGCGGCACCTCTACATCGAGCTCCATGATGCCCTCGTGGCTCTCGCCGAGGCCAAGCTCGCGCGCCGAGCAGAGCATTCCATTCGAGCTGTTCCCGCGGATCTTGCGCTTCTCGATCTTGAGTCCGTTCGGCATCGTGCTCCCGACACGAGCAAACGGGTAGAGCGCCCCAACGCGCACGTTCGGCGCGCCGCAGACCACGTCGAGGAAGGCGCTGCTACCGTCATCGACCTTGTTGATCGTCAGTTTCGTGTCCGGGATCGTCTGGCTCTCTACTACTCGCGCGACCACGAAAGGCGCGAGCTCGGCGCGCAGCGACTCTAACTCCTCGACCGTGGCCGCGCGCGCCGTCAGAAGGTCGGCGAGCTCGCGCGGCTCGAGGTCGAGCGCGGGCAGGAAGTCCCGGAGCCACAGGTACGACACGTTCATCGGGCGAACTGCTCCAGGAAGCGAACGTCCGAGTCGTAAAGGATGCGGATGTCGGGAATGCCGTGGCGGCTCATCGCAATTCGTCCTGGACCCATGCCGAACGCCCACCCAGTGTATCGCTCCGGGTCAACGCCGGCTCCCTCCAGAACCGCGGGGTGCACCATGCCTGAGCCGAGAATCTCGATCCAACCGCTCTGCTTGCACGCGGGGCACCCGCTCCCGCCGCAGATGCCGCAGAGCACGTCCATCTCGGCCGAGGGCTCAGTGAAGGGGAAATAGCTCGGCCGGAATCGTGTCTTCGTCTTGCCAAAAAACCGGTTGGCGAAGTAAGTGAGCGTGGCTTTGAAGTCGACGAACGTGACACCCTCGTCCACCGCCAGCCCCTCGAGTTGGGCGAACATCGGCGCGTGCGAGGCATCGAAGAAGTCGCGACGGTACACGTTCCCGGGAGCGAGTATCCGAATGGGCGGCGGGTAGGCTTGCAGCGTGCGCACCTGAACGGGCGACGTGTGCGTGCGGAGAAGCACATCGCCCTCCAGGTACAGCGTGTCGTGCAGGTCCATTGCGGGGTGGTCCGGCGGGAAGTTGAGCGCCCCGAAGTTGTACCACTCGGTCTCGACGTCAGGCCCGAGAGCGATCGTGAAGCCGATGTCGCGAAAGATTCCGGCGATCTCCTCGATCACGAGGGTGACGGGGTGCTTCGCCCCCCGCCAGGTTCGTCGCGCCGGCATCGTGAGATCGACCTCCGGTAGCGGCGGTGCGCTCGCGGCCAGCGCAGCCTCGCGCTCGGCGAGAACGGCCTCCGCACCGGCCTTGGCGCGGTTCACCGCCGCTCCCGCCTCACGCCGCGCCTCCGGCGGGAGCGATGGTAGCTGCTTCATCAGGTCGGTTACTCGGCCACTCTTCCGGCCCACGAGCGCCGTGCGCGCGGCCGCGAGAGCGTCGGCTCCGTCGACGCGGGCGACGACGTCCCGGGCCTCTTTTTCGAGGCGGGCGACGGCGTCGAGAAACTCCTGCAGCGTCACGGTGCTCGGCGTCATGAGTGAGGAGGCAAGATGCGCGCGGCGGCAGTCGACGTAAAGTCGCGCTGCCGCCGGTGGAGTCGCGGAAACCAGCCAGCAGGCTACGCCGCTTCGAGCGCGCTCCTGGCCTGCTCCGCGAGCGCCGTGAAGGCTTGCGGGTCGCGAACGGCGAGATCGGCGAGCACCTTCCGATCCACCTCGATCCCCGCCTTCTTGAGGCCATTCATGAAGACGCTGTAGCTCATGTCGTGAAGCCGAGCCGCAGCATTGATGCGCGTGATCCAGAGGCGCCGAAACTCGCGCTTCCGGTTCTTGCGGTCGCGGTACGCGTAACGCCAGCCACGCTCGACCGTCTCCTTCGCCGCCTTCCAGAGCTTGCTGCGCCCGCCGTATGCACCGCGGGCGGCCTTCATCACCTGCTTCTTGCGCTTCAAGCGCACGACGTTGGATCTGACGCGAGGCATCGTCTGCTCCTTACGCCTGGATGAGGCGCCTAATGCGCTTGGTGTCGCCGGTCGTGGCGACGAGCGTCTCCTGGCGCAGCCGCCGCTTCCGCTTCGCCGACTTCTTCGTGAGGATGTGGCTCTTGTACGCGCGGCTCCGCTTCACCTTCCCGGATGCCGTGACCTTGAAGCGCTTCGCAGCGCCCCTGTGTGTTTTCATCTTTGGCATGGAATCCCTTCCGCCTACTTGGGCGCGAGTATCATCGTCATGTTCTTGCCTTCCAACTTCGCGTCCGTCTCGATCTTGCCGATGTCGGCGAGGTGCGCGGCCACCCGGTCGAGGACGTCCTTCCCGAGCTCCGGGTGCGCGACCTGACGGCCGCGAAACATCATCGTAACCTTGACCTTGTTCCCTTCGTCGAGGAAGCGGCGTGCGTGCCGGGTCTTGGTATCGAAGTCATGGTCGTCGATTCCGGGCCGGTACTTCACTTCCTTGAGATGGATCACGTGCTGCTTCTTCTTCGCCTGACGCGCCTGCTTGGCCTGTTCGAACTTGTACTTGCCGTAGTCCATGATGCGAACTACTGGCGGTCGTGCCAGCGGCGCTACTTCCACCAGATCCAGCCCCCGTTCCTGAGCCGCGGCCAAGGCCGCGTCGAGTTCCAGAATGCCCATCTGAGAGCCGTCGGGTGCGATCACGCGGAGCGGACTGATCCGGATCTGCCGGTTCACGCGCACGCGCTTGGTCGTGTCCTGAATAGGTCGTGACCCTCGAATGAAGGAAAGAAAAAACGCGGACTCTTACGGAGCCCGCGATGCACACGCGACCGGCCGCAGCGGGCCGATCTCGCGCCAACCTGGACTCCTACAGCACACCTCGCGCAGCGCGCCGAGGGCCGAAGGGTGAGGGCGGACGCTGGCCGCCCTACTTGGTGAATTGTACGCGCCTAACATTAGCAACGAGTTGCGGGCAGCGCAACGGGCGGCACCCCACTCCCTTACCCCGCCAAAGCATACGACCTCCCGTCGTGCTTGATCCGGCCCCACGCGGTGGTCGCGTCGTGCTCGAACACGACCTGCCACTCTTCATCCGCTGCCCGCGCGAGGATTCGCCGCTTCGTCTCCAGCGTCACCAGCGGCTCTACGTCGTACCCCATGATCCAGGGCAGTGGTAGATGTGCCGTCGTTGGAACGAGGTCGGCGACAAAAATCGCGGAATCTCCGCTCGATCGGAGCAGAATCGCCTGGTGATGGGGTACGTGACCTGGTGCAGGGAGAACAAGGACCCCGGGGAGGACCTCCCGCTCTCCATCCACCAGCTCCAGCCGGCCGGCCTCCATCACAGGTACGAAGTTGGGGGCGAAGTAGCTCGCCGCCGTGCGTTCGTTGGTGGTGGTCGCGAAGCCGTACTCCCCGCGTTGCACGAAATACCGGGCGTTCGGGAAGGAGAGCGCGACCCGCCCATCGGCATCACGAAACGTGTTGCCACCGGCGTGGTCGAAGTGGAGGTGGCTGTTAATGACGAAGGCCACGTCCTCCGGCCGGTGGCCCGCGCGGACGATCCCATCTTCGAGCGCGGTGCGGCCGTCGGCGCCCGAGTTCTCGACGCCATAGATGTCGTGGAATTTGTCGTTCTCCTTGTTCCCGGCGCCCGTGTCGATGAGCACCAGACCGGCCTCGTGCTCCACCAGCAGGCAGCGCATTCCGAGCTGGATGCGATTGCGCTCGTCAGGCACAATGCGGCGCTCCCATAACGGTTTCGGCACCACCCCGAACATCGCGCCGCCGTCCAGCTTCTGCCCGCCCGCCTGAATCGCGTGCACGGTCCAGGCGCCCAGCCGCATTGTCTCCAGGAGCGGCGTGGGAGAAGTCACGCCGTCGTGTCCCGGTCCACGGGCCCCGGCATGGCCGACGCGCGCCGCCCGCGCCTCGCGCGTGACGCCCGGGCGCGGAGTAGTCGCTGCAAGTCCTCCCACGATAGGCAATCCCGGCAGCGCGCATCAGCGAGCAGACGGAGGAGCACGTGCGCCGTGGCGAACGCATCCCCGCCGGCGCGGTGGCGCGCCTCGATCTCGATGCCGTAATGATCCGCAACCGCGTCGAGCCGGCGACTGCGGAGCTGGGGGAGAAGGAGGCGGGCCAGCCGCACGGTGCACAGTCGCTGCCCCACGAGCCGCCGTCCGGTCGCCCGTGACGTCTCAGCGCTCACGAACCGCCAGTCGAACTCCGCGTTGTGGGCCACGAAAACACGACCCTCGAGCACCGCAAGCACCCGATCACACACGTCGCGGAAAGTCGGGGCGTGCTTCACCATGTCCCAGGAAATGTTCGTGAGGGCGCTGATCATGGGCGGAATCGGCCGCTGCGGATTCACCAGCGACTCGAAACGGTCGACCACCTGGCCATCGCGCACGACGATCGCCGCGATCTCGGTGACGCGGTCTCCGTCCCACGGACGCGAGCCGGTGGTTTCGACGTCCACGACCGCGTAAGTCAGCGTATCGAGTCCCCGCGGCACCAGCGCGATCGAGGCGCCTGACGGCGGCGGCGCATGCGCAACGAGCAACCAGCGCCCGCCCGGCTCGCGCGCGAACTCGGCGCGGCTTGCGAACAGCGCCTCGGCCATGTGCTCCGCGACCGCGCGCGGCGCGCCCGGCAGATTGCACACGTGCTCGATGAGCGCGACCGCATCGGCCGGACCGGCCGCCAGGAGCTCGAGGGCGCGCGAGGTGAGCAGCGTCTCCCGCGGAAGTGCCCTCAGCTCCACGGGTCATCTCGCAACAGGGGCAGCGTCATGCAGCGAGCGCCGCCGCCACCCCGCACCAGCTCGCTCCCCTCGAACGTGATCACCGCCCGCTCACCCTCGGCGATGCGCGACTCCCCGGTCAGGAAGCCGGCCGCCGGCACTATCCGAAAACCCGTCTTCTCCATCTCGCGCAGCGTCGCCTCGTTGCGGGTATATGACAGCACGAGCCCCGGTCGCAGTGCGACGAAGTTACACCCGGAGCCCCACTGCTCGCGGTCCTGATAGATGCGCCGCTCCCCGCCACAGAAGATAGGCTCGATCGGCAGGGAGACCGCCTGGAGTGCCGCGAACACGTTAGGCATCTCCCTCATTCCGTGTTGGCCCTTGCGACGGTGCAGGATGGCCAGCCGCCCGGGCCCCACGAAATGCGGCGGATAGATGACCCCAAGATCGCGGTCGACCTGCGTGAAGATCATGTCCAGATGGATCGCCGTGTTCTCCTTCGGCATCACCACGACGATCACGTCGGTGATGGGCGTCGTCTCGAACAGCAGCTCGGTGAGATTGTCGATCGCGGCCGGGCTCGATCGCTCGCTGAATCCGAGCATGATCGTGTCCGGCCGGAGCGGATGAATATCGCCGCCCTCGAGCGTGTAATTGTGGCGGCGCTCCGCAGCCCCGTCGTAGATGATCCCGGCGTTGGCGAGATCGGGGTGGTGCATGAAGAGCGTCTTCATGATCAGCTCCTCCGACCATCGAACCCCGTACCGCATGGACCCGATGAGCACGTGCCCCCCGATCACCATCGCGGTGTCGCGGGTGAAATATAGGTTCGGTAGCGGGTGCAGCATGTACCCGCGCTCGTTCAGCGTCCGCGCGAGCGGGCCCGGCTCCTCCTCGAGCCCCTCGATGAGCATCTGTACGAGCTCCTGTGGCGGCCGGAGTCCGATCTCGCGCGCCAACGGTCCCGACGGCACGACATCCATTGTCTCCGAGATCAGGAGCTTGCGGACCTCGTCGCGCGCGCCGATGTCGGCCAACAGGTCGCGGACGTAGAGGACGCGCGCGAAGCGCTCGACGATCGCCACGAATCGGCGGTGCTCCCGCTGGGCGATCTCGAGGTCGATGATGTCGTCGTAGAGGTAGTCTTCCCGCGTATCCGGGGTGACGGCGAGGAGCTCGGGGCCGGGGGTATGGACGAGTACGGCGTGGAGGCGGCCGATCTCCGAGGTGACGTTCACGGGCATGGTGTCCGAAGATATCGCCCCTTCCAAGACGAGACTAGCCGAGCCTCCCGCGCTGGTGCAACGCCCCCGCGCCAGCTATCTTGTGAAGAAATTCACAAGACGCCCAGCACCCGTGAAGCGCATTGCCGAGTCCACCGTCCGACGGTTGTCGCTGTACCTGCGCTATTTGGAGGAGTTCGAGACTCGCGGGCTGACGACAATCTCGAGCGATGAGCTCGCGGCTCGTGGCGGTACTACCTCGGCCCAGGTCCGGAAGGATCTCTCGTTCTTCGGGTCGTTTGGGAAGCGGGGCCTCGGCTACTCCGTCCCGGAACTGGCCGTCCGGCTCCGGGAGATCCTTGGCCTCGGCCGCGAATGGCGCGTCCTCATCGTCGGCGCCGGCAAGATCGGCGGTGCGCTCGCCTACTATCGGGGCTTCCGCCAGCGCGGCTTTCGAATCGTAGCCGTATACGACAGCGATCCGGCCAAGATCGGCAAACGCTTCGAGTCGTTCACCGTCCGTGACATCGTGCAGCTCGCCGGCGACAATCGCGCCGACCCTGCAGACATCGCCGTCCTGGCAGTGCCCGCTGAAGCCGCACAGACCGTCGTGGACAAGGTGGTCGACTCCGGGATCCAAGCGGTCCTCAACTTCGCCCCCGTGCAGCTTCAGGTCCCGGAGCAGGTCACCGTGAAGACCGTCAACATGGCGATGGAGCTCGAAGGGCTGACGTTCGCGCTCACGAATCGAGATTGAGCGGCGACCGGTCCCCTACGGCCTCGACCAGCCTCGCGAATACCTCCGGCGCTAGTGTCTCAGGCCGCGCCGCCGGGTCAACGCCGGTCGCCCCGAGTAGCGCGTTAGCCCGCTCGGCATCAACGTCCAGCATCGTGCGCAACACGCGCCGCATCTGCTTGCGACGGAGAGCGAACGCTTCCTGCACGAAGCTCCGGAAGCGACCTTCCAAGCCGGATGCGACAACGGGATCCGGGCGTGGCGTCACCCGCACGACGGCGGATTCCACCTTTGGCGGCGGATGGAACGCGCCGGCCGCGACGCGGAAGAGCAGCTCGACGCGAGCCAGCGCCGTGACGTTCACCGTCAGCGCACCGTATTCGCGCGACCCGGGGAGCGCGACCATGCGCTCGGCAACCTCACGCTGGACCAGATAGACTGCCCGCGAGGGGCGCGGCCGCTGGAGCGCATGGAAGAGGATCGGTGTCGTGATGTAGTACGGGATGTTGCCCACGAGTGCGTACTCGCCAGCCACCAGATCACCGAGGCGAACCTCTAGTACGTCGCGCTCGACCACAGTGAGGCGCGGCTCCGCAGCGTAGCGTTCGCGGAGCATCGCCGCCAGAGCGCGATCCAGCTCTATGGCGATCACGCGCGGCGCGCGCTCGAGTAACTGCCCGGTGAGCGCGCCTCGTCCGGGGCCGATCTCGATCACCGTCTCGTCCCCCCGCAGCTCGAGGGCGTCGGCGATGCGCGCTAGGATGCGAGGGTCGCTCAGGAAGTGTTGTCCCAGGCTCTTTCGCGCCGGCTGGCTACCACGGCTGGCACGTGCATTGCCGCCCGAGGAATCTCCGGTCCCGCGGTTCAACGGAGGAGGCCCTGGTGCGATTCCCCTGGCAGGCTTCGCGCCCGCCGCTTGCCGAGCGTGTAGCGCGGGCGTTCGAGCGCGGCGGCGTTCTGCTCGACGAGCTGACGATCTCCGCGGACCGAGGCCGGGTCACCCTCCGCGGCCCGGTCCCGACACCCGCGGTGCGCGACCGGGCGGTCGCGCTCGCTCAGTCCGTCGCGGGCGTGCGCGCAGTGGACGATCGTCTCGTGGTGGTTCAATCGGTCGAGATACGGCCCGCCGCGGCAACGAAGGCTGAACACGACACGATCTACATTGTGCAGCCTAGCGACACGCTCGAGCGGATCGCCGAGCGAGTTCTCGGCACGCGGTCGCGTTGGCCGGAATTGCTCCGACTCAACGAGCGGGTGGTGGGTCACACCGACATTCTCCAGCCCGGGCAGCGGCTGCGGCTCCCGCGGCGGTAACTGCCCACGCGCATAGCGTGCCGCCCTAGCTGCGCAGCACGAGGCACGTCTGGTCGTCGCGCTGAACCATCTCGCCCGTATGCGCCTCGAGCCCGTCGAAGATGCCAGACAAAACGTCATAAGGCGTAGCTCCCCGCAGCGCCCGAGCGAGGTCCAGGACCGCGCGCTCGCCGAATCGGGCGCCGAAGCGATCACGCGCATCGCTCATACCGTCGGTGAACAGCAGCAGCAGGTCGCCGCCAGGCTCCCACGGGCGCGAGACGGCGTGAGGCGGGTCCTCGATCATCCCGAGTGGCGGGTCGGTGCTGCTGAGCCGTTCGGCCGTCCCGTCAGGCGAGATGATGAATGCGTGCGGGTGTCCGGCGTTCGAGTAGTGGATCTCGCGCGTGGCTCGGTCGATCACGCCGTAGAAGGCCGAGATGAACATCTCCGTCGTGGCAAGCTCCTCGCGGAGCGTCGTCAAGAGCGCCGCGAGCATCTGGGCGGGATTCGCCGAGCCCTGTGCGTGGATCGCCGATGCGCTCATCGAGAGTGCCATTATGAGGGCGGCGCGATAGCCGTGGCCGGAGACATCGGCGATCATCACGCCGGTTCGGTCGGCGCCCAGCCGGAAGAGGTTGTAGAAGTCGCCTCCAACGCTCTCGGCGGGAATGACGCGCGCCGCCACGTCCGCCTCCGGTCCCACCATTTCGGTGCGCGGCAGGAGCTTGAGCTGGATCTCCTGCGCGAGCTCCATCTCGCGGACGAGCCGTTGCTGGTGCATCGACTCGCGCGCGAGCCGCGCGTTCATGATCGCGGTCCCAATCTGCGAGGCGATCGCCGTCGTGAGCTTCTGATCGCCAGCCGTGAAGGACTGCCGCGAGCGGCGGTTGGAGAGGTCGAGGACTCCTAGTTGCTCGGGGGAGCCGTCCAGGCCGGTCCACATGATCGGGACGGCAAGCATCTGTCCCCTCCGGAACCGCGACTCGGCCTCACACGGCATCTCGCCATCCTCCACGATTCGCGCGCGCTGCTCGCGGAACACGGCCGCCGAAACGCTGCACTCGTCCTCGACAGAAATTGGCGGAATGTCGCGTACCTCCGCCCCGAGGACGGCCACCGCCTGCAGCGTCGCGGTCACGCGGTCGAGAACGAGGATCGCGCCACAGCGCGCGCCCACAGTCTCCGAGATCTCGCGAAGGATCGTCGCGGCCGTCTCCTCCAGCGCGAGCGAGCGCCCGAGGATCTCCGTGATCGTGTACAGCAGGTTGATCTCTTCGTACCGCTCGGCCAGCTCATTCGCGGCATGCTCGACTTCGAGCGAGGACTGCAGGTACTGCGAGACGACGGGGAGGAGGAAGCGGACTAACCTGGAGAGGGAGGCGCCTGGAGGACACGGGCCGATCGCGAGCCATGCTCGTCGCGGGCCGGGGATCGCCGAGAGGATACCCGGCCCGCTCGGCAGATTCACCTCGGCGGGCGGCCCGCTGGCGAGCGACGGTACCCACTCGTCGACGTCGGTGCCGCTCGCCGCCGCCACGATCGGCTTGCCTCCTGCATCGAGAAACCAGACGGATGCACCGCACCCCGTGGACTCCCGGAACGCGTCCAGGACGTCTGCGAGCTCATTCATCGCGGCGCAGGGTCATCCGAACGACGTTGCCATCGCCGGAGAAGCGCTCGATCCGGTCCATCAGGCGAGTCATGAGAAACAGTCCTCGCCCGTCCTCGCGGAGAATGTTCTCGGGGAGTGTCGGATCTCTCAGGCTGTGTTGCAGATCGAAGCCTATCCCCTCATCGACGACGTCGATGACTATCCCGCCGCCGTCGACGATGCTCCGCACCGCGACGGACTTGCTCGGGTCGTCGAGATTACCCCGCATGATGGCGTTGGAGAGCGCCTCGGCGAGCGCCACGGGGATGTTCAGCGAGCACTGGCGCGGAGAGAAGGCGTGAGCCCGGCATTGCCCCTGAACGAGCGCGATGACGTGCGCGATGTGGCGCACGTCGTTAGGAATCCGCACGTCGAGGAACGCCGCGGGTGGCCTCGAGCTCGCTCTGCCGTTGCTGGAGTTCGGTGATGACGTCATCGCGGCGCTGAGCTCGCGCGAGTAGCGGAAGTCGGCCCGGCGCGCGAAGCGCCAGTGCCTGTCGTCACTCGCTCAGAAGCTCTCGAGCGCGCGAGCACGCGTGTCGGCGATCTGAAACAGCGTGTCGAGCTTCGTCAGCTCGAACAGCGTCTTGAGATCCTCGTTCAGGTTGGCGAGGCGCAGCTCGCCGCCCTGCTCACGGATCTTCTTCGACAGGGAAACCAGGACGCCGAGCCCGGAGCTGTCGATGTACCCGGTCTGGCTGAAATCGATCAGAAACTTTCGCTCCCCCCGCTCGAGCTCATCGAGCACCTTTTGCTTCAGCTCCTGCCGGTTGCCCACGATGAGCTGTCCGTCCACATCCACGACGACGATCTCTCCCTGCTTCTTGATCGAAAAGCTCATGTCCGGGTCTCCATGAGTTCTGCTGCACGATGGTCACACTGTTCACACGCCCTGAAGGGCGGTGATGGCGGCCACATTGATAATGTCATCGGCGGAGGCGCCGCGCGAGAGATCGTTGCATGGCCGAGCGAGTCCCTGGACGATCGGCCCGACCGCTCGCGCCCCCGCCAGCCGCTCGACGAGCTTGTACGCGATGTTCCCGGCATCCAGAGAGGGAAAGACGAGAACGTTGGCCCGCCCAGCGACCGTGGATCCTGGCGCCTTCTGAGCCGCGACGGCGGGGATCAATGCAGCGTCCGCTTGCAATTCCCCGTCCACCATGAGTCCCGGGGCTCGATCCCGCAGCCGGGCGATGCCCTCGCGCACCTTGTCGACGAGGGGTCCGCCACCGCTCCCGTGAGTGCTGTACGAGAGCATCGCGACGACCGGTTCGTCGCCGACAATGCGTCGGCGATCGGCCGAAGCCGCGACGGCAATCTCGGCGAGCTGATCCGGAGTGGGATCGGGCAGTACGGCGCAATCAGTGAAGGTCAATACTTCCTCGACGCCACCCCGGAATGGCGGAACCACCATATAGAAGGCGCTCGATACGGCACTGATCCCCGGGCTGGGGCCGATCATCCATAGCGCGGACCGGAGCACGTCCGCCGAAGAGGTCGCCGCGCCGGCAACACATCCGTCGGCCTCGCCCAGCGCCACCAGGCCCGTGGCGAAGCCGAGCGGTGCGCGGCCGAGCCGCTCCGCCGTGCCAGCCGCGAGCCCTTTGCTGCCGCGGCGATCGAGTAGCCGCGCGGCAATCGCGATGGCTCGTGGATCCGCAGCCGGGTCGATCGTTTCGACGTCGAGAGCGCGCGCGGCAGCGTGCGACGCGGGGCGCGCCGGATCGAGCACCAGCACCGGCTCGACGATCTGCTCGGCGGCGAGCGCGCGGACGGCGCGCAAGGTTCGCTCGTCCCAGCTCTCCGGGAACACGATGCGGCGGCGCGCGACGCGCGCACGCGCACGAACACGCGCGAGGAACGTCATGCCTGGGCGTAGCGGTCCCTCAGTGCCTGCTCGACTTGCGGGTGGACCAGTTCGGAGATGTCGCCGTCGAAGCGGGCGATCTCGCGCACAAGACTCGAGCTGATGTACGTGCGGTCGAGCGCAGGCACCATGAATAGCGTTTCCAGCTCCGGCATCAGGTGCCGGTTCATCAGCGCCATCTGATACTCGTACTCGAAGTCGCTCACGGCGCGCAGGCCGCGGATCGTCATAGTCGCTCCTACTTGACGGGCGAAGTCCACGAGCAGTCCGTCGAACTGATGGACCTCCACACGCGCCTCCTCGCCAACCGCGGCGCGGATGAGCCGCATGCGCTCTTCGACGCTGAGCAACGGCTGCTTCGTCACATTGGTCGCTACCGCGACGACGAGCCGGTCGGCGAAGGATAGGGAGCGCTGAATCACGTCTTCGTGTCCGCGCGTGACCGGGTCGAAGCTGCCGGCGTAGAGTGCGGTTCGAATCATCCGAAACGGATCAGTGGAGAGTGTCGGGTCGAGCATGGCGGGCGGGGGTCGAGTCCTGCGTCCTCGGCCGTCACGCGGAGCTCGTCAGGCGGTACAGCGTGATCGCGGTATCGCCGTAGCGCCGCGTGTCGCCGTCGCCCGGAAGCGCCTCTCGCGCCTCGTGCTCGACGCTCAGAACCGCGGCGAACGGAACCGAGAGCCACAGTTCGACAACCTGCGCCGCAAGCCCGAGCCGGTAGGGCGGATCGGCGAACGCGACATCATACGTGCCAGGCGCGAGCCGCTCGACAAACCGGAGGGCATCACTCCGGTGGATCACCGCCGCGTCCCCCGCGCCGAGCGCGTAGGCGTTGGCGCGTAGCGCGCGGAGGCTGTGCGCGCTCACGTCCACAAAGTCGGCGCGAAGCGCGCCGCGCGACAGCGCCTCGAGCCCGAGCGCGCCGGAGCCAGCGAAGAGGTCGAGCACGTGCGCGCCGGGCAGATCGCGCTGAAGGATGCTCATCCATGCCTCCCGCACTCGGTCGGCTGTGGGCCGGACCCGATCGTCCGCCGGCGCTTTGATCGTGCGCCCTCGCCACCGGCCGCTGACGATGCGCATGCCACGCGCTACGGGCGGATGTCCGCCAGCTTCGCCTGCAGCCGCGGCTCACTGTTCCAATCGTCGCGCTCGATTCGGAACGCGACGTCGAACGCGACGTCGGGCACGAGCTGCGGCGCCAGTGCGCCCATCCCCCAGCCAATCGCGTCGAGCTCGGCGCCGTCCGCAGCCAGGCGGAGCTTGAGATGGCCCGCGCCGACGACTCGCGGCGGCCGCGCGAGTCGGACGCCGCGCGCAAGGAGCACCGGCGCCGCGTTTCCAGCGCCAAACGGCTCGAAGTGGCGGAGCAGCGCCTCGAGGTCGAGCGTGACCGCGGGGAGGGCAAGCTCGAGATCGATTCGGATCTGAGGCACCAAGTCCTCGCTCGTCAGGCGACTCGCCGCCACCTGGTTGAACCGCTCAGCGAACGCCTCTACACGGTGCGTGTCGACCGTCACGCCGGCGGCCGCTCGGTGCCCGCCGTACCGCACGAGAAAATCTCGGCACTCCGTCAGTCCGGCGTGCAGGTCGAACGGCGGAATCGAGCGGCCGGACCCCTTCCCCTCCGCGCCGCTCAACGCCACGAGCACAGTCGGACGGTAGACCTGCTCGACGATTCGCGAGGCGACGATCCCGATCACCCCCGGGTGCCACCCCTCCTGCGCGAGCACGACGCCGTATGTGGAATCGAGGTCGAGCCGTTCTACCATGCGCGAAGCCTGCACGAGTGTGGCGCGGTCGAGCTCCTGCCGCTCCCGGTTCAGTTCCTCGAGGTCGCGAGCGATGCGGTTCGCCTCACCCTCGTCCTCCGTCATCAGGAGCTCCACCCCGCGCAGCGCGTGACCAATCCGGCCAACGGCGTTGAGCCGCGGAGCGAGGACAAAGCCAACCCGGCCCGCAGTGATAGGCTTCCCCTCGAGCCCCGCAGCCCGGATGAGCGCGCGTAGACCGACATTGGTCGTCTCGTTCATGGCGCGCAGCCCATAGCGCGCGAGCACGCGGTTCTCGCCGCGCAGCGGCGCGATGTCGGCGACCGTAGCCAATGCGACCAGGTCGAGCATTCTGTACACTGGTCCGTCGCTCGCGCCGAGCGCGCGCGTGAGGGCGAGCGCGATCTTGAACGCCAGCCCGGCGGCACAGAGATCTTTGTCAGGATACTCGCTCCCGGGACGACGGGGATTCACGACGGCAACGCAGTCGGGGAGCGGCCCGGTGGGGAGATGATGGTCCGAGATGATGACGTCCACCCCGGCGGCGCACGCGGCGCGCACGGCCTCGATCGCGTTCGTTCCGCAATCGCACGTGATGAGCAGTGTCGCGCCGCTCTCCTTCGCCGCCCGAACGCCGGCGAGCGTGAAGTCATACCCGTCCTCGAGCCGTCTCGGGATGAACGGCGTGACGCGCCCACCGAGCGCGCGTAGCGTCCGGACGAGGATCGTCGTCGAGCAGATTCCGTCGACATCGTAATCGCCGTGGACGAGGACCATCTCACCGGCGCGCACAGCCCGACTGATGCGGGCGACCGCCTCCTCCATACCATCGAGCGACGCGGCGTCGTGAAGCTGCGCGAGCCGGGGGCGAAGGTATCGCTTCGCGTCGTCCGTCGCGGCGTACCCGCGCTGCGCCAGCAACCGGCAGATCGGCTCTGGGAGCCGGAGCTCGGCGACGAGAGCGGTGACGGCGGCGGCGTCCGGCTCGGGTGGGAGTATCCAGCGGCCCGGAGTGCGCGCCGCTCCGCTCACGGGGAATGTCGAAGTTTCCGCCGGAGACTCGCCGCTGCCGGTTGGTCGACCGTTGGCGGCGGGCGGGGGAGCGGAGGGAGCCGTCACGGGGGATAAGCTATCGGTCGAGGGGACACCCTACAAGCATCAGATCATTGCGCACCGCAGCACGTTTCCGCGTGAGTCAAGACCGTGCCTTTCCGTAGTGCGGAAACCCTCTCGCGCCGAGCGCCTTGATGTCGTCGCGCAGCGTCACCTTCTCGGCAATCATCGCGTCCTTCGCGTCGTCCGGCGCGAGCGGTAGCAGCCGGTCGATCTCCGCAAGACGCACTACGATGCCGCGCACGTGCAGCGCCGCGAGGCTGTCGGCGACGATCCTATGCACATCGACGTCGGTCACCGCCTCGGGGTCTTCGCGGAGATGCCGCACGAGTGCCGCCCCTTCGGATGAAAGCCGCTCGGTAAGGCGCTCGACGGTCATCTCAGCCCCTTCAGCGAGTAGCGCCTCGAAGAGCTCCCGGTGCGTCGGATCCTGGAGGTCATCGACGCCAAGGCGATCCTCCAGTGACTTGATCTGCGCCGGGTGATGCAGCATCACGTGGAGTAGCATCCGCTCGCCTGCGGACCCGCGCTCGGCCGCGCGAATCTGGACCGACATGGTGCGGCGGTCCCCGCGCGCGTGGCCGGCCGGAGGCTGCTGAGCGCCCGGAACGGTGAGCCCGGGCCCCGCGTCGCGGTACCGCTCCGGCCGGATGGCCGCGGCCTCGCTCATCAGGAGCTCCTTGCTCACCCCCGCCACCTCGGCGGTGCGCGTGATGTACATATCGCGTGTGAGCGCGTCCGCGGTCGCGCGGATGGTCGACAGCAGCCGGTCGAGCGCGCGCCGCTTCCGGCGGAGGTCCGTGAACCAGCCCGCGCGGTCGAGGATCTGTATCTTTCGCTCGAAGGCGTCGATCGAGGCGCCGACGTGCTTCAGCAACCCCTCTGCCCCGTGCTTCGCGACGAACGTATCGGGGTCCTCCCCGTCGGGAAGCGTCACGACCTGCACGGAGAAGCCGTGCGCCAGGAGGATGTCGGCGGCGCGAAAGGTCGCCTTAAGCCCAGCGCTGTCGCTGTCATAGACCAGGAACGCGTTTTTCGTCAGGCGAGCGAGGAGCTTGGCCTGGCCCTCCGTGAACGCCGTCCCGAGTGGAGCGACGACGGATTCGACGCCGGCGGCGGCGACACGGATGGCGTCGAAGTATCCCTCCACGAGGAGCACGCGGTCGTCTCGGCGGATAGCGTGGCGCGCCCAGCTCAACCCGTACAGCAAGCCGGACTTGTCGAAGACCCGCGATTCCGCCGAGTTGAGGTACTTGGGCTCCCCCTCGCCGATAACGCGTCCGCCGAAACCGACGTGGCGGCCGCGAGCGTCCAGGATCGGGAAGATGAGGCGGCCCCGGAAGCGCGCACGCACCTCTCCCGTCTCTTCCCGCCTGACGAGCAACCCGGCTTCAAGCAGCCGGGTCTCCTCGTAGCCGAGTCCCGTGAGATAGCTCCGCACCGCGTCAGCGTCGCGCGGGGCGAAGCCGAGTCCGAAGCGGTCCGCTGTTTCGCGCGTGATCCCGCGCCCCGTCAGGTACTTACGCGCGTCCCGGCCCGCGTCGGTTCCGCCCCCATCACCGCTTCCCCCACCCCAGAGC
>JALZIF010000160.1 GCA_030860435.1 Gemmatimonadota bacterium | reverse complement strand
GCAACGCCCCCGGCGATGTGATCGTTCGCTATCGAGTGCGATTTCCGCCGGAAGGCGAGCGTCGCGCGGCGTGGCGTCCCTTTCTCGCAGCAACCGGCGGGCTAGTGGGAGGCCCGCATTCATTTCTCTATGTGATCGGGCAGGAGCTCGCGCCGGCGTCGGTCACGCTCGACTTGCCACGCGGATGGCGCGTGGCTTCCGGACTCTCCGGACCGTCCACCGCACGAATGTTCAATGCGCCGGACATACACACGCTGATGGAATCGCCCATGCTGGTCGGCGAGATGCATGAGTGGACGTTCCTGGTGCGAAACGTTCCGCACCGCGTGTTCTACTGGAGTCTTCCAGACGCGACCCCTTTCGATACCGTCGCGTTCGTGCGCGGCATCGAGCGGCTGGCGACGCAGACGGTCGACCTTTTCGGGGCGATGCCGTATGCCGAATACACATTCCTGATCCAGGACGGGGCATACAGCGGCGGACTGGAGCATCCCAACTCGGTGACGCTTGGCGCGCTCAGCACGGACCTCGCGCGCGATCCACACACCGGGTTGTCCGAGACGGCCCATGAGTTCGTCCACACATGGAACCTCATGGCCATCAAGCCAGTCGAGTATCGCGGAGTGGATTATCGCGTGCAGCCGCCCGTGGCAGGGCTCTGGTTCAGTGAGGGGTTGACGCTGTTCTATGCGGACCTGCTGCTGCGCCGAGCTGGTCTGCCTGCGGGCGACTCGACGCGCGTGGGGCATCTCGAGAATCTGATAGCTCGGTACCTCTCGGCGCCGGGAAATGCTCGATACTCGGCGGAGGCAGTGAGTCGGGTTGCGTACAACGCATCGCCGGCCGCGCTCGGCGATTACACGGCCAGCACTCATCTCCAGGGAGAGCTGATCGGAACTGTGTTGGATCTGGTGGTGCGCGATTCCACAAACGGCTCGCGTTCGATGGACGATGTAATGCGTCTGATATACACCCGGTTCACCGATCGCGGGTTCAGCGGGGCCGACGTGCAGAGCGCGGTGAACGAGGTCTGCTCATGCCGCTCGGACGGATTCTTTGAAGCGCATGTTCGAACTGGTGGTGCCATCGACTTCGATCGTTATCTGGCTCCTCTCGGGCTGCGCACGACCGCGTCATGGACCCCGGCTGTTCGAGATGGGCAGCCGCTAAAGGACCTGCGCCTCTGGGGATGGGAGGAGGGGAGCGAGCCCTACCTGCGCCTGCGCGTGGCGGATCCGAACAGCGTATGGGGCGCGGCAGGATTGCACACGGGCGACCACCTCGTGAGTGTCAACGGCGCGGCGGTGCGAAGCTGGCCGGAGCTGCGCGCGTTTCTTTCGAACTTCGCGATTGGCGACACGGCGACCATCGCTGTGCAACGGCCAAGCGGCCCGGTGACCACGCGTGTTGTCATGCGCGGGTACGATCGTCCGATTGTTCGAATCCTGCCTATCGAGGAAGCTTCCGAGAGGCAGGGCCGTCTACGGATGGCTTGGATCGAAGGTCGCTGATGTGTTGCTGCTGCCGGAACGCGTGTGGAGTGATCTCAAAGACGAGACTGTGACGTCCGCCCTCAGTTAAACGAGATCCGGCGCGAACGGCGCCAATCTTTTCTACAGCGCGTTGCGATCGAACGTTGGTAGGACCGATGACAAAGACCACCCGCTCGACGAACTGAAAAGCGTGCTCGAGCATCAGTCGCTTCATTTCGCCGTTGTACCGACCTCCCCAGTACGAGCGGCCGAGGAACGTCCAGCCAATTTCAACTTCGCTCGACTCGGCGTCGTACTTGTTGAAGCGCGACGACCCGATCAACTGACCTTTCCTCGTGTCGATGGCAACCAACGCGCCGCCTGATTCCATTGCTCCGGCGAAGAAGCGCCTGAACTGGTCCTCCTTGTAACGATCGGTCTCTGGATGCTGCTCCCAGATCAGCGGATCGGCGGCCACGGCGAAGAGGTCGTCGAAATCCTCCGCGCGAAGCGGCCTGAGCTCGAGAAGCTCGCTCTTCAGTACGGGTTGTAGATCGAAGTGCATGTCAGAAATGTGGCTCCAACTTTTCCTTAACGCTACATTGACGCTCGTGAACCGAACGGTCTGCGTTTGCGGCTTCGCGGTGTTGGCCCTCAGCGGGTGCGCAAGGAGCCGCGTTGTCACGGACGGCGATGGCAGCGTTGCTATCCGGAACGTCACCGTCATTCCGATGACCGACGCGGGCCCCGCCGCGCGCCAGAACCATGGCCATGCCAATGCTCGACTTCTCGCTCCCGCACGTGCTCCGGAACGCGAAGGAGTACCGTGCGGCCGTCACGGAGATCGACGTGCTCCTCGACCGTGACCCGAGGCGCGGCACGGCGGAGTACGACCGCCTCGAGTTCCTCTCGGTGCTCGTCGAGGCCTATGAGGACGAGCACGTGCCCGTCCTGCCGGCCACCACGCCGCAGGAGGCCGTCGAGTTCATGCTGGAGCAGAAGGGAATGACGCGGCCCGAACTGGCCCCGCTCTTCGGCGGCAAGAGCCGAGTGTCGGAGTTCTTCGCGGGGAAGCGAGCGCTGTCGATCGGGCAGGTCAAGGCGGTACGTGACGCGCTTGGGTTGCCCGCGGACCTACTGATCGGGTAGGGTGACGCTGCTGCGGCGGCGCCACAATTAGAAGCGTCCATGTCTTGCCGAGTCGCGTTCAAGAGCCGCCTGCGCCCACCTTCTGGAAGCTGGAATACACGTCGCGCCGCGAGGTCGTGCAGATTGATTCCACGACCCTCGTCGTTCCTGCATGCATCGATCTCCTGGGTCGCGACGGGCCGGTCGCCCTCGTCCGCGGCAGTGTGGAATCGATGATCGTGTAGATGGCGCCGAACGAGACCGCGCCGATCGCGACGGCGACCCCCTCAGGCGCGTGCACAGTTGATGGCGAGTGGCTGCCGCACCGCGCCGCCGCTGCCGCGAAAGCCGCTGGCTCCGCGCAGGGCCCGTCGAAGAGCGCGGTAGCCCTCGCATACGAAGCTCCCCGGCCGCGAGGCAGCGGACCGCCTCAAGCAGTACTGGTCGGAGCGGCTCGCCGCGATCGGCGAGGTTCTGGCCGCGCGTTAGGGTCGTGGAAGACAGGGATCTCGTCCGAGGCCCCTGTCACAGCTACCGTCAGTAGTGGTACCGTGCCTGAACAAAGACTACGCGGTCCTCGAACACGACGTAGACGAGCCGATGCTCCTCCGTGATGCGCCGCGACCAAGTATCCGCGCCCAGTCCCTTCAGCGCCTCCGGCTTTCCAGCACCGCTGAAGGGATCGCGCAGCACGGCGTCGATCAGGTCCATCACCCGTAGCGCCGTCTTGCGGTTGGTGTTCACCCACCACCGCAAGTCTTCAAGGCAGTTCGGATCGATCTGACAGGCTCGCTTCCTGGTGCTGTCTCGCCGGCCACTGCCTCTCTCTCGCGCCACGCGTCCGCTCGTGCGTCGGTCTACTTGTCCTTGTCCGTCAAGCCCAACGTCGAACGCAACACCGCAGGGTCAGCCGATGCTGCTTGTCCCTCGACCGCACGTGCGATTGCCTCGAGGAGTCGACGCGCGTTCTTTGGCGAGCGAAGCAGGTAAGCCGTCTCGCGCAGGCTCTCGAGCTCGCCAGCCGGCAAGAAGGCCATGTCCTGGTGACCACGTCGCTTGACGATCACGGGCTCCTGGGTGTCCTCCACACGATCCCAAATTTCCGCGAGGTTCTCTCGCAGATGGCTGTATGTTTCGCTGCCCACGGCTAACTCCTTGTCACATAGCGGCTCATGGCATACCCGGCAGCATGTCTATCGTTGGTCACCTGTACAGAATGATTGTACAGACTAGGAGGTAGACTGTCAACTGTGAAGACTGGCAACAACCCCTGAACGGATGGCGCCATGGGCGTTGCGCCGCCGGTAGCCTAGCGAGGATTCAAGTTGACGGGCCGACGGTTGCCAGGGGCACGAGGCACCCCGAGGCATGCGATGAGCGCGATAGGAAGGCGGCGGGCGGGCGTCATGAGCGTTTCTCCTGCCGCCAGGCGACGAAGGAGTAGGCGATGGAGCCGACGGCGGCGACGAGCACGGCGGCGGTGAGGACGGCGATGCTGCCGCGCGGGTCGGGCAGCGCCGCGGCGAGGACGGTGACGAGCCCGGCGCCGAGCATGAGGTAGCCGCCCACGCGGTGCGTGCGCTCCCATACGCGGTCGCTGGAGAGGGTCCACGGCGTGCGGATGCCGAACATCCAGTTGGGGCGCGTGCGCGGCAGCACGTTGCCCAGCAGCATCAAGAGGAGCCCAACGCCGGCCGGGATGACGCGGTGCACGGGGAAGGCGTGGCCCAGCCCGTGGGCCAGCAGCGCGACGTGCACGAGCAGCATGAACGTCAGTACCGCGTTCATCACCAGATGGTACGTCGGGCGGAACTTCTCGTAGTTGGCCCCGCGCGGGTCCAGGCGTGGCAACAGCGGGATGAGCGCCGCCATGACGGTGATCACCGCGGGGAGCAGCAGCGCACCCTCGAGGCGAGAGCCGTAGCGGTCCACCTCGCCGGCGAGGTTCCAGTGCACGGGGATCCGCTCGGGGAGTCGGCCGTAGACGAGGGCCGTGGCCGCGAGCGCGAGGGCGGCGACGAGTGCGGGATACCACTTACGCATGCGGACCTCCTGGTGCGGTGGTGGGCCCTAGCCAGGCGAGTAGATGCTGGAGCACCTCCTCGACGACGGTGGTGTTGAGCTCGTAGACGATCTGCTGCCCGTTCCGCTCGGCCAGCACCAGCCCCGCCTCGCGCAGCACGCCGAGGTGGCGCGAGATGGTAGGCCAGGCGGTCGTGAAATGCTCGGCGATCTCGCCGGAAGACTGCGGCCCGTTTCGTAGGAGGCGCAGAATGTCGCGGCGGGTGGGGTCGGCGAGCGCGCGAAAGGCATCGTTCATGAGTGAATATATGTGTAATTAGCTAATCATGCAAGAGTCGCTCGGCAGTCGGGTCGCCATGCCTACCGCGTCACCCAGCCCTCGTCCCATTTTACAGCTGGCGCACCAGCCGCTCCGCATCCACCGTGCGGAGCTGGTCCAGGGCGACGGCCGCGGCCGGCGCTGAAACCGCGCGGGCGCCCGACCTCGCCACGGCTCAGCACCCGCCTCACCACCACTTCCACTCCTCCACGTCGAAGCGCGTCGGCGTCGGCGCGTCGAGAAGCACGTCCTCACCCCGCTCGCGCATCGCCCGCGCGGCCGCGGCCCACCCCGCCCGCGGGCGGGCCGCCGACTCGATCACGATGCGCCCCGGTTCGGCCCGGAGCTCGACCTCGCCGTCAAGGCCGGCCTGGTCAAGGAGCGGCTTTGGGAGGCGGACGCCCCGGGAGTTGCCGATGCGGACGATGCGGGCGCGAACAGCCACGGAGACCCCACGGTGGAGAGTACCCACATCGTAATCCGCACCTCGGTCGGCGCCAATCCGGCGAGTCTCGCCCAACCTAGAATGATATGGCGGGCTAACCCCGTCCGTGGTTATGCGGCCGCGCGAGACCGCACGAGCTCACGAAGAAACTCAGGCGCCAGATCGGCCCCGTTGGGCCAGGCTACGGTCTGAAGCTCTGGATCCACGTGCACTCGAGCGAACAAGGCGACGTCCTCCAATGGCTCAAAGACCTCTCCGTGAAGCTCGTTGGCAAGATCGACGTCACCAGTTGCCCCATCGCTAAACCGGAGCCACAGGAGGTGATCGCGGATGTGACGCACCTCTACAACGGCGATCAAGTCGTCCATGTCGTCCCTCCTCTCTATTCGGCCCTACTCCAGCGGAGCGATCGGCCGCAGCGGCCGGCCAGTTCGGGCCAGCTCCCAATCGGCGAGTAGCTCGTCCCGATGAATGTCGAGCCACTCGAGGACGTGTGCCCGCGCTCGAGGCGGGAATCGGCCAGTCACGACACCATCGCGAATGCCCACACTGATCCTACGCTCCCCGTACGTCGCAGTCGAAGGTCGCCCACCGACCGGACGCGCTCACGGGATCACCCCGCAAACTTGCGGATGACGAGGCGGGCGGCCGTGCGCCATCTCCAGCGCGCGTGCCGGGTGGCGCGCCATCGGGTCCAACCCGTCGCGCTCGGCGTCCAAGGGGCGGCTCCCCCTTCCCAACCCTTCGCTTTGACCGTATCGTCGGACGAGCGGACTCCGTCCCATGAACCTCATCAAGCTGATTCTCCGGATCGCTGGGTACCTGCTACGGACGATCACGTTCGGGTGGCTCGTCGACGTGGCCGACCTCCTCAAGCGAGTCTGGGCGGCCCTCAAGGCTCTCCATGCCAGACGGAAACTCCCCCACCCCGACCGGGAAATCTCGGTCCGGTGCGTCTCGACCGACCATCCCTCGGTACACCGCCCGGACCCGTGCATCTACTCGCAGTCCTATCTGCTGCTGCAGGGGTTCCCGGTCACGTGGGACAACCCTGACATCGTGATTCGGCGAGGCGGGATCGTCGTTCCCGAAGGCGAGCTCCTCCCGAACACGCTCCATGAGGTCGAAGCGACGATCTGGAACAACTCGTTCGACGCTCCGGTGGTCGCGATGCGGGTCGACTTCTCCTTCCTGTCGTTCGGCGTCGGGACAACCAGCACGCCGATCGGTAGCGGATTCGTCGACGTCGGGGTGAAGGCGAGTCTCCGTCATCCGGGCCGAGTGACCGTGCCATGGACGACACCGGCGATCCCGGGCCACTATTGCATCCAGGTCGCGTTCACCTGGATCGACGATGCGAACCCGAACAACAACTTGGGGCAGAACAACGTGAACGTCGCTCTGGCGGCGTCACCGGCGCAGTTCGCGTTCCAGCTCAGGAATGCCTTCACCAAGCCGCGCCGCTACACCTTTACGGTCGATACCTATCGACTGCCCGAGCTCGATCCCTGCTCGGAGGCCCCTCGGCCCGAGGAGACGGGGGCGGAGCGAATCCGCCGGATCGCGGTGTTGCACCGCTTGGGGGACATAGAGATCCCGCCGGCGTGGGTGGTGAAGATTTCGCCAGAGGAGGTCGACTTGGCCCCCGGCGACGAGGTCACCGTCCAGGTGGCCGTTACTCCTCCGGCCGCCTTTGCCGGCGACCAGCCGCTCAACATCACCGCTTTCGCGGACGGCGCGTTCGCGGGCGGGGTGACCCTGGTAGCCAGGAAGAGCTGACGAATCGTTCGACGGGGAGGGGAGACCGATGGCTTACCGGCAGTACACCGAATGCGAGGAGCCCGGAAGTTACGTCAATCTGAGCTTCACCGCGATCGGTTGGCGCAACATCTGGACCCTTGTCCTGACAGGAGGGTTCACCGCCTGGCTCCTCGCGGTCTTCGTCGGCGGGCCGGGCTGGTTGATGTTTGCAATCGCCATGTTCGCGTCGGCGGTGGCGTACCTCTATTGGTGGCTCAACGGCCGGCTGATCTGCCTCGGTGGCGAGCGGTGTCTCATCGGGATGGTTCGGACATTGAGTGCGGCGGACCCGCTGGAGAAGGCAGGAGACGACGACTTCAGCATAAACGTGATGCTGGCGCCCGGGCCGACGGCGTTCCGCTCGGATTTCGAGCCCGATGGGAGCCTCCCCGGCCCCCGGCCGCCCGTGTCGGAATATCAGGGGGCGCTGCAAGGCGACCTGGTGTCGGAGCAGGCGTCGATCCTGGCGATCGGCCGGGCGTACGTTCAGGACGAGGACCATCTCAAATACATGACGGCGCTGCACTGCGAGTTCGAGGGCAGCGGAATCCGGAACCTGATGATCTGGGCCGGCATCGTGCTGGCGCTCCTAATCGCCGCGTTGGCGGTGCAGCTGCTGGCCCCAGGTCTCGGTTGGCTCGTCACGCTGCTCATTATGTTGGCCATCTTCTTCGGCGGAACCGGCATATTGACTGGCCCCCTGGCCGGACCGCTCGCGGCCGGCGCGGGCCACCCCACGGACGTCGACGCGAAGCTGGCGACGTTGGCGCGAGGCGACATCGTCGTCCTCAAGGGGATTTGGGCGTACGACTCGCTCCACCA
>JALZIF010000137.1 GCA_030860435.1 Gemmatimonadota bacterium | reverse complement strand
GAAGTAAGCCACGGCTCGGGGGGTGACGCGCGTCACGGCGCGACAGCGATTCGCCAGATTAAATTCATCTAACTCTACGTCATCTATCGCCGCGCGCACCTTGTAATCCCAGGTGACGGCGAGTGTAATCTTACGCCCCCAATTCCGGAGATCCCCCCGCATGCCAGGCCTATCATTCGGCAGCGCGCGTCTCGCGCTGCTGGCACTCATCGTTGGGTGTGCGGACGCGTCTCGTCCCACCGCTCCCACTCCGCCCGAGTGGAGAGCGCCCGACACCGCCGATGCGGCTCGCGCGACGGCCGTGGCTGCGACCCACGTTGTCACTCTCCGTGATACGGTGAGCAACGTCGCTCTGGTGGCGCAGCAGCTCGCCACCAGGTACGGCGGCACGGTCGTGCGGACGTACCAGACCGCCATGAAAGGATTCGCCGGAGCCTTTGCCAGCGGCGGCGCACCCGCGCCGTCGCGCGATCCCGTCGTCACGAATGTCGAGAACGAGCGCGTCGTGCGCATGAGCGGCACGCAGCAGTCGGCGCCATGGGGGCTCGACCGGGTCGACCAGCGCAGCGGTCGCGATGGGCGGTTCGTCTACAACGCGACCGGCGCCGGGGTCCACATCTACATCGTGGATACCGGGATCCGCCGAACGCACCAAGACTTCGGGGGTCGCGTCTCGTCGATCGGATTCACCGCGTTCACCGACGCGATTGGCCTCGGCGACTGCCTGGGGCACGGGACGTCGGTCGCCGCGATCGCCGGCGGCACAACGTATGGTGTCGCCAAGGGTGCGATCCTGCACTCGGTGCGCGTCATCGATTGCGGCGCGGTCGGCAGGCTTTCCGATGCGGTGGCCGGTGTCGACTGGATCGCCGCCAACCTCGTGCGCCCGGCGGTCGTCAATATGAGCATCGGCGACTCGCCTGTTTCGCCAACGTTCGAGAAGGCGGTCGCGGGGCTAATCGCCGATGGTGCCACCGTGGTCGCCGCAGCGCTCAACGACAACGTAGACGCCTGCGCGAGCTCGCCGGGGCGCATGCCGGAAGTCCTGACCGTCGGCGCGGTCGACTCGCTCGACACGCGCTTCCCGACGTCCAACTTCGGTCCCTGCCTCGGCCTGTTCGCGCCGGGCGTCAGGATCCCCACGGCGTCGAAGGGGAGCGACACGCAGCAGATTTTCTTCACCGGGACCTCCGCCGCAGCCCCCCACGTTGCCGGCGCAGCGGCGCTCTACCTCGAGGGGTCTCCGACGGCGTCCCCCGCGCAGGTCGCGCAAGCGATCGTCGCTAACGCCACCGCCGGAGTGCTGCGCACCATCGGCGCGGGCTCACCCAACCGTCTGCTATTTACGGGTTTCACCGCACCGCCGACGGACTCGCCGCCCGTCGCGAGCTTCACTGTGACGTGCCACCCCAATAAGCGATGCCAGTTCGATTCCGGCGGCTCCAGCGACGACGTTGGCATCGTGAGTCGCGATTGGGTCTTCGGCGACGGTACCACCCTCAGCGGGAACAAGATCTACCCGAGCCACAACTACGCGACGAGCGGCACCTACACCGCGCGCCTGACCGTCACCGATACCGGGGCCCAGGCGCGGAGCACGACGCGGACCGTGGTGGTGCCGTAGGGGTAGGGCGCGGCCGGCGGGCCGCCGGGTGGCCGTCGTAACACGTTGGGTCCTCGTCGGACGCCCGAAGAAAAGGCGACCGACGACTATCAACTAAAGGCTGCCCGCCGGCCAGTAAGCGACGGCCGCCTTGCTCGCGGAAGAATCGCGGCCCGTGCGATGGTGAGGCTCATGTCGAATGCGCGGAGTATCGGGCCGAGTGGGAGCTCGAGCTGCGGCCCGCGAGCCGCGGCAGGCCGCTGATCGGCGAGCAGCCGCTCCGCCTCCTCGTAAAGCGCCGTTAGATGTGCCGGCATCCACGCGGCGTCCACGGCCCCCTGCGTAACGACGCGCGCCTCCTCACGCACGCGCAACGGCAGGAAGGTGGATAGCGGGTGGTTGAGGAGCCGACGAGCCTCGAGCGCGTTCCGCGTCAGCAGAGCCATCCGGAGCCGCTGCAGGTACGCCATCATGGAGCCCATCCGTTCCGAAGGGTTCGCGCGGATGCTACCGGCCGCGCTGCACGGTTCCGTCACTCCGGCGTAACGGCACCGTTACAGGGAGGACGATCGCGCTCGCCGCGACGGAACAGCCTGGCGGCCCCCGCATCCCGGCGGCCGGGTACGCTCCGTGCGCAGGAGCGGCCACACGGGCGGAACGGTGACTCCTACACTGCCGGAGGACGACTCATGAGCAAGCTCTTACGCGGCCTCGCCGCGGGCTATGGCGCGAAGAAGCTGGGCGGCGGCTGCTTCACGACGATCCTGATCTTCATACTGCTGTGGTGGCTGCTGGGAAACTTCGGGATCTTCCAGTGACGAGCATGAGTGAAGAGTGACAGCGCCCGCCGCGCTTGCTCGGCGCGGTCGTGAGCTTTATCTACGTGATGCACCGGGACCTGTAGCGCCCGCAACCGCGGTCCGACAAGGAGGCCGGCGATGAGCAAGAGCGTAGACGTCCCCACCGAGTACACCATAAACGCGAACGTGAGCGGGGCCCTCGACATGGACCTGGACAACGTCCACGTCTTCGTCGAGGAGCTTCCCACGATCCGGCTGGAATCGACGAACAGCCTGACGAGTACGAGCACCCTGACGAGCACCAGTACGATGGACCTCGGTCTGGACGACATCCGGATCAAGGAGCTCCCGCGGATCGAGTTAGGCGTCGAGATGGCGATGCGACCGACCCGCGTCCACTTCCCGGTGAACCTCAAGTTGGGTCTGTGCTCGATGGGCATGGAGCTGCTCGCCTTCTGCGTCTGCGGCGAGAGTATGGTCGTCATCGAGGACTACAAGGCGCATCGGACGGAGGTGTGTCTGTGAGACCCTACACTGCACCCCCCGGCGAAGCGTGGCAGCTCGGGACGGGGGCGATCGTCTTTCGCGGCCGGCCGCCGGTGTGCGTGGGCGACCTGGAGCTCGTGAACACGTCGGAGCGCAAGGTGAAGGTTCGCACGATCGCGACCGCGGCGGACGCAAAGTCGCAGATCTCGCGCGGAGCCCGCATCGCCGCGCTCGCGGCGCCGGGGGTAGTTCGGATGGCGGCCAAATTGGCGCCGGGCCAGCGGGCTCGCGTTCGCGCCCAGCTCGAGATCGACCCGTTCACGCCGCCCGGGACATACGTAACCGAGTTGGACCTGGGCGAGCGGCGCGCGCCGGTCGTGGTTCACGTCTTCGAGAAGGCGAACATCATCCTCGAGCCGCGCAGCGTGCGGCTACGCGGTGCGCCGGGAGATGTCCTCGCACACCCGCTCATCGTGACCAATCACGGTAACCTCACATACACGGTCCCGGAGGTCGTGCTCGTGCATCTCGAGGAGCGCGATTGGTTTGGCCGGTCGCTCGTCTTTGCCCTCCGCGACTTGCCGGAGGGGGAAGGGCACGGGGCATACCTTGATCGCGTCGTGCGCGAGATGAAGGCGACCGACACCCGGCCGGCGCGGGTGACGCTCGACACGGAGCCGCGCGAGCTTCCTCCGGGAGCAACCCGGGAGGTTCGGCTCGAGATGACGCTGCCGCAGGAGCTGATCAAGGGGCGCACGTATATCCGGGCGATACCGTTCATGAGCACGCAGTTGACGTTCGTCGTCGAGTGCAACGGCACACACAACTCCAAGAAGCGGAGGCCGCGATGAGCCGAGTGTCCACCAAGTCCGCGACCGGCGCACCGCCGACGCTCGCCGAGCTGGCCGCGCTCGGCCCAAAGCTGATGACACTCTCGTTCGAAAGCGCCCGTGACTTCGCGCGTCAGGCGTCGGCGATGCTCGGGCCCGCGATGCCGAAAATGCCGGCGATGCCATCGATGCGGCGCGCGGGAATGTGCGACATCCCGGAGAGCGAGTGCCCGCCGCGCTGCGTCTGCGAGATCGGATGGGAGGCGAGCCCCGGTGAGACGCTGCGCTGCACCATACGCGTCACAAACACTTCGAAAGGGGAGCGGCCGTTTACTCTCGAGGCGACGCCGTTCGCCGGGCCGGGCGATTCTCCCGGGACCGTCACTCTGACACCAGCGAGCCTCACCGTCGGCGGCGGGCAATCGGCGATCGTGACCGCAACGTTCACCGTGCCGCAAACTATCGCTCCGGGGGATTACGAGAGCGAGATATTCGTGCGCGGTGCCTACGAGCAGTGCGTCCGCGTAACGCTCGGCGTGCAGCGGCAGGCGCACTGCTCCTGCGACGTGGAGCAGGGCGATCCGCCTCTGCGCATTCGGGCCCACCACTGGTACGATCATTTCCAGTGCGGCGAGCCGTGCGCCCCAGCCAGCCGCCGCCAACCGGTCGACGACCCCCAAGAACACCCGGGCGACCGCCCCCCGGTCATTCGCACGCACGGCTGATCCGCGTCAGGGGGAGGAAGCGATGCCCGAAGGACCGCCTGGACGGAAGACGCCGGAGGACTTCGTCGAGGAGCTGAAGTCGCTCGTCGCGATGAACGTCGCGGGGAACGTTCGGCTCGCGGCGCGCGTGAACGATCTGCTGCGTGACGCGACGAAAGCGCTCTCGGCGCAGTCACCCGGTAAGACGGCCGACCCCTCGGTGGTCCTCGGCCGGTGGCTCGACTTCAACCTGGCCGCATATTCGGCGGTCAGCACGCATAGTCTGGCGCTGCTGGAGGGGGTGGTGACCGCCGCGGAAAGGACGCTCGCCCGAAAGCCACCGCACGCGCCTGACGATACCAGCGAGGCCTTCGGCCGCGCCGAGATGCGATTGGAGGGGAGGACCGGCGATCGGGTGCGCGGTCCCTTCCTGGTCGAGAACCAGTATGACCGCGCGGTCGACGTCCGCTTCGAGGCTGACGATCTCGTTCCTGCCAGCGGCGCGCTGGTTGCGGCCGCGCACATCGCGTTCGAGCCGCCGGCCCTCATTGTCCCGCCGTCGGGCCAGGCGGTCGCGCACGTCGCGGTCACCATCACTCCCGAGTTCACCGTCGGCCAGACGTACACGACGACGGTCCGGGTGCTCGGGTTCCAGGCGCGGGAGGTGGGGCTGTCCCTTACCATCCTCCCTCCGACGGCCGGCAAGCGGAGCGATTCGACCGCGGCCTCCAATCCGACGTCCAAGGGGAGTCGGGGCGCGCGCCTGGCGAAAAAACGCACGCGGACCAAGCCCGAATGACTACCTGCTCGATCCTCCTCATCCCCGCCGCTCTCCTCGCGCTTGTCACGACACGGTCCGCCGAGGGACAGGGCAACGCACCGGCACCGACCGGTGTCGTCATGGGGACGGTGCTCGACAGCCTGACGGGAGCGCCGATCGCCGATGCGGCGGTGCAGCTCGTGCCGGCCGATACGGAGGAGTTCTCGCGCGCGTATGCGGCGTTCAGTGATACGAGCGGCAGATACCGGCTCGAGGGAGTGCGCAATGGGCGGTACGTGATCGGCTGTGGCGCTCCAGCGCGCGGTGATGATCGCGGGGATGGAGGTGAGGGCAGACCGGGTCTATTCGAGCGCGAGCTCGGAGTTCGAGCAGCACCGCCTGGCGCCGGCGGGGGGCGGATATTTCATCACCCGCGATGACATCCGGCGGCGAGCGCCGGTCGTTGTCAGCGACATGATGCGGGGAATTCCGGCCGTGCGCGTTGTTCCGACCGACGGGATGCGCAACGCCATCGTCATGGCGCGCGGGGTGGGCGGCGCGGGACTAGGGTGTCGCCCGACGCTGTTCCTTAACGGAATGCGGATCGCACCCGGTGACGATGACGTCGACCTCGACACTTTCGTAAGGCCAAACGAGATCGAGGGGATTGCGATCTACCCATCGGCGGCGCAGACCCCGGCCGAGTATCAGAGCAGGCACGCGTGCGGCACGATCGTCATCTGGATGGGCGCGCCTCCGCCGCGGCTCACGGTGCCCAAGCAGCCGCCGGGGGAGGGGGGGCAAAGCGACACGCCGTAGCTCCTCCGCGGCCGGCGCCTATCGCCACCCGATCGCCCGATCGGCGCGCAGCCGCGGCATCTCCGGCGGGTCGTACGCTCCGTCGGTGGCGGCAAGCGCCGCTATGTCCGCGATGTCGGCGCGCACGTCGTGGAGAATTGCGGTCGGATCGGTGGCGCGGGGAGCGTGCACCTCGTTCGTCAGGACGATGACGAACATCTCGCGATCGGGGTCGATCCAGAGCGACGTCCCGGTGAAGCCGGTGTGGCCATACGCACGCTCGCTCATCAAGTGACCGCAGCTTCCGCCGCCCGCGCAGGTGTCCCACCCCAGCGCGCGCCACCCGGCGGCGCGGCGCGTGAAGAGGCGAACGGTCGAATCGCTGACGATCCGGACCCCGCCGAACTCGCCGCCGTTCAGCATCATCTGGGCGAAGATGGCGATGTCGCCCGCGGGGGCGAAGAGCCCCGCATGCCCGGCGACACCACCTAACGCGCGCGCGTTCCCGTCGTGGACGATTCCCCCCGATGGGTAGGCGCCCGTGGGCGCGAGCCGCTCGTGCCAGCGGGCCGGAGGGGTGAACCGCGTGTATTGCATTCCGAGCGGGCCGTACACGCGCCGGTCGAGAAACCGATCGAGTGGCTCTCCCGCCACCCGTTCGACGGTGAAGGCGAGCAGGTCGGGGCCGAGATCGGAGTACGTAGTGCGGACGCCGGGGGTCCCCGCGAGCGACGCTGAGAGCACGGCATGGCGAGCCCCGCGCGGCGCGGAGCCGAGTGCCCGGCCAGAGGGCAGCCCGGACCGGTGCGTGAGCAGGTGCGCGATCGTCACCGCGTCCCGGCCGCCACCCGAGAATTCCGGCAAGTACCGCGAGACGCGGTCCTCGAGCCGGAGCTTCCCTTCGTCGTAGAGGACCATGATCGCGGCTGTCGTCGCGACGACCTTGGTAAGCGACGCGAGATCATACATCGTCATCCCAGCGCTCACCGCGGGGCTCGCCGGGTTCCAATCGAGGCGCCCGTACCCTCTACTCCAGACGACGCCGCCACGGCGCCCAACAACCACCGCCGCCCCTGGGAACCCCTGTGCGTCGAGGGCGCGCTCCAACACGCGGTCGATCGCGGCAAGCCGCTCGGACGACATCCCGACCGACTCCGGACGCACGATGGGAACGCCATCGAGGAGCGGCCTGGGAAGGGTCAGTGCGACGGTGGCGGCGAGGAGGAGCTTGACCATCGGGCGGGACGCGGGGGGGGGGCGGGGTGAAGCGAGGGATCTACCCGTTCAGACTACCCTGCGGGCGTGCCGTCACTGGCGGCGGCCGCGCTTCGCTTGCACTATGCACGTCGGAACGGGGGGAGCAAGAGGGGGCGGGGCCCCCCCCCGTATTCAGTATTACACCCGAACGCCGTTCGCGCGACATCGGTTTCCCGCGAAGCGAATCAGCACGTCCCCCGGCTGCACCCCCCGAATCCAGGAGGTCAGGATGGAGAGTCCGGCTCGTCGATCGATCGTGGACCGCATGAAGGGTGCGGCGATGCTCGATGTCGCTACATACGAGGAAGTCGAGGCCGACACTACGGCGACGGGGCAGGCCGCGACCGTTGTCGCGATCGTCGCCGTCTGCGCCGCGATCGGGGGCGCGCGCGGTGGCGGCGGTGGCGTCATCGCTGGGCTGATCGGCGCGGTCCTCGGCTGGCTGGTCTGGTCCGGCGTCACTTACCTGATCGGCGACAAGCTGCTTGGCGGCACCGCGACATGGGGGGAACTGCTCCGGACGATTGGCTTCGCGCAGGCCCCGGGCGTGCTCTACATCCTGGGCATCGTCCCGATCCTCGGCGGACTCGTTAGGCTGGCTGTGTTCATCTGGATTCTTGCGGCGGGGATCATCGCCATCCGCCAAGCGCTCGACTTCAGCACCGGTAAAGCGATCGCGACCGCGCTCCTTGGATGGATCGCTGTCGTGATCATCATGAGTGTATTCGGGATGATGTTCGGGGTCGCATCTATCCTGTGAGGACTGAAGGTGAGGCGTGACAGTACGCTTCAGCCCTCACTTCTCACTCGTGAGCTCGTCAGGTAGCGCGTCCCCCCGCTCGACTCGCTCCACTGCCGCCTCGACGCGCCGGATGTACGCATCCGTCGCCTCGTCCGAGGCGCGCGCAGGCACTACCCACTCGGCACGCTCCGGCTCCGAGGAGCGGGGGGTGTTCACGAAGGTGTCGCCGCCCCTCCGCTCGACTGCGCGCTCGAAGTCCTCTACGGCCGTGACGAGGCGCACGAGCTGCTGACTAGTCTCTGACCCGGATACTTCGACGCCGCGGTCGCGGAGTCTCCGGACGGTGATCGCTGTGGCGCGGTCGACGTCGGATTCTCTGAGAGGGGCGGACGGGGTGTCCCGCCGCGACTCAGGCGGGTGGTGCGACGCGGTCATGGTGCCTCCTCCCTTGCGGCGAGAGCGTGGTGGCTGCTGGTACTCTACGCGACTCCGCTCCCGCCCGCAACGACCCTCACTCCCGCTGGTCAGAGCTCGTTTTGGGCTCCCCCCCACGCCCGCCGTAGCCGCTCTCGTGCTCGTGCGATCGGCCTTCAATCGGCTCGGAGCCGGCACGGTCCACATCACCCTCGGCGGTCGAGCGACCGGTGCCAGCCTGTTCCACGCTGCTCGCGTCCGACGGGTTGCGCCCGCCCTGCTGCGCCGCGTGAAGTCCTTCCGACGCCTCGCTCCCGGCACCGGTGGTGCGATGCGTCCCCTGGTCGCCTGAGCCGCTCAGCACCGCTCCTTCGAGTCCCTCTTTTGCCGGCCGCGAGCTCGGCCCGGACGCGCTCTCGCTTTCCGAGCCGTCCTTCGCGGCACGGTCGTGCGCATCGGCAGGGCCGACCCGCGTCCCCTGGTCGTCTCCGTAGCCGCCAGGCTGCGCCTTGCCGCCGCCCGTCGACGAGTCAACTCCGTAACCGTCCTTCTCCTTCTTGCGGTCCGCCATGATCGCCTCCGGCAGTGGTTGGCCTCTCGCGTAGGTGATAGCGCAACTGACATGCCCCGGCGACGGCCCATGCCTGGTCAACTCTATCGCGCGAGCTTGTCGTGCGTACTGTCCCACACCCTGGCTGGTAGCTCAGGAATCCCCGCTCAGACACAGTGACCAAACGGCCCCGCCATGCGTCCCTTCGATGAGGAGTCTCAGAGAGCCCCCCTTGAACTTCGGCATCCCAAACATTGTAGGTCAGAGCCCCGGGCTCGGCCAGGCGATCGAGCTGGCACGGAAGGTCGCGGCGTCGCGACTGACGTCCGTCTTGATCGTCGGCGAGACCGGCAGCGGCAAAGAGCTCGTCGCACGCGGCATCCACTACGCCGGCGCGTCGCACGGCGAGCCGTTCGTCACTGTCAACTGCGGGCTCGTCCCGGAGGGGATGCTCGAGTCCGAGCTGTTCGGACACGAGGGCGATGCGTTGACCAATGGCGGCGGGCCGAAGCGCGGGCTGGTCGAGCTGGCCGCGGGCGGCACCCTCTTTCTCGACGAAATCGGCGATCTTCCGCATCGCCTGCAGCCTACGTTGCTTCGCGCGCTCGAGGCACGCGTGATTCGGCGTGTCGGCGGACGAGACGAGATCCGCGTCAACTGTCGCGTGATCGCGTCCACCAACGCTTCACTACCCGACGCGGTCAACCGCCTCGAGTTCCGCGAGGATCTGTACTACCGTCTCAACGTCTTCCGCATCGCCCTGCCGCCGCTACGCGAGCGCGGTGACGATGTGCTCCGCCTGGCGATGCACTTCCTCTCCACCATCGCGCAAGAGCAAGGGCTAGCCCCCAAGACGCTCCGCCCGGACGCGATCGCGGCATTGCGCGGGCATTCGTGGCCAGGGAACGTCCGTGAGCTCAAGAACGTGATGGAGCACGCGACCATCCTCTCCGAAGGAAACGGGATCGGCGCCGAGCACCTGATGATCCAGCACCGCACGTCGCTCCCCGTCGTCGGTCGCATGGGACCGCTCGGCGGAGAAATCCGGATCCCGCCTGGTGGGAAGTCGCTCGCCAACATCGAGCGGGAGGCGGTCGCGCTCACGCTGCAACTCACGCGGGGCAACCGCAGCGCGGCCGCGCGCACGCTTGGCATCTCCCGGCCGACCCTCGCGCGGAAGATGCGGGACTTCGGACTCGCCCCGCCGTCCGCAGTCTCGTCGGCGGCGTAATGTTCGCCGGCGGGAGCGGTCCGGGCGTACCGCTCCGCGCGCTTCTGGTCGACGGCGCTCCCCACGGCCCGGCGCTCCGGGACCAGATCGCGGCGGGCGTCCGTGGCGCGCCGCTCACGGTAGACCATGTGCCGACGTTGGCAGCCGCTGTGGACCGCCTCGGCGCGCGCCGCTACGACGTCGTCTTGCTGGCCCTGCCGGAGGACACCGACCGCCTCGCACCCTTCCTCACGCTCGCCGAGCAGCGGCCTGACGTCCCGGTGATCGTCTTGATCGCGGCGGAGGACGATGCGGCGGGAACGGAGGCGCTGGAGGCGGGCGCGCAGGACGCCCTCGTGCGCGGTCACCTTCAGGAACTCAGCGTCTGGCGAGCGGTTCGTCACGCGGTCGCGCGCCACTGCGTTCAGGCTTCGCTGCACGCGATCGCGCTGGTGGACGAGCTCACCGGGCTCTATAACCGCCGCGGCTTCCTCACACTTGCACGCCAACAGATAAAGAGCGCGGAGCGGATGAGGCGCGGGCTCGTACACATCTACGCCGACTTCGACGGCCTCAAGGCGATCAACGACACGTTCGGCCACCGCGAGGGGGACCTTGCCTTGATCGAGACTGCTGACATCCTCCGCGCCACGTTCAGGGAGTTCGACGTGCTGTCGCGGCTCGGCGGAGACGAGTTCGCGGTCCTCGCGCTACAGAGTGAGGAGGCGACCGCCGAATTGCTGCTGCAGCGGCTGCGGAGCGGCATCGCCGATCGGAACGCCCGGGGTCACCGGCAGTACGACATCTCGCTCAGCCTCGGCGCCACCTCTCACGACCCCGATCAGCCCTGCGTCGTCGAGGAGCTGATTTCGGCGGCGGACTCGCTCATGTACCAGCAGAAGCGGAGTCGAATGATCACGCCACTCGGTGTGGCGGCACTCCCTCAGCCGGGGATACGTTCAATCGCTTGAACAGGTGAGGGCGCCATACCCGCCGCGAGCCAGAGCGTGAACGCAGCTCCGCCGTCAACGCCTGCACGGCCCTCGACCGTCAGATCACCGCCCATGAGCAACGCGAGCTGCCGGCTCACGGTGAGTCCCAATCCCGTTCCTCCCCTGCCCCCCTGGCTCGCGGAAGCAAGCTGCACGAAGGGCTCGAAGACGCGCCCCAGCTTGTCCGGCGAAATTCCCGGGCCGGAATCCTCGACACGAATGGCGCACCAGGGCCCGCCCGTCAGCTCGCTACCGGTGGGAGGGTCGTCGACGGAGGTGGCCGTCACTCGGATGATGCCACCGGACGGCGTGAAGCTCACCGCGTTCCCGAGGACGTTTATGAGTATCTGACGGACGCGGTCCGTATCTCCGAGATACATGACGCGGTCGGTGGTCTCGACGAGCGTGATCTCCACCGTCCGCGCGGCAGCCTGCGGCGCGACGAGCGCAGCGGCTTCGCTGATCACGTGGCGAGCCGCCCCCGCGTGACGGGCGACCTGAAGGTGTCCTGCCTCGCCCTTCGCCATGTCGAGGAAATCGTTCGTCACACCGATCAGGTGTGAGCACGCACGACGAACCCGGCCAAAGTATCCGATCTGCTTCTCGGTCAATGCCCCATCGAGCTCCATGTCGAGCAGCTCGAGGTATCCCAGCATGGCGTTAAGCGGCGTCCGGATCTCATGCGTCGTCAGTGCCATGAATCGTTCCTGGACGACGACCGACCGTTCGGCGACGAGCTGCGCGGTTTCAGCGCGGTCGCGCGCCTGCTCCGCGACGCGGCTAAGGCGCTCGATGTCGGCCTGTCGCCGCGTGATCTCGTCCAGCGCGTGCAGCAACTCCTGGTTCTGAAGCTGCAGCTCCCCGAAGGGGCTGCCATCCCCTCGCGCAGTAAGCTCGGCGGTCAGTTGTGCGATCTCCGCAGCTCCGACCCGTGGCGCGGAGCGCGGCAGGATCTTGGACATCAGCACGCGCGTGCCTTTCCCGAGATCGGTCTCGATCTCGAAACGGTCCATGAGCGCGCGCGACCCGGTGATGCCGATCCCCATCCCGGTGTTCGATCCATACTGGCCCGACAGAATCCGGTCGAGGTTGGCGATTCCGGGCCCCTCGTCCACGACATTCACTACGAGACTCTGGGAGCCGTGCTGCTCACCCTCAACGAAGAAGGCGACGCTCCCCCCGCGACCGTACACCAGGGCATTGCGAGCGATTTCCGCCAGCGCCGTGGTGATACGCGTGGAATCACCGGTGGAGAAGCCGAGCAGCTGTGTGATCTGCCGCGCCCGCTGGCGCGCGAGGAGCAGATCGTTCTCGCGGCGAAGCGCCACGGTGATCAGGGGGATCCGCATCGCGCGCTAGTCGGGGTGCGCGAGGGTGTCGCGAAGCACGAGAACGGTTGCATCATCGCGAGGCCGCGCGCAATCCCGGAAGAGCACTCCAGCAAGCAGCGCCGGATGACGTGCGAGCAACCCGGGGTAGTGATCGATGCGCCATCGCGACGAGATCCCGTCCGAGTGCATGATGAGGCGCCCGCCGGCAGGCCACGGAACGTCGTCCGCGTGAGTCCGTGGCATCGTGTGTCCGACGATGCCGTTTTGGGGGACCATCTGACGGTTCACCTCGGCAGTCACGACTCGGCCATCGACGTTACCCACGCCGCAGAAGCGGACGGTTCTGCGAGACTGGTCGATTACCGTGACCGACAGCGCGGCCCCTCGGGTGGTGCGCAGTGCGCCGTGCATCGTGCTCAGTATGATCTCGGGAGGGTCGATGGCTGAGTCGCGGAACACAGACATTGCGGCGCGCGCCGCAACGGCGGCCTCGGGGCCGTGACCGAGCCCATCGACGAGCAACACCGCCACGCGTCCGGGCGTGACGTCGACCGCCCAGGCGTCCCCACACTCCTCCTCACCACGTAACGGCACGCATACCGCGCCCATCGACCCGTGCCGCACCAACTCCGCGGTTACCGAGACGGAGTCGTGCGCTGCCGGCGCGCCGACGTGCGCGACCACCGCCGTTCCTGAGCCGCGGTGTGAATAGATGTCGAAGAGGTCGGCAACCCGTCTGATGGTGGCCAGGCCGACGTCGCGCGAAACACCGCCGGCAGGAGTCGCGCTACCACGCATTGCGCGTGTCATGTCCGCGATCCCGGGCCCCTTGTCGAGCGCGAGGATCTCGATGCAACCGGACAAGGGCTCGCCGATTGACCGGAGAATGATGTGGCCCGTTCCCGCACGGCGCACGATGCTTTCAGCCATCCCGGTGAGGACGATATCCAGCCGATCCAACGCGTCGGCGTCGAATCCATGAGCGCGTCCCATGGTTGCGGCATGCAGACCGAGAGTGCTCATCTGGAGCTGATCCCCGACGGGATGCAGCGCCGAGTGTGGTGAAGCACACACGTCGGACGCGGTCACGGTTTCCACTGGACAATGGTGATGCACGTCCCCTCACCCGGGGTCGACGTCAGGTCGAATTCATTCACGAGGCGACGAGCCCCCGGCAGTCCCAAGCCCATACCGCCACCCGTTGAGAAGCCGTCCTCGAGCGCACGATCGATGTCCGCGATCCCGGGCCCGTGATCTTCGAAGGTGAGACGCAGCCCCTCGCGGATTCCGTCGCGCACGATCTCGAGTGACATCACACCACCTCGTCCGTAGACAATCGTGTTGCGAGCAAGCTCGCTTGCGGCCGTGACCACCTTGGCGCGATCGAGGTCGGACAGCCCGATTTCCCGTGCCCATTCGGTGACTTCTCGGCGCGCAGCAACGACGTCGGCATCCGATTGCAGGCCGAATCGCGCGAGTCTCGCCACGACGACCGGCAACCTCTAGGCGCGGCTCGTGGCCACTTTTTGGAGGAGCTCCATGCCCATCTCGACATTGCGCGCCGTGAGGATGCCCGGCAGCGACAGCCCGAGCTCGACGAGCGTGATCGCCACCGCCGGCTGCATCCCCACCAGCACCGTATCAGCCCCGAGCACCCGCGTCATCGCCGCAGTGTTCGCGATCATGCGTCCGATGAAGGAGTCCACAATCTCGAGTGCGGAGATGTCGAGCAGCACCCCTCCCGATCCCTGCCTGGCGATCTGCTCTGTGAGGTCGTCCTGCAGGGTCATCGCAAGCTGGTCGTACATGTCCACCTGGATGGTGACCAGAAGACACCGGCCCATGCGAATGATCGGGATCCGCTCCACCGGCACTTACTCTCTGTTTGGTGATCCGCGCGTCACCGTGCGGCCCGAGCGAGCGAGCGCGTCACGGAACGCGTCGGCCAGCGTCGCCTTGGTGGTGACGACGCCAAGGTCCACCCCCAGATGCACGATCGTCGCGGCAATCTTCGGGCGAATGCCGCTGATGATGCATTCGGCGCCCATCAAGCGCGTCGCAGTGACCGTCTTGATCAGGTGCTGCGCGGTCATCGTGTCGACCGTGGGCACGCCCGTGATGTCGATGATCGCGACCTGCGCTCCCGTCTCGACGATCCGCTGGAGCAGCGTCTCCATCACGATCTGGGTGCGCGCACTGTCCAGCGTGCCGATCAGGGGCAGCGCGAGCACACCGTCCCAGAGCATCAGGACGGGGGTAGAGAGCTCCAACATCTCGTGTTGCTGGCTGCGGATCACTTCCTCGCGGCCGCGCTGGTATTCCTCCATCGTGAGGAGACCGAGCTGATCGAGCAGCTCGGTCGCGAGCCAGGTCTCGTCGGCAAGGCGCTGTGCATCGCCCGCAAACTCCCGACGCAGCAGTGCGAACAGCGGCCGCTTCAGCGCGAAGACGAAGCTTGCCGTCTCCGATGGAGAGAACCCGAGTCGGGCGCGTGAACGCGAGAGGTCGGCAAGGAACGCGCGCGCAGGAGTCCACGCGGGGTCGTTGACGTCGAGAATCGAATCGGAATTCGCCGGACCGGCCAGCAACGAGAGGAACTGGTCGCACTGCTCTCGCAGCTCGGCGGGCGGAAGGCTCTCGACACGCCCCTGCTTGAGCTGTTCTTCGACCCAGGCATCAAGCACCTCGCGGCGCTCCCTTATGAGGAGGCTTCGGAAGTCGGTGGCGGCAGCAAGTGGGGCCTGCGGGGTGATCTGGAGCACGTGCGGCCTCCATTGGGGGGAACATCCAGTTGCGCGAGCGGGCTCCTAGTGCTGCACTCGCCGTGCCTCCCTGACGTACGCGGCCGGTGACATCCCCACGATCGCCTTGAAGTCCCTAACAAAGTGGGCCTGGTCGCTGTAACCCAGGTCGAGGGCCAGGGCCGCGGTGACTCACCGAGCCACGCCCACCCAGCCGCTCGGCGGCCTCGTGAAGCCGGTAACGCTGGATCACCCATTTTGGGCTGACCCCGACATACTTTGAGAACAGCCGCTGCAGCGTCCGCTTGTTCATGCCATAGCGGGCGACCAGGTCTTCCACCTTCACAATGCGCCGATCACCTGCCACCGCGTAGACCATCTCGGCGACGCGCGTCACGTTTCATCAGGCCCAGGGCCTTGCCGCCGGAGGAATTCCTCCACGATCGCAATGCGGGACGCATCTTCGCTCTCCCCGAGCACGGCCTGTTCCAGCCCCTCACCTGCTGGGCCCCAGATGCTGGAGAGTGAAGCGCGGGAGTTGGTGAAAGTCACAATCGGTGTGCGTACGAACGGGTAGAAGCCGCCGGGTGTGAACTTGGCCGCGAAGACTCCACCGCTACCCTCCAGCATGGTGGAAAACTTTCCCCGCGCCACCCCCATGATTCTCCCGCCCACCCAGCGCTCGAAGACCAAGTGCACGCTCGGGTGGGGCAAGGCCTCCGCCCGGTGGGGCGGTAGCCCGTGAAGGTCCCACCGAACGGCCCAGAAGTGCTCCACGTATTGCTCCAGGTCGGGCGAGGGGTGATAGCGAGCGTGCTCGAGCCGTTGTGCGTCGGCGATGGGGGTCCTCAACACTCCTCTGGGCGGGGCGGTCTTGCGGTGGGGCATGGGGGGGGGGGTGGCTGTCGCGTTCCTACAAGACGGTTGGCTCGGGGCCGACTGTGATCTCTCGGCAGCGAAACTGATTCCGTCATCTAACAGTCACGGATCGAGCCCGCTCTCGAACGGATGGAACATGACAATGCGATTTTGCCTTACGTCGGGGCTCGTTGCGGTTTTCCTGCTGTTCCCCGGCCGTGCTTCCCCGGTCCGGGCGCAGTCTCAGTCCCCCGTCACGGGTGCCGTCCCGAAGGAGGCAGTTGTGAATTCCCGGGCACTAGGAACGTTCGAGGTTGCGGTGCTACCCCTGGCGGCCGACAGCGCCGATACCGGAGGCTTTGACCGTCTGTCCCTCGACAAGCAATTCAGCGGCGACCTCAAAGGTACCAGCCGGGGCCAGATGGTAGCCGCCAACACGGCGGTCGAAGGCTCGGGAGCCTACGTCGCGCTCGAGCGGGTCAGCGGCGTGTTGAATGGCCGGACCGGCAGCTTCATCCTCCAGCACAACGGCACCATGGGCCACGGGGTGTATGAGATGAGAATAACGGTGGTGCCTGATTCGGGTACCGGTGAGTTGACCGGTCTTACCGGCACGATGAATATCATCGTCGAGGGCGGCAAACACTCCTACGAGTTCGAGTCCACGATCGGTAGCTGAGGTGGGAAACGGCGAGGCCGTCAGAATGGCCCGCGCGCCTAACGCTACCGATCCGGCTCCAGTCTTCGGATGCTGGAATCCGGTCAAAGTCGCGATCGTAGCTGCAAATGCCTTCCAGCTCCTCGTCAATCACGATTTCGGCGGCGGCTGGCTCATGTACCAGCAGAAGCGGAGTCGCATGGTCACGCCACTCGGTGTGGCGGCACTCCCTCAGCCGGGGATGCACTCGATCGCTCGAACACCTGCGGTGATCCGGCGGTACACCGGGCAAGTCCAAGCCCCGCTCTGACTTGACCGGCACGTCTGGGCTGCAACGCCGGCGAGAGATCCGTTTCCGGGGGCGGAACGTATCTTGTAATTGACGAGGTCGCTGCTCCGACCCCCGCCGCTGCCTGCCCGTCGCATCCCTCCCGGAGATCCATGCCCCCTAGCCGATCGTTACCGCAGCTCCATGCCGCGACCGGGTACGCTGCGAGCACCGACACGCACGAGACCAGGCTGCCGCGCGTACGCCCGCTCGAGAGCGGCGACGTGCTGCGGGAGTTCGTCCGGAACCTGCGCGAAGGGATATACGTCTCGACGGCGAGCGGCGAGCTTCTCGATGCGAACCCCGCATTCCTTCGAATGATCGGCGCGTCGTCACTCGACCAGTTGCGGAGCTACCGCGCGCAGGACCTTTTCGTTGATCTCGAGCAGCGACGCAGGGAGGGCGAGTTGCTCGAGCGGTTCGGCGCGATCCGGGACTTCGAGCTCGAGATCCGGCGCCTCGACGGCGACGTGCGCACGGTGCTCGATACCGCATACTCGTACGTCGATCCGGCGACGGAAGAGACGTACTATCACGGCATTCTGGTGGATATCACGGCGCGCAAGCAACTCGAGACCCGACTGCTCGAACTGAGCGTCCGCGATCCCCTCACAGGGTGCTACAACCGGCGCCACCTCGTGGATGCTCAGGCGAAAATGGCCGCGCATCCGGAGGAGCAGTGGGGATGCGTTTTCATCGACATCGATCACTTCAAGCGATATAACGACGATCACGGCCATCACGCCGGTGACGCGGTGCTTGTGCAGATGAGCCGCTTTCTCATGCGCCAGGTGCGGGCGCTGGAGGCGGTCGTGCGCGTAGGAGGCGACGAGTTCGTGGTCCTCTTCGACGGGCGGACGAGCGGCCACATCGAGGCGATTGCAGCGCGCCTGCGCACCTCCGCCCTCCGCACCGCTCCCGTACCGTTCTCGCTCGGCTGGTCTCTCCGCGAGCCCGGGGAATCGCTCGAGAAGATGCTCAGGCGCGCGGATCAGAATCTCCTGCAGGTGAGAGTGGACGGGCGCGCGTTTGGGCAGAGGGAGGGGAGCTGACGGACGTTTGAGGGTGGGACTTTCCTCGGTGCGAAAGTTTGGGGTCGGGGACAGTGCACCGAATACGGGTCGGGGTCAGGGTCAGGGTCAGGGTCCGGGAACTCGGCGCGCGGGAGTGGAAAGCAACCCCGACCCTGACCCAGGCCCTGACCCTTGCCCTGGAGGCAACCCTGACCCTGACCCAGGCCCTGACCCAGGCCCTGGAGTTTCCCCGACCAGTGTGCAAGTCGCGCCTCGCGCGACGTCTCCAGATAGAGCACCAACCTGGAGCCTCCGATGCGCACCCGTGTTCTTGTCATCCTTGCCACCGCCGCGCTCCCCACGGCGCTCACCGGACAGGGCGAGATCATTCCGCGACCGTGCCGCATCGAGCGGTGTTCGCCGGTTGCGTGGCCACAGCAGGTCGTCCGCACCAGCAGCGACGTGCGCGTCACTCTCACGGGTCAGACGCGAGGGGCTGGCGGGGCCGCCGCGGCCACGCCACGCATACTGAGCTACGAGGTTGAGGAGACTTTCACGAATCGCGGCGGGATGCTCGGCGAGGCGGACTACCTCTTTCCGTTGCCGAAGGGGGCCGCGTTCCAGGACCTCAAGCTGTCGATCAACGGCGAGCTTGTGGCCGGGGAGACACTGGGCGCTGAGGAGGCACGCCGCATCTACGAGGAGATCGTCAGGCAGCAGCGCGACCCGGCCCTAGTCGAGTGGATGGGGCACGGTCTGCTGCGGACGCGCATCTTCCCGATCGCGCCCGGGGAGCGGAAGAAGGTCGTCGTGCGCTTTCAGGCGGTGGCTGAGCGGGAGGGTGACGCGCTGCGGGTGGATTATTTCAGAGGGACCAGGCACCAGGCACGCTGGCCAAGAGTGGGGGGGGAACACGAGCCGGCGGGGTCTCGGCGGGACATGCCTGACGAACGCGCGAGCCTCGTTCTCACCTACCCGGAGACGCCAGAGCTCGGGCGGGCGTACTCGCCGACGCACGCGCTCGACATCGAGGAGCGCGGCGGACGGCGCCGCATCGATGTTCGCGGCGACGCGCGCGAGGTGACCCTCCTCATTCCGCTGAGGCGACGGAACGAAGTGGCCATCACCGTTCTCCCTCACCGCGCGGGACGTGACGACGGCTTCGCGCTCATCACCCTCTCGCCGCCGGCCCTTAGCGGGCGCGAGATGCCGCGGGACGTCACGTTGGTTCTCGATGTGTCGGGGTCGATGAGCGGGCGCAAAATCGAGCAGGCGCGCGCCGCGGGGCGGCAGTTGCTCGCCACGCTGGGTACCCGTGACCGCTTTCGTCTCGTGGACTTCTCCAGCGCCGTTCGGAGCTTCCGCGATGACTTCGCCGCCGCGACGCACGAGAACGTCCGCGCCGCGGAACGGTACCTGGACGAGCTGCGCGCCGAGGGCGCGACGAACATCGAGGGGGCGCTCGAGGAGGCGCTGGCGCCGCCACGCGAAGGGCGCAGCGACGGCGGCGACGAGGGCCGGCTGTCCCTCGTCCTCTTCGTGACCGACGGTGAAGCCACCGTGGGCGCGCGGGACGCGCGGACGCTCGCCGAGCGCGCAGCGCGGCTTCGCCGTGACGCACGCCTCTTTACCTTCGGCCTTGGAGCAGATGTGAACGTCATGCTCCTCGAGCAGCTAGCGCTCGACGGCCGCGGTACCGCGCACTTTGTCCGGCCGGACGAGAGCACCGAGCGGGCCGTCGAGATCGTCGCTACCCGCCTGACGAGCCCACTGGCCACCGGTCTGCGCGTACTCGCCGACGGAATCCGGCTGCTCCAGATGCATCCGGCCGGCGGCGTCGACCTGTTCGCGGGGCAGGATCTCGTCCTCTTCGCGCGCTACGAAGGGAGCGGCCCGGCGCGCATCGCCTTCGAGGGAGCGTCGGTCGCTGGACCAGTGCGCTGGAGCGCGAGCGCGGACTTCCCCGAGCGTGAGCGCGACAACGCATTTGTCCCACGGCTTTGGGCGACCCAGCGCGTGGGCTGGCTGAGCGCAGAGCGGCGACGGAACGGCGCTTCGCCGGAGCTCGATGCCGAGATTCGTGAGCTCGGACAGCGGTACGGTATCCCGACCGAGCTCACCTCGTACTTCGTGCGCGAACCCGGAATGGTCGTCGCGGGCGCGCCAGGGGCTGGCATCGGGCAAGCGAGGCGCCGGTTGTCCGAGGTTGACGTGACGGGACGAGCCGACGGATCGCAAGCGGCCGAGCGTGAGCGGCGCTTCGAGGCCGGCCGGGATGCGGCCGCGAAGCGAACGGCGACATCTCTCGCCGCGGTCGACAGCATCGCGGCGGGCGCCCAGCAGGCGCGAGGCGCCGATGCGGCTGGAACGCGGACCGTGGCAGGACGCACGTTCACACTCCGCGACCAGGTCTGGATCGACGCGGCCTTCCGCGAGGGCATGCGAACGGTGAAGATCAAGGCATACTCCACCGCATACTTCGCGCTCGCCGAGCGGTTGCCCGGTGTGCGGGAGGCGTTCGCGATCGGGGAGCGCGTGATCGTTGCCGGGCAAGGCGTCGCCTTCGAGGTCGGCGACGTGGGTGCCGAGCGGCTGGATGAGAGTGATCTGCGAAGGATCGATGCCGAATGGTGACCTCTTTCGGAGCCTCTCGGTGAGCGCGTGAACGACGCGGACGTCGAACGGCTCTTCCGGACGTACAACCTCCACCTTGTGCGGTACCTGACGCGCCGGCTGGGCGACCGCGACTGGGCCGAGGAGGTCGCGCAGGAGACGTTCGTCCGCGCGCTTCGCCAGGACCGGATCGACAACGAGCGGGCGTGGCTCTTCACCGTCGCGAATAATCTGGTGCGTGACGAAGCCAGGAAGGACGCGCGGCGGAGGCGGCATCTCACGTTGCTCCTGGCGGAGCAGCGTGAGGCGATCGAAGAGCCGGCTAGCGCTCCGCTCGAGCGGGCGCAGGAGGCGGCGATGGCGCGCCGCGCGATGGAACAGCTAGCCGAGCGGGACCGCCTTGCGCTGCTTATGCGCGAGGAGGGGCTGGACTACAACGAGATCGCCGCCGCGCTCGACCTATCGGTCGGCTCGATCGGAACGACGCTGGCGCGAGCGCGCCGGCGCCTGGTGGAGGCGTACGAGTCGCTCCAAGGCGGCGACACGGAGTCAGCGCATGCAGCATCTTGACGAAGGAACGATCCACGCATGGCTGGATGGCGCGCTCGACGTCGCCGAAGCGTCGCATGCGGAGGCGCACGTTGCAGGGTGCGGGGAGTGCGCCGCGGCGGTGGCGGAGGCGCGCGGGCTCACGGTGGGTGCATCACGGATTCTCTCGGCGCTCGACACCGTACCCGGCGGCGTGCTGCCCGGGGACGCCCGTGCGCCAACCACAGCCACGGCACCGCAGGCGACGGCACCGTTCGCCGGGTGGTCAGCGCACGCCGTACCACGGCGACTGGGGTGGCGGTGGCATCCGCGCGCGGTGATCCGGATCGCGGCGATGGTCGCGCTGGTCGCGGCCGGGAGCCTGATGGTCGTGCGGCAGGAGCGGCCCGGACAGGGGGAGGTCAGCGACGCCGTCCTTACGAAGGGGGAGGGAATGGAGGGTTCGCGGACCGAGCGCGAGCCTGCGCCGGCCGCTCCTGCACGCAATGAGGCGCTGATTGCAACGGTGCCCGCGGATAGCGCGTTGTCGCCGCGCTCCGGCATGGCGCTCGGCTCGGCGCGAGCCACGCCGCGGCCACCACCCGCGACGGAGCGCCGCGCAGTCCAGGATGCCGGCCGCGCGGATGTAGCCGCCGCGCCGGCGGCCCCGTCCGCGGCAGAAAAGGCGGCGGCACGTCCCGCTCCGCTCATCGAGCAGGAGGCGATCGTCACCGGCGCCGCCGCGCCGGACGCCGGGCGCGCGCTCGCCGTGGAGTTGGCCGGGTGTTACGAGGTGGTCGCTCAGCCGCGGGTCAGGGCCAACCTTCCCCCGCGAATCGTGTTGGACACGGCGCGAGTGCGGACCGCCGGCGGCGAAGCGTACCGTCTACGCGCGGCGGAGAGAGGTGGGCGTCAGGCGCTCGTGCCGGAGGCTTCGCGCCAGGCGCCGGCGGCGCAGTCCATGGCGCAGTTGCGAGCGGGAGGAGGAGCGGGAATCGTTGCCACGTGGACGCCGACGGGGCCCGGCGCGCTCACCTTCGAGTGGATTGACAGCGCCAGCGGGAGTCAGTCGCTCGTCGCCCTGGTGGAGGTGGCCGAACCCTCCTTCGCCGAGCGCGACGAGCGCGATGCGTCGCGCGACTCCACCGGTGCGGTCATCCGCCGCACCGTCTGCCCGGCACCGCGTTAGGCGCCAGGCACGGCATCGGGCGCCAGGCGTCCGCCGCTATCTCCAGGTGCTCGTGTCGCGTAACGCGCGGCCTGTTTGCGCCGCAATACCTTGAGCTCGGCCTTGGAGTCGACGAGAAATAGGTAACCGTCCTCGTCGAGGTAACCCAAGTCGCCAGTGCGGATCCAGACGCGCCCATCGAGCTCCGTGCGCAAGGTGTCGGAGGTCTCTTCGGGCTCGCGCCAATAGCTCGCCATGTGCTGCGGGCAGTAGAGGAGAATCTCCCCCGTCTCGCCTGCCGCAAGCTGCCGCCGCTCGTCGTTCGGGTCCACGATCCGTACGTCGGTGTCGGGAAGGGGCAGGCCGACGGAGCCGGTCTTGGTCGGTCCGCGCACCGGGTTGATCGTGTTCGCCGACTGCGACTCGGTCATCCCGTACCCCTCGATCACTCGGCCCCCGGTCAGCTCCTCGAAGCGCCGCCGATGCTCCGCGTTCAGCGTCTCCGCGCCGGACAGCGCGAGCTTGATCGAGCTCAGGTCGACCTTTCCGGACTTCACGTCAGGGTGGTCCAGGATCTCGCCGTAGAGATCCGGTACGCCGCTGAAATACGTGGGACGTACCTCGCGGATGGTGTCGAGAACGTCGTTGATGTCGTCGGGGTTCGGGACGAGCGCCAACGTCATCCGGTTCATGAACGCCACGCTCTGCACGACGTTGAGCCCATACATGTGGTAGAGCGGGAGGGGGAGAAGCATCACACCGCCCTTCTCGGCTGTGTCGCCGAGCCAAGCTGTGATCTGCGCGCCAGTGATCACCATGTTCCGGTGCGTACCGAGCACCGCCTTCGGGAATCCGCTGATGCCGCTCCCCGGGAGAAGCGTCGCCGGGTCGTCGGCGGCGACGGTAACGTCAGGACGCATCGCGTCGAGGTGCCGCTCGATCAAGTCGCGGAACCACATGTCGCCCGGCTCGAGCGCGATGTAGTGCCCTTCCCGCTTCTCCCGGAGGACCGTGAACAGCACGCGCACGAGCGGGGGGAGGTGCTCCTTGATGCTGGTAGCGATCACGCGCCTTACCCCGGCTCGCCCCTGAACGGCCTTCACGCGCGCGTAGTACGACGTGAGCGTGACGATAGTCTCAGAACCGGTATGGGCGAGCAACGTCGCGAGCTCATCTTCGGTGTAGAGCGGGCTCAGAGGCACCACTACAGCTCCGGCTTTCCATGCCCCGAGCTCGGCGATGATGAACTGGGGACAATTCGGCAGAAGCAGCGCGACGCGCTCCCCCTTGCGGACTCCGAGCCTGACGAGCGCGGCCGCGAAGGCGTTGCTGAGGCGCTCGAGTCGGCTCGCCGTCAGTGGGACACCCTTGAACCAGATCACCGGGTGCTGCGGCCACTCGCGCGCTTGCGCCGCGACGTATGCGAGCAGCGTGCGCTCCGGGTACGGTGCCAGCGATGCTGGAACGCCGGCGTCGTAGTGGGTGACCCAGGGTCGCTCTACAACCCGGTCTTGCATGGAAGCTCCGCGGCTTTTGATGCCAGTGTCATACGGGAAGGCTCGCGGCGAGCGAGTGTCGGCAAGCTGGTGTGAAGATGCATGACGAACGGACCCCGGCGCCAGGGATCAAGCGGTGAGGACACCGCCAATCACTCATGCCGACCGCAGTCCGTGTGAAGCGGGCCTGGCTACACCATTCGCCCGATCTTCTCGGAGCGCGCGCATCACGGACCGCCCCGCGGCAAGCGCGCCGAGGATGACGTACAGGTAGAAGGTGTAGAAGCGCCACCAGATGAGCGAGGCACCGAAGATACGGGCCGGAATCGCGCCACCGAGGAAGTGCCGGAACGTGACCTCGATGAACCCGCCGCCGCCCGGGACGGGCGCGATAACGGCGCCGTACACCAGCGCCAGCGGCCAGAGAACGAGCGGGGGCAACGGTGCGTCCTGCCCGCCGAGCGCGAAAACGAGCAGGGGGAGGATTGCGAGGCGCAAGAGCACATGCACTACCGATGCGAAATAGGCCGCGCAGATCAGCCCGAAGTGCGCGTCCTTCACTCGCTCGACGCTGGTGCGGATCCGCAGGAGTGATCGTTGAACGGTCCCCCACCGTCCGGCGTTGAGTCCAAGCGTTTCGGCCCACCGCGGTGGGGGGCCGCTGGTGTTCCGCCTGGAGAGGACCACCCCGAGCACCGCGAGGCTGAGGACGAACGCGGCGTACACTCCTATCACGGTGACGACGCCGTCGAGGGCGCCACCTGCCTCCGCGCGGAAGTAGAGCCAGAGCCCGAGGACCACGCCGGCCAGGGAGAGCATTTCCAGGAACAGCTCGATCCACAGCAGGAGGAAATTCTCGGGCGGCGGAACGCCTGCCTCGGCCATGATGAGGAAGCGCGCCGGTTCGGCCCCGGTGCGGCCAGGAGTGATCGCCGCACCGAAGTCGCCGCCGAGGCAGGTTCGGATGGACGCGCCAAACGGGAGAGGAATTCGGAGGGCGGCGGCGCTGAGGCGGTTCTTGAGGCCCCGAGCGACGATCTCGAGCCCGACAAGGGTCGCGGCTAGTGCGTGCGCCCAGAGCGGGAGAATCGCCGGGTTCCGCTGCTCCGGCCAACTCGTATAGACGATATAGACGGAGGCGCCGATAGCCGCGGCGAAGGACAGAGCGGCCAGGATCCAGCGCTTGATGCTCACGAGGTGGGGCGGAAGGAGGAAGGGGGCGAGGCGGGAAGGGCCCGACGCGTTCGGCGGGTGTACGGAGGGAGCGACCGCTGAAGGTAATCCGTACGGTCGAGCCGACCTAGGGGTTCAGGTGGAGGGCCGGGGGGGTGGAGGGGGGTGGGGGGCGGTGGCGAAGGCGCTGCCTCCGAACAGTTCCCGGACAGTTCGCTAACAGCGCCCCCCTGCACTGGGACGTATATTCCAGCCGTCGGCAGTAGGGAGTAGGGGGGAGGAAGTCGGGAACGGGGCCCCGGAATGCTCTACTCCCACCTTCTGCTTTCTGCTCCCTACTTCCGGCTCCCGACTCTCCCTCGTCGAGTCCACTGCCGTTGCCGTCTCACCTCGCCGCGCGCGCGCCGCGCACCGCGCTCCCTGTCGTTTTGCTGCTGCTGGTCCTGGTGCTCGTCGTCGCGCTCGCGTACAAGGCCCTCCAATCCGACCGGTCGCACCGCGCCGGCGCTCTGCGCACGTTGCAAGACTACGCGGAGTTCGCGACCTGGGAGTACGGAATCCGGGCGCAGCGTAGCCTACTGACGGCGATCGGGCCGATGTTTGCCTCCACGATGGTCCGCATCAATCCAGATCTGCCCAGCGATTCGCTGCCGGCGATCGGGTACTTCGCGCGTGCGGCGTCCGATCGTGGGCGATACTGCAACTGCACGGACGGGGTTCAGTTCTTTTTTCGCTACGACTGGCGCGAGGGAGGCTGGCTGACAGCGGGTGAGGCTCCCACCCCCGGCATCGAACGATGGGCGCGGGATACCGTAATCGCGCATCCGAGAATCTTTCCCAAACCGGAGGGGTTGGCGCCGCTCGCGTACGGCGGCACTTCTGTGGGGGGCGCCCTTCGCCGGCTCTCGGTGTTGATCACGAACGACTCGTACGTCCTCGCCGTCAATCACATCGAGGGGCGCGATTACGCCGTCGTGTACGTCCTCTCGCGCGACATCGATGGCGAGCCGGTCGCGACCTACGGCTTTGTCACCGAGGCCAAGCCGTTTTTCGAGCAGGTACTGGGGACGGCCGTGAAGCGCGAGCAGCTCCTTCCCCCGGCGCTCCTTCGCGGCGTCCCCTCGGATTCCGCGGTGCTCGCGCTGGGCGTTCAGGATCTCGCGGGCCACCATCTTTACCGTTCGGCGGCTCGCTTTCCCGCGACCTACGCCGCGCTCGACACGCTTGACCAGACTTTCGGGCGGATCGTCGTCGGCGTCGCGCTGCGACCGGAGTTCGCAGGACGACTCGTCGTTGGCGGGCTTCCACCGTCGCAACTGCCGATCCTCGCCGGCCTCGTTCTTCTCACCGCGGCACTCGTCGCCGGGGCGGTGTACCAACTTCGCAAACAGCAGGAGCTGGCGCGGCTGCGCACGGATTTCGTCTCCGGAGTGTCGCACGAGTTGCGCACGCCACTGACGCAGATCCGCCTCTTCGCTGAGCTCCTGCGGAATAAAGCGCTACGCTCCGAGGAGGAGCGGGAGCGCGCGCTCCGCGTGGTGGACCAGGAAGCACGGCGGCTCACATACCTCGTGGAGAACGTCCTCGACTTCTCCCGCGGCGAGCGACGGCTCAACCGGGTCATGCGCGAGCGGTTCGACGTGGCCGCGGCGGTGCGGGACACGCTCGACTTCTTCAGCCCGGTCGCGCAAGCTCGCGGGGCGAAGCTCCGCGCCGACGTCCCCGAGCACCTCGTCGCCGCCGTGGACGCCTCGGCGCTGCGGCAGATCCTTCTTAACCTCGTCGACAACGCCGTGAAGTATGGACCTGCGGGCCAGACGGTCACCGTCGCGATCTCGGAGTTGGAAGGCATGCTGCGCCTGCGCGTGGACGACCAGGGACCGGGGATTCCCGACGCCGAGGCTGATCGAATCTGGGAGCCGTATCATCGCCTGACGCGTGAGGCGGAGTCGGCGATCGGGGGGAGCGGGATCGGACTCGCAGTCGTGCGCGAGCTCGCCGAGCTGCACGGGGGAGGCGCCTGGGCGGAGCGCGCACCGCATGCGAGCGGAGTACCCGGTGGCGCGCGATTCGTCGTTCACCTGGCGACGGATGGCGAAGCAGCGGGGCGGGGTCCCTTCAAGACGGGGGAGTGGAGCGAGGACGACTTCAGCCCCGAAGGGGAATCAAGCGGCGCGCCCCAGCGGGGGGCCCCCCCCAATGAAACGATGGCACCCTCCGACCTGCTCGGCGGCATCGATTCGACGCGAGGAGTATCGCGATGACGCAGACTACGACACCCCGCGCACCCGGTACGAGGTACGATGTAGCACCGAGGAGCGCACCCCTTTACGCCTCCCCAGCCATGAAACGCATCCTGATCGTCGAGGACAACCCCGATCTAGCCTTTGGCCTTCGAGCCACGCTCGAGATCGAGGGGTACGCGGTCGAGGTGGCGGGCGACGGCCACCGTGGCGTGGAGCAGGCCCGTGCCCTCCGGCCAGACCTCATCATTCTCGACCTGATGCTGCCCGGAATGGACGGGTACAAGGTGCTCCGCGTGCTGCGCGAGAGCGGCCAGGAAACGCCGATCCTGATCCTCACCGCCAAGGGCGAGGAGGCCGACAAGGTGCTCGGCTTCCGCCTCGGCGGCGATGATTACGTGACCAAGCCGTTCGGCAGGCTCGAGTTGATCGCGCGCGTGGGCGCGCTGCTGCGGCGGGCGGGAAACGGTCCACCGAGAAGCCCGACCGCCGCCGTCGAGCGGTTCGGCGACGTGGAGGTGCACCCGGCGTCCCGTTCAGTGTTCCTACGCGGCCAACCAGTGCAGCTCACCCCCAAGGAGTTCGACCTCCTGGTCGCACTGATTCGCCGCCGCGGCGCCATCGCCAGTCGGCTGGACCTGTTGAAGGAGGTGTGGGGGCATCAGGCCGAGGTGATGACCCGTACGGTCGACATTCACATCGCCGAGCTGCGGCGGAAGCTCGAGGACGACGTCTCGGGGGGCGGACCGCGGCACATCCTGACGGTGTGGAAGGCGGGGTACCGGTTGGTTGAGCGTTGAGCTCAACCCACCCTCTCCCAGAGCGGCGGGTACCGGACGACGAGCCCGAGGTCGTCCACTTCGACCTCCGCCGTGAACGCCCCGGCGCGGCTCTCATACCGAAACCGTCGTTCGGAGAGGCGAGTGTAGCGCTGCGGCAGCGGCTCGACTGTCAATTCGGGGAACCTCACCCAAGCGGCCGTCACGTCGCGCGACTCGCCGATCGGAATAGCCAGCCGCCGGATCGGGAGCGTATTGGTGGAGGGCGAGACGCTGAGATCGACGTCGCGACACCCCACCACCGTGGCGAGCTCCTCACCGCCGCGCCACCAGCGCCCGTCGTCATCCACGGCTAGCTCCGCACGGCGCGTCTCCCCACCGTGGATGACCATCAGGCGTACGGAGCGCGTCTCCCACGCCCGGGAGCAAGCCACCTTGTATTCGACTTGCAGCGGAGCACCGTCGATCCCGAGCAGAACGGTCCCCACGAGGCGCGGACCCTCGGCGGTCTCCTCCAGCCTGCAGTGCTCGAGCCCGGGCACGTCATCTCGCTTCCAGAGCAACGCGCGAAGGACGCGGCTGGATGCTGTCGGGGTGTCCATAGCGATGCGCCGTTAGCTATTGGTCGTCAATTGTTACTAATTATCGTCAGTCGTCGGTCGTGCCCGCTTCATCCCCCTCGCCCGTATTTCCGCATCGCGGCCAGCAGCCTGTCGTGCGGAAGGGCGTGCACGCGGTAGTCGTCGGCGCCCGTCATCGTCTCGGCGGCGAGGAGGGCGTTCAAGATCGCTGCTTCCGTCGCCTGGACTGTGGCGTAGAAGAGCGCGTTCATGCGGCCGTTGGGGAGCGTTTCGACCCGCGTGACGGTGGTGTCGGTCGCGGCGCGAGGGTTCGCGGTTGAGAAGGCGACGAAAATGTCCCCTGAGCTGTTGCCGCCGAAGCCCCCTGTGCGGCCGAGGCCTAACGACACGCGGGTCGCGACACGCTTGAGCTGGTGCGGAAGGAGCGGCGCGTCGGTCGCGACGACTACGATGATCGAGCCCATCTCGCGCGCGTCGTCGCGCGACGGGGCGGAGGCTGGCGCGTCACAGCGCGGGACGCCCGCTAGCACGGATGCATCGGCCGCGGCGACGCACGGGAGGAGATCGGCGATCTCCTCCCCCACCGGAACCCCCGCGACCCGGAGGTCGCGCCGGCGTCCGTAGTTGCACTGCGCGAGCACGCCGACCGTATAGCCGCCGTCGCGCGCCTCGAGCTTGCGCGACGCGGTCCCGATCCCTCCCTTGAAACCGTGGCACACCATTCCCGTTCCGCCGCCGACGTTTCCCTCGGATACGGCCCCGCGCGCCGCGCCGTCGAGCGCCGCGAGCACGTGCTCGGGCTTCAGGTGAAAACCGTTGATGTCGTTCAGACCACCGTCGTACGTCTCCGCGACCACTGGCAGCCCCCACGGCTGCTGCCCTGGGCGTCCCACCTGCCACTGGAGAATGGCTCCATGGGCGATACCGACGCTGTGCGTGTTCGTGATCGCGATCGGCCCCTCCAGGAATCCGGACTCCTGGAGCCACGTCGTCCCCGTCATCTCGCCGTTCCCGTTGAGCGTGAACCAAGCGCCGAAAACCGGGTCGGTGCTCCCCTTTCCGCGCGGGTGGATAACGGTCACGCCGGTGCGAACCGGCCCCTTCCCGACGACGAGCCTGCCCGCGCCGGCAACAATCGTGGTGTGCCCCACCTCGACGCCGGCGACGTCGGTGATGGCATCGAGCGGCCCGGGCGTTCCGCCGATCGGTAGGCCGAGCTCGCGCGCCCTCGGCTTTCCCTGGCCCGTCGCGTGGGAGAACGCGGCCGTCGCCGCGAGAACGAGCGTGAGTGGTACGCGCAGGAGCATGGAGCGTTGAGGGTTGAGCGTGGAGCGTTGAGGGTTGAGCGTTGAGGGTTGAGCGTTGA
>JALZIF010000117.1 GCA_030860435.1 Gemmatimonadota bacterium | reverse complement strand
CCGCTACACCGTCGCGGCCGCGGACGGTGGACCGCGCGACGCGCTCGACGTCCGCTCACTCTGCATCGCGCGCGAGACTCTCGCGCGCCACTCAGGACTTGCCGATTTCGCGTTCGCGATGCAGGGGCTGGGGAGCGGGCCGATCTCCATCTTCGGCACGGATGCGCAGCGGCGGCGCTACCTCCCGCGCGTCGCGGCTGGGGAGGCGATCGCGGCGTTTGCGCTCTCCGAGGCGGGCGCGGGATCCGACGTGACCGCCATGCGGACGACGGCCCGCCGCGACAACCACGAGTGGGTTCTGGACGGCGAGAAGATGTGGATCTCCAACGCGGGGATCGCGGATCACTATGTCGTTTTCGCGCGTGTCGCCGAAGGAGACGAGCGAGCATTCGCCGCGCTGGTCGTCGACGCGGACACGCCGGGACTCCGCGTAATCGAACGGATAGACGTGATCGCCCCTCATCCGTTAGGAACGATCGCCTTCGATGGCTGCCGGGTTCCGGCGGACGCGCAGCTCGGGCTCCCCGGGAAAGGGCTGCGCGTGGCCTACGCGACGCTCGACGTCTTTCGCGCGACGGTCGGTGCGGCGGCGCTCGGCTTCGCGCGCCGCGCGCTCGACGAAGCCCTCCGCTGGACGTGCGATCGGCGCGCTTTCGGTCAGCGGCTCTCGCACTTTCAGCTCACCAAGGCGAAACTCGCGGACATGGCGACGGCGATCGACGCGAGCGCGCTCCTCGTCTACCGCGCGGCCTGGACGCGCGATGCCGGCGCCGAACGAGTGACACGCGAGGCAGCGATGGCGAAACTGTATGCTACCGAGGCGGCGCAGCGCGTCGTCGATGACGCCGTGCAGCTCTTCGGCGGGCGGGGCGTGGTGCGAGGCGCGGTGGTGGAGCGGCTGTACCGCGACGTACGCGCGCTGCGGATCTACGAGGGGACAAGCGAAATCCAGAAGCTCGTCATCGCGGGACAGTTGCTCGAAGCCGAGCATGACTAGGCAGGTGGACACTTTCGTCCGCGATCAGCTCCCACCAACCGAGCTGTGGCCCATCCTCGACTTCTCAGCTTGCCCGGAGCTGCGGTACCCGGTGCGGCTGAACTGCGCCGGGGTGCTGCTCGACCGCCGAGTGGCGGCGGGAGATGCGAACAGGCCAGCGATCCTCTTTGCGGGGGTGGCATGGACCTACGGCGATCTGCTCGCTAGCGCGAACCGCATCGCCAACGTGCTCGTGTCCGATCTGGGTCTGGTGCCCGGCAATCGGGTGCTGTTGCGGGGGCCGAACAACCCGATGCTCGCGGCCTGCTGGCTCGCGGTGCTCAAGGCGGGCGGCGTGTGCGTGACGACGATGCCACTGCTGCGGGCGCGTGAGCTGGCATACGTGATCGACAAGGCGCAGATCGGCCTCGCCCTGATAGACTCGCGCGGCCGCGCCGAATGCGATCAGGCTGCGGAATCGGCTCCCGTGCTCCAGCGCATCGTCTGCTACGGCGATGGCGGTGAAGGTGAGGAGACCCTCGAGGCGTTGATGCGCGCCCGGCCGGCGACGTTCGAGAACGTTGACACCGCCGCGGACGATGCGGCGATCATCGCTTTCACGTCGGGAACGACGGGACAGGCAAAGGGGACGGTCCACTTTCACCGCGACATCCTCGCGGTGTGCGACCTGTTCCCGCGATCGGTGGTCCGGCCCTCGCGTGACGACATCTTCTGCGGCTCCCCCCCGCTCGCCTTCACGTACGGGTTGGGCGGACTGCTGATATTCCCGTTGCGGGCGGGAGCCTCGACGCTGCTCCTCGAGCAGGCGACGCCGCCGCATCTGCTGCAGGGAATGCAGGACTTTGGCGCTACCATCTGCTTCACGGCACCCACCGCGTATCGCACGATGGCGGGCATGGTGAAGGACTTCAACCTGTCGCGTTTGAGGAAGTGCGTGTCGGCGGGTGAGCATCTTCCGGCCGCGACATTCGAGAGATGGGAGGCGGCGACTGGAATCAGGATCATCGACGGGATCGGCTCTACGGAGATGCTTCACATCTTCATCAGCGCCTCAGAGAATGAGGCACGACCGGGGAGCACGGGGAAAGTGGTGCAGGGATACCACGCGAAGATCGTGAGCGAGGCAGGGAACCAGCTCTCGCGGGGGACCGTCGGCCATCTCGCCGTCCAGGGGCCGACCGGCTGCCGCTATCTGGGGAACGAGGAGCGCCAGCGCGCATACGTGCGCGACGGATGGAATCTCCCGGGAGATTCCTACCGGACGGATGACGATGACTACTTCTGGTACCAGGCGCGCACCGATGATCTCATCGTCTCATCGGGATACAAGATCTCCGGACCCGAGGTGGAGAACGTGCTGCTGGACCATCCCGCGGTGCTGGAGTGCGGGGTCATCGGCGTGCCTGACGAGGAACGGGGACACGTCGTCAAGGCGTTCGTCGTCCTCCGGCCCGAGCACGCCGGGAACGCCGAGCTCGTGAAGGAGCTTCAGGACTTCGCGAAGCGGGTGATCGCACCGTACAAGTATCCCCGCGCCATCGAATTCGTAACGTCCCTACCGCGCACGGAAACGGGAAAGCTGCAGCGCTATCGGTTACGGGTGGACTCGGCGTGAACCACGCAGTCGCGAGGGGGGGAGGGGGGGACCAGCCATGCTACGCGTGATCCAGCCGGATGGCTGGCCGCGCCCGGCCGGCTACGCCAACGGCGTCGCAGCCGCGGGCCGCGTCATTTGCGTCGCTGGCCAGATCGGGTGGGACCCGGTCACGGAGCGGCTCGAGAGCGGCGAGTTCACCGGTCAGGCCCGCCGCGCGCTCGCGAACGTAGTGACGATCCTCCGCGCCGGAGGCGCGGAGCCGCGACACGTCGTCCGTCTCACCTGGTTCGTCACCGACCGTCAGGAGTATCTGAGTGCCCGGCGCGAACTGGGTCGTGCCTACCGCGAGGTGTTCGGGGAGCACTATCCGGCGATGTCGGTACTCTTCGTGAGCGGTCTGCTGGAGGAGCGGGCGCTCGTCGAGATCGAGGCGACCGCGGTGGTCCCGGCGTGAGGTTGATGTTGACAGGGTTCAAAGTGCGCTTAAATTGGGCGCCAGCATACGGGCCCCCCTGTTGCGTTCGGGGGGGGGCACGAAGGGGATCCAGATGCAGCCGAGGGGACCCAAGCGTACGCAGGGGTCCCTTTTTGTCGGACGCTTCTCGCTATTCGCCCACTCGATCGGAAGACGACCATTTTCTTGGATCACGCCGTTTCGCACTGAGATGGGGACGGCAGCCCGCCGCGGGGGGCTCGACGCTCGCGAACAACGGTCGGTGGTACGGCGCGCCGAACCCCGACGACATCACCAAGGGAGTAAAGCAATGCGTACCACCGGCACCGTGAAGTGGTTCAACGACGCGAAGGGCTTCGGCTTCATCACGCCCGAGAACGGGTCTAAGGACTGCTTCGTCCATCACTCGGCGATCCAGATGCAGGGCTTCAAGACGCTCGCCGAGGGCGAGCGGGTGGAGTTCGATATGGTGCAAGGGCAGAAGGGCCCGGCTGCGGAGAACGTCGTAAAGCTCACTTGACCGCCGAGCACGATCGGAGTGCCGAACGGACCGTCCCGACCATAGGGCGGTCCGTTTCGCATAGGTCCGCACTAGACAGCCCGCGGTGGCGTGGGGCATCTTGGCGCGGCCCGCGACATCGATCCGCACCCCCCCACACCCCCCCGTCCCGCATGGACAGACAGTATCATCGCTGGCACAGTGGCGCGCTCGGGCGGGACATGGAGCTCCTCGCCTTCGGGCACGCGGGGGCGCGGGTGATCGTCTTCCCTACCTCGATGGGGCGGTTCTGGGAGTGGGAGGACTTCGGGATGATCCGCAACCTTGTGGACCACCTGGATCAGGGATGGCTTCAGCTCTACTGCGTGGACAGCGTCGACGGCGAGAGTTGGTACAACACGCACGTGCACGCCATCGTGCGCGCGGCGCGACACGCCCAGTACGACCGTTATCTCGCCGACGAGCTCCTCCCGTTCACCGCCTGGCGAAACCCGAATCCCTTCGTCATCGCGACCGGAGCGAGCTTCGGCGCCTACCACGCTCTCGCGTTCGCGCTGCGCCATCCGGAGCGCGTCGGGCGTGTGCTCGGTATGAGCGGCCTGTACGACATCCGCCGTTTCGCCGACGGCGCCATGTCCGATGACCTCTACTACGCGAACCCGTTCGACTTCGTCGCGAACGAACAGGATCCTGAACGCATTGCCGCGATGCAGCGTCTTGACATCATCTTCGCGGTCGGCCGGGACGATCCCGCTTACCAGAACAACGTGGATATGTCAGCGCGACTCTGGCAGCGCGGGATAGGCAACGCGCTCCGCGTCTGGGATGGCTGGGCGCACGACTGGCCGTATTGGAAGGGCATGGTCAGGCACTACATCGGGGGCCACGACTGACGAGTGGGGTATCCGGGATGACTCCGAGAATCGGCCTCATGGTAGGCCGCGAGTGGTCAATGCCACCGGCGTTCATCGACGCCGTGAACCGGCGCAACGCAGACGTAGTCGCGGAGTACGTCACGATTGGGGGAGCGCGGATGGACGACTCGCCTCCCTACGCGGTGATCATCGACCGGATCTCCCACGAGGTCCCGTACTACCGCACCTACCTCAAGCACGCGGCGCTGCACGGGACGGCGATCGTGAACAACCCGTTCATGTGGACAGCGGACGACAAGTTCTTCGAGGCCTCGCTCGCCACGAAGCTCGGCGTCGCCAGCCCGAAGACGATCGCGCTCCCGAATAAGGATTACGTGGCCGGTATCAAGCATGACGAGAGCCTTCGCAACCTCGTCTACCCGCTGGACTGGGAGGGGATCGCCGACTACGTCGGCATGCCATGCGTGCTCAAGGATGCGCATGGCGGTGGGTGGCGGGACGTGTACATCTGCCGCTCGCTCGAAGAGCTGATCCACCATTACGACGAGTCCGGCCGGCTCACGATGGTCGTGCAGGAGTTCATCGAGTGGGAGCATTACGTCCGCTGCCTCTGCATCGGCCAGGATGACGTGCTGCCGATGAAGTACGACCCGAAAGTTCGCCGGTACGTCGTCGAGCACGCGCATATGAGCCCCGAGCTCGGGCACCGCGTCGTCGAGGACGCGCTCAAGCTCGTCCGCGCGCTGGGCTACGACATGAACAGCGTCGAGTTCGCGGTGCGCGACGGGGTGCCATACGCGATCGACTTCATGAACCCGGCGCCGGACATGGACATCTACTCGCTCACCCCGTCGTACTTCGAGTGGGCGATCAGCCACCTGGCAGACATGGCGATCCGGTACGCCTTCGAGCCGCCGCGCGCGGCCGACGAACTGCGGTGGAGCGCGCTCTTCACGGCGAGCCGCTCGTGACAGCTCGCCCTGGCCG
>JALZIF010000008.1 GCA_030860435.1 Gemmatimonadota bacterium | reverse complement strand
AGCCAGAGGAGCGCCCAGCCGCCCGCGAACGCGTAGAGGGCAAGCCATCCTACCCGCTCCCAATCCGCGTCGGCCACCGAGCCCATCATCCACCACAGCGCACCGCGCACGGCGTTCGGCGGCGCGTTCGCGAGCACGACCATGATCGCCGCGTTGGCGAAGGCACCGATGACTACGCCCGCCATGAGCAACACCCGGGCGTCGGCGCGCCCGCCGGCGGCGCCGGCGATGACGAGCACCGCGCCGACCGCCACGGCAGCGCCGCCGAAGGCGGCGAGCGGCAGGAGCCCCGCACTCGTTACGCCGGTCGCGAACGCGACTACCGCGCCTACAGCCGCGCCACCGGAGACGCCGAGCAAGTACGGCTCGGCGAGCGGGTTGCGCAGCGATCCTTGCAGGGCGCCGCCCGCCATGCCGAGACACGCGCCGACGAGGATCGCGAGCACGGCGCGGGGGAGACGAAGCCCCCGCACGATGGCGACCGTCATCTCGTCCCCGTCGCCGGCGAGCGCGCGCAGAACGTCGGCGAGCGACAACGGGACGGCGCCGAACGCGACCGCCGAGCAGAGGAGCCCGATGAGGGCCAGTACGAGCACGGGCCAGAAAAGCGCGCGCATCTACAGCCGCAGCTCCGGATGAAGAAGCCGGGCCAACGATAGCGCGGCCTCACCGAGCTTGACTGACGGGCGGGCGACGAGGGCGGTGTCGAACACGAGAATACGCCCGCTCCGCACCGCGGGAACCGCGCGCCACGCCGCGTCCGCGCTGATCCTGGGCGCGCTCAGGGGGCCGGTGAGGACAAAGTCCGGGTCTCGCCTAACGACGTCCTCGAGCGACACCTGAGGAGACGGCTGGGTGAGATCGTCGTAGACGTTGCGCGCCCCCGCGATGTCGAGAAGCTCTGTGAGGAAGTCGTTCGCCCCGCTCGTGATGATGGGCCGGTCCCACAGATGAACGAAGACTGTCGGCCGTCCCGCGCTCGCGGTCGCGGCGCGGACGCGCGCGAGCGAGCGGTCTACCGAATCGAGGATGCCCGCGGCGGGCGCTAGCCGCCCGGTCGCGGCGCCGAGCAGGTGGACGGCGCGGCGAAAGTCGGCGATCCGGTCGACTCTGAGCGCTATTGTCTGGATGCCCGCCTCGCGCAGACGGGCGGCCGGCGCTCGGTTATCCTCGCTGCCGTACAGGACGACGAGGTCAGGGTCGCGCGCGAGAACTGCCTCTAGGTTAGGGCGGAGCGCGGGGCCGAGGTCGGCGACAAGCTTCGCCGAATCGGGCCAGATGTCCCAGTGGCTGCGCCCGACCAGCAGGCTGCCGGCACCGAGCGCGAAGATCAGCTCTGTAGTCGCCGGGTTGAGGGAGACGATGCGCATGGTCTCGCCGACGGCCGCCGGTCGTATCGCGGCGCCAAAGTCGTCCCGCGAGGAATCGGCGCTGGGCGCCTCACGCGCCGTGCAGGCGAGTGCCGTGCCGGCAGCGAGAGCGAGGAATGGTAAGAGTCGCAGAGTCAAAAGGGCATCCGCCAGGAGAGACGGATGCCCGCATGCAATGGCCGAAGCCGGCCACGGACTGCGGCCACCAGCCCCTCCTCCGGGGACTGTGGTGTGGCGTGGACGGCAGGCGTCTCCTGGCTTCGGGCCGCAGCGCTCGCCTTCCCGACGTGTCCGTCAGTGGCGTCGTGAGCGCGCGTGAGTCGTGCCCGTTACAGTGGCGGGACCGCGCCGGAGTTACACCGGCTTCCGGGAACCGCCGTCCGCTTTCGATTGTGTTGTGCGGCGTAAATCTAGCCCCGATCGCGCGCGGCTTCAAGCGCCGCCGCAAGCCGTCGCTTGAGCTCGGTACGATGGCCATCGTACTCCGCCCGTGCACGTGGCGACGGGTCGGGCTGCTGCTCGAAGCGGTGATCGAGGTCGGCGATCGCGCGCGCGATCGCGTCGGGGCCGCCGACTGCCGCGCCGCGCTCGATCGTCGTCACGGGCGCGCGACTCTGGCGGCGGTTAAACGCTAGCGCCGCGAGAACGGCGACTCCGGCTGCGAGGGCGATGCCGACGGCGTAGAGCGACATGCGGCTGGCGACGGCGGCATGCGGCACGAGGCGCACGACGGCGTTGCGCGGAACGTCGTTGGCCATCCAGCGGCGGAACGTCCGTCCCTCGACGTTCACCGGCGCCACCTCCGCCAAGCGTGCACCGCTCACCACCGTGGTCGAGTCCTCGACGAGGACTTCGAGCACCTCCGCTCCGCCCTCGACCGGAACGCTGAGAGGAAAGCTCGACGCGGGCAGCGTGTAAGTAAAGTTGACTTGCTTGAGTCCCGGTGCAAACGGCGCGATCACACGCACCTGGCCGTCGCGGTACTGAAGGGCGTCAGCAGCGACGTCTCCCTGTCCAGCACGGAAGTCACTTGCGCCTTCGGCGAGGCTGGCCGTCCAAGTCGGACGCGCGTCGTCAGGCGAGATGAGGGTGACTGTTGTGTCGTTCGACAGTTCCAGAACCTCGACGACCGTTCGCTCTCCGGCCGCCGCCGGCGCAGAAACGATGAAGTGGCGGCCACGGACGACAAGCGGGATCGGTGCGGAGGTCGTGTCAAACACAGTTATCTCCGCCTCCTCGCCCGAGACATCCACCCCGCGCAGTGGTGGCGTGAAGTAGGCGATATCGGCATGCTCGGCGGAGACGAAGTAGATCGCATCAGCGCTCGCGGTCGCGCGGTAGCGGAAGTCGAACTGGCCATCCGTCGCCGTGCGCAGGGAGTCGAGCGGAGCGCCTCCGTCCGGACCGACGCGGTGCAGCACTACCCACGCGCCCGGGACGCCCCGCGCCGCGCCGCCCGCGGGTCGAACCACCCGTCCCCGCACGCGGTGCCAGGTCGTCGTATCCCCGCCGGCGTCGGAGTCCGAGCGTGAAGAGACCGACGGGTCGCGCTCTTCCTGGGCGAGGAGCGCAGGCGCCGTGAGCGCGAACGCGGCGAGCCCGAACGCCACCATCGGGATGCGAAGACGGCCGCTAGTCGCGGCCGGTCGGCGCTGCGTGATCCGGCTATGAAACACCGGCGCTCCGCGTCACGGGTTGAACTTACCGAAGTCCTCGGGTCGCATTCGCCTGAGGTGGTCCTGCAGCTCTTCACCCGTCATGCGCAGCTCCTCGGCGGACGGAGGCTCACTCGTCTGCTTGAACTCGAGCGTCCCGGACTCCTCGTCTTCCGACTCTTCGACGGCGAGCGCGGTGAGGAGACTCTCCTGCGCGAAGATGGGGGCTGACAGACGAAGCGCGACCGCGATGCTGTCGGACGGGCGCGCGTCCACCTGCACCGTCTCCTCTCCCCTCAGGATGTGCAGCTCGGCGAAGTACGTGTTCTCCTTCACCTTTGTGATCTGGACACGGCGGAGCACGCCACCCAAGCCGGTAATGAGCCGTTTGCAGAGATCGTGGGTGAGCGGCCGCGGCGCCTTCACGCCGTTGATCTCCATCGCAATCGACTCCGCCTCCGGCTGACCGATCCAGATCGGGAGTAAGCGTTCCCCGCCCTTCTCCCGAAGGATGACGACGTAGGAGTTCGTGCTGCTGTCAAGACCGAGCTTCTCGACCGTCACTTCTACCATCATTCGCTCCCACGCGGCGGCGCGCGCCCCGAGGTCTCAGGTTCCCATATCCCATGAGGCGAGATACTTCCGCTGCTCCTCCGTGAGTACGTCGATGGTCGCACCCATCGCCGCGAGCTTGAGGCGGGCGATCTCGCGGTCCACGGCCTCGGGGACGCGATGCACGTCCCTGGAGAGCGAAGCGACGTTCTTGACGAGGTACTCCGCACCCAGGGATTGGTTCGCGAAGCTCATATCCATCACCGACGCCGGATGCCCTTCCGCGGACGCAAGGTTGATCAGACGGCCCTCCCCGAGCACGAACACTCGCTTGGCATCGACGATGTATTCCTGCACGAATTCCCGCACGGGGCGCGAGGCGCCGCCAGCGAGCTGCCCGAGCGCCTTGAGGTCCAGCTCGACGTTGAAGTGGCCGGAGTTGCACACCACTGCGCCATCTTTCATAGCGCGGAAGTGCTCAGCACGGACGACGTTGACGTTGCCGGTGAGGGTGCAGAATATGTCTCCGATCGGCGTCGCCTCCGCCATGGTCATGACTCGGAACCCGTCCATGAGCGCCTCGAGCGCCTTGAGCGGATCGATCTCGGTGACAATGACGTTGGCGCCGGCGCCGCGCGCCCGCATCGCGACGCCGCGGCCGCACCAGCCGTAGCCGGCGACGACGAAATTGGAGCCGGCGAGTAGAAGGTTGGTGGCCCGGATGATCCCGTCGATCGTGGACTGGCCGGTGCCGTATCGGTTGTCGAAGAGGTGCTTGGTGAACGAGTCGTTCACCGAGATCACAGGGAAGCGCAGAATTCCGTCCTTCGCCATCGCCTTGAGGCGGATAACGCCCGTCGTGGTCTCCTCCGTGCTCCCGATCACTCTGGCCAGAAGCGCCTTGCGGCGGTCCTGCGGAAGCTTCTCCACCCACTGCCGCACCGGTGGCGGAAGGTCGTCGAGCCGGTTGAGCGCGATCATGTGGAGCGCGCCGACGACATCGGCACCGTCGTCCATCGTGATGTCCGGCTCATGCGCGATCGCGGCCCGGATATGCTCGTAGTACGTCTGGTCGTTCTCGCCCTTTATCGCGAACACCCTTACGCCGTGGTGCTTCACGAGGTGCGCGGCGACATCGTCCTGAGTCGAGAGCGGGTTGGATGCGCAGAGGGCGATGTCGGCGCCTCCGACCTTGAGCGTTGCCATCAGGTTGGCCGTCTCCGCCGTTACGTGGAGGCAGGCGGAGATCTTTTTCCCGGCGAGAGGGCGCTCCTTTGCGAAGCGCTCGCGGATCTGGCGCAGCACTGGCATGGAGCGCTCGGCCCATTCGGTCCGCAGCCGCCCTTGTTCGGCAAGTGCGAGATTCTTCACGTCGTGCGCGCCCGCGGTTGGACGCTCGGTCTCAATGCTCGTCGTCATCGTGCTCCTCTGGATACGCTCATCGCACGGCGCGCCGAAGCGCATCCGCTCTATCGGTCCGTTCCCAGGTAAAAAGCGTCATCTCCCCCGCCCCGTTCCTGCGGACTTCGGTGGCACGCCCGAAGTGCCCATAGGCGGCTGTAGCGCGGAAGATGGGCTTCTGCAGCTCCAACGCCCGAATGATCCCGCCCGGTGTGAGGTCGAACGTCTCCCGCACCGCGCGCTCGATGGCGCACGGCTCCGCCTCCGCAGTGCCAAACGTCTCTACCATGATTGATACTGGCTCGGCTACGCCAATCGCATACGCTATCTGCACCTCGCAGCGGCGCGCGAGCCCGGCTGCGACGATACTCTTCGCCACCCAACGCGCGGCGTACGCGCCTGAGCGGTCCACCTTGGATGCGTCCTTACCGCTGAACGCGCCGCCGCCATGGCGCCCCATCCCGCCGTAGGTGTCCACGATGATCTTCCGGCCTGTGAGCCCGGCGTCCCCTTGCGGACCGCCGATCACGAAGCGCCCAGTCGGATTGATGTGGAACTTGGTCCGCTGCCGATCGAACAGCTCGGGAGGCAGCGAGGGCACGACGACCTCGGCGATCACGGCGTCCCGGATGTCGCTCGACGAGACGCTCTCCGCGTGCTGCGTGGAGACCACGACGGTGTCGATGCTCACCGGGCGACCGTCCTCGTACACGACCGACACCTGTGACTTGCCGTCCGGCCGGAGCCACGGAAGCGCACCGTCCTTCCGCCGATCGGCGAGCGCGCGCGCGATCCGGTGTGCGAGCAGGATCGGCATCGGCATGAGCTCTGGGGTCTCATCGGACGCATAGCCGAACATCATCCCCTGATCGCCCGCTCCGCCGGTATCCACCCCCTGTGCGATGTCGGGGGACTGGCGGTCGATCGTGCTGATGACGGCGCAGGTCTTCGAGTCGAAGCCGAAGGAGGCATCGGTGTAGCCGATCTGCTCGATCGTACTCCGGACGATGTCCGGAAAATGGACGTACGTTTTGGTGGTGATCTCACCGGCGATGCAAGCCATGCCGGTCGTCACCATGGTCTCACACGCGACCCGCGCGCCGGGGTCCTCGGCTAGAATGGCGTCGAGTACCGCGTCGGAGATCTGATCAGCGATCTTGTCGGGATGCCCTTCGGTGACCGATTCGGACGTGAAGACGAAGCTGTTTGGCACGCGAAGTTCCGGGCCGCCAGACGGGGGGGTGGAGTGGTGGGGCTGGATCGCAGTTAGCCTTTAATTTTATCCGGGCGATAGGGGCTTTACAACCCGTGCAGGACGTACGGGTCGTCCCCCAGCGCGGCCCGCAGCCGCTGCAGCAGAATGACCTCGGCCTCGGCGGCGGTCCCCACCTGCAGCGCCGCGTCCGCCGCCTCCACAGCCTCGCTCAACCGAATACCGCGAACCAGGCGCTTGACGAGCGGAATCGCGCGCGCCGCAACACTTAGCGTGTGCACGCCGAGGCCGAGCAGCGCGAAGATCGGAAGCGGCTGAGAGCCCATCTCGCCGCAGACGCTCACGTTCAGGTTATTATCGCGCGCGACGTCGACCGTCCGCCGGATCAAGCGGAGCACGCTCGGATGGAGCTGGGTGAACCGTCCGGCGAGGTTGGTGTTGCCACGGTCTACCGCGAGAGTGTACTGCGTAAGGTCGTTGGTCCCGATGCTGAAGAAGTCGACTTCGCTGGCCATGGTGTCGGCGCAGATCGCCGCAGCGGGCGTCTCGACCATCACGCCCAGAGGCACGTCGGCGCGATGCGGGGTACCGCGCTCAGCGAGCTCGCCGGCGGCCTCGACGAGAAGCGCGCGAGCGGCCCGCACTTCCTCGACGGTCACGATCAGGGGGAGCATGATCTGCACGTCGCCGTGCAGCGCTGCGCGGAGGCATGCCCGCAACTGGGTCTTGAAGAGCTCCGGCTGGTCCAGGCACATGCGAATGGCGCGCCAGCCGAGGAACGGATTCGCTTCGTGTGGGAAGCCGCCGACCGGGAGCTTGTCGCCCCCGATGTCGAAGGTTCGGATTATGACACGCTGGCCGCCGAAGCACTCCACGACGCGACGGTACTCCTCGTACTGCTCGTCCTCGTCAGGCATCGCCGCCCGTCCGACGACAAGGAACTCGGTGCGCATGAGCCCGACACCCTCGGCGCCACTGCGCGATGCGTTCTCCGCCTCCTCGGGCAGGTCCACGTTCGCGAGGAGGGTGATGCGCACGCCGTCGAGCGTAACGGGTTCCGCGGTCGCGAGCAGGGCCAGTTCCGCCGTCTCCGCCACCTCCAGCATCGCCCGCTCGCGGTAGACCTCGACCTCGGCCGGCGTCGGGTTGACGTTCAACGTCCCGGCCGTTCCGTCGAGTATCACGAGCTCGCCACCGGCCAGGCGCGAGGTCGCGTCGCGCAGACCGACCACCGCGGGGAGCCCGAGCGAGCGAGCCAGGATCGCGACGTGCGACGTTCGAGTTCCGGCGTCGGTCGCGATTCCGAGAATCGCCTGGCGGTCGAGTTGAATCGTCAGGCTCGGCGACAGGTCGTGGGCTACGAGAATCGCGTCGTCGCCTTTGGTCGCCATCACCGGGTCGTGATCCTCGAGACCCAGGAGGAGGGAGAGGACGCGGATCTCGACGTCCAGAATGTCGCCGACGCGTTCGCGGAAATAGGCGTCCGCGTGGCGCTCGAACCGCTGCCGCCAATCGGACATGTGCTGATGGAACGCGCGCTCGGCTCCCAGATTGTGGCGGATGAGCGACTCGACGTTGGCCCGCATGTCGGGATCGTCGAGGATGAGCTGCTGCGTCTCGAAGATCGCCGCCTCCTCCTTCCCCGCCCGACGCTCGGCGCGCTGCCTGACGAGCTCGAGCCGGTCGTGACCCTGCGCGAGCGCGTGGTGGAAGCGATCGAGCTCGGCCGGGACCGCCTCGTCGGGAACGATCGCATGCGGGACGTCGGGAAGCTCCCAGCGGAGCAGGCGAACGTGGCCGACGGCGATGCCTGGCGATGCGGAGAGTCCGTTGAGCGTCCGGTCCATTACGCTTCCCCGAATTTCCTGGCGACGAGGTCCGCGATCGCGGTCACGGCCTCCTGCGAGTCCGGCCCATAGGCCCGGACCATGAGCGTCGCGCCGCACTCCGCCGCGAGCATCATCACGCCCATGATGCTCTTGCCATTAACCTCGAGCTCCTCGCGAACCATGGTGATGTCGCTCTTGAACTTCGAGGCCAACTTGACGATCTCAGCCGCCGGCCGCGCATGCAGTCCGTTCCTGTTGACGATCGTGACTTCGCGCTCGGTGATCATCGGGCTACGGAGTAGAGGGTCAGAGCGGCGAGCGCGACGAGCGCGACACGCCATCCCTCGACGCGGCCGTGCAGCCGAATCAGCAAACCTGCGATGACGACGACCGCGGCCGCCGTGGCCAGGATCGGCATAGAGTCCGGGCCAACGACGCGCCGCAGCACGAGCGGGAGCGCCAGCCCCGCGAGCAGCGCCGCCGCGCGCGCGATATGGCTCGGGCCCTGCCGTAGTACCGGCGACCCGAGCGCTTGCGCGACGCGCAGACCGTGGCGCCAGCCAACGTTGATTCCCCAAACTCTCAGCGTCAGATGGCCGGCGTTATAGACGCCGAAGAAGAGGATGAGTACCACCGCCGGCGACGCTCCCATCCCGAACGCGGAGAGCGCGAGAAGCGAGCAAAACGGGAGCCAGCCTGCCCACACCAGGCGGTCGCCGACGCTTCCCAGCGGCCCGCAAAGCGCGGTTCGGAACCGCTCTATTTGCGCCGGTGGCTCCCCGTCCGTCTCCGCCCGCACGAGCGCGCCGACGGCGAGCGAGGCCAGGTATGGATGCGCATTGAAGTAACGTGCCTGGCGCGCAAGGGCGGCCCGGTACGCCTCCCCGGCCTGCCCGCCGGGTAGGCGGCGAAGTCCCGGTTCGCTGCAAAAACCGATGCCCGGGCCGACCAACAGCTCGTAGTTCCACGATCCCTGGACCGCGAGCAGCCGCAGTAGGATCGCGGCGCGCGTGCGAAGCGGAAGCAGGGGAATCGGAGCGGCGCCGCTCATCGGCCGGCCAGAATCATCGCGAGTCCGCCACCGAGGCCACCGAAGAACCACCACTGCGCGCCCTCGACGCCGTGGAACAGCCGCCACACCGCCCCTGCCGCGGCCGCTGCCGCGACCGCCAGCACGGCCGCCTCGGACGACGCTTCGCTCGACGTCCAGTGCCGGGCCGCGAGACCGCTCACCGGCCCAATCGCGGCGAGAGCGACGAGCGTTAACACACCGCCGCGGGCAAGATCCATCGTCAGGCCGGTAACCTGTAGGCCGGTAACCGCCCGAATCGAGCCGCGGTCCAGACCGTCGATGCTTCGCCGCGCGAACACGCCGTTTACCTTCCGCAACAGGATCATCGACCACCCACCACCCCACGCCGTAAGAAGCGCCGCCGCGACGGCGGTGGCGAGCGCACCCGCCTCTGGTGCGGCCATTGGCGCGCCGGCGAAGAGGGCCCCGCCGACGACGCTTGCAGATCCCCACTCGGGATAGCGCGAGGCGCCGACAGCAAGCATCTCGAGCGCGAATAGCTCGAGGATCGCTCCGATGAGGAGCCCCTTACCCGCGCTTCCTACCATCGCGCCGGCGACGGTTGCCGCGACGATCGGCCGCGAGATCATCGCCTGCGGGAAGCTGACGACATCGAGACCGATCACCGCGCCGAGCAGAGCAAGCGGGATCAGGTCGAGAAGGTCCAGGAGGCTCATTCGGGTTCGCCCTCTGCCTGCAACAGCTCGTCGAGCTGGACCGGGCGCGCCGAAGGGACGTCCTGCGCGGTGATCTCGACACCTTTCGACGCGAGTTGCTGGAGCAACGACTCCTCCACGGGCGACAGATAGATGTAGCGCAGGCGATGAGTTCGATCGGCACGGTGGTGAATCCCTCCCAGATTCACCGCCCGGATCTCATCGCAAGCGTCGACGAGACGCGCCATGGTGCCGATGTCGCCGGTGAGGAGGATCCCTGGGCGCTCGTCTGCCCGCCAGCGCGCCAGCCGGCCGGCCACGCCCGCGACCGGCTCGAAGAAGACATCCATGTCCGGGGGGACCGCCATGCGATAAAGCTCCTGCTCCCAGTCGCTGTTCGCCACCTCGTCGTCCACGAGGGCGATGAAGCCAAGGCTCATCGGCTGGCCCCACCCGACGACGACCTGACCGTGAATGAGGCGGTCGTCCACGCGGTAAAGCTCAACGCCCACCGGGTATCCCCACGACGAGCACCGAACCGCGGGCACGCTCCGCCGCCCCCACCGCCGCCTCGTGCGCTGTGCCCGCGCCGTGTGAGACAAAGTGCAGCAGTGCGGCGAGATTAGCCCCTGTCACCAGCGTCACCTCGGTGTGCTCTCGCAGAACGCGGCGGGCGGCGATGGTGCAGCTCCCGGCGGGCAGATCGGTGAAGATGACGCGGATGCCGCGCTCCTCGACGATCTGCCGCATCTGCTGCTCGATGTCGTCCGCGCCGAGGTCGCGATTCGACATCGGCACGAAAGCGTCCCCGCGCCCCGTGATCTGCACCGCCGCCGACACGAGGCCCTCGGCGAACCCCCCGTGTCCGGCGACGAGCGCCGCCGGCTGGACCGTCAACGCATCCTGGTCGGCACTCGGACTACCGGTGTCCCCCGGAGTGCCCGGTTCGCCCGGCCTATTCATCGTCTTCGCGCAGATAGCGGCGTACGCCGGCGGCGTCGCGCATGCGGCTCATCAGCCGCTCGTTGAACGCCTCCGCCGGATCGACGCCGCTGTAGCGCAACAGGTGGTTCATGGCGACGACCTCGGCCACGACGGTGATATTCTTTCCGGGGTTGAGCGGGATAGTCACCTTCGGCATGTCGACCCCGAGAATCGAGGTCGTTTCCACGTCCAGCCCGGTGCGGTCGATGTTCGCGGCCTTGTCCCACTCCTCGAGCTGCACGACAACTTCGATGCGCTTCTGCAGCCGCACGGCGTGGATCCCGAAGATGGCCGGGATGTCGATGACTCCGACGCCGCGAATCTCCATATGGTGGCGTTGAAGCTCGTGCCCGCGGCCGATGACGACGTCGTTCCCGCGCCTCGTCGCGATGACGAGGTCGTCCGCGACGAGCCGGTGCCCGCGCTCGACGAGATCAAGCACGCACTCAGACTTCCCGATCCCACTCTGCCCGACGAACAGGAGCCCAACGCCGAATACGTCCGATAGCGAGCCGTGCAGCGTCGTCGACGCGGCGAACTCCTCCTCGAGGTATGGTTTGATCCGGCGGTAGAACTCGTTCGTCTTCAAGGCCGAGCGCAGGATCGGCATTCCGATGCGACCGCAAGTCTCGAGCAGCTCGGAAGGGATCTCCTGCGACTTGGTGACGAAGACGCATGGAATCGGATAGGCGAGATACCGCGCCAGCACCTCGCGCCGGCGGTCACCCGTGAGCGAAAAGAGGAAGGCGATCTCAGTCTCGCCCAACACCTGGATGCGCTGGGCGACGAACCGGTCGAAGTAACCCGCGAGGACCAGCCCCGGGCTCGACGCCTCACTGCTGGTGATCTCGCGCGCGAGCCCGGCATCGTCGCCAATGAGCTCGAGTTCCAGGGTGTCGCGCATCGCCTCGAGGAGGCGGGCGACCGTGAAGCGCTTCTTCTTCACGCGCGAGCAAGTTGGCGCGCGCGCGCCTTCGGCGTGCGCTTACGGTGCTCCAACTGAGCTTCGATGCGCTCGATCGCCGCGGCGAGCGCGGGGCCGTAATTGCGTCCAACCCCCTCGGCAACGAGCGCTCGCCGTCCGGCTGCATTCAGCACAACCTCGACGCGACGAACGGGGCCATCCTGCTCGAAGCGAACCACCGCGTGCACGGCCCGACGGACGCGCGTCGCCAGCTTACGGACTGCACGCTCGGCGCGGGCTCGCATGTTGTCCGAGATCACCGCGCGATGCGCGTGAAAGATGATTTCCACTGCTTTGCCTCCCTTGACGCTACGAGATGAAGCGCTCCCGCACCGCGACCGCTGCGTGGTCCGGGAGAATTCCAGACGTTCGACGAACCTCGAGGAGATGCGCCTCGGTCAGCCGCGCCGCCTCGTCCCAGGTGAAGCGTTCGGCGAACCGCCGCCCCGCCGCTCCGAGCTCTGCGACGAGCGCCGGAGACTCTGCCAGGCGGGCCATCGCGGCGGCCATCCCTGACACGTCGCCGTGTGGCACAAGGAACCCCGTCTCGCCATGACGGACCGATTCGCGAAGGCCTGGCGAGTCCGACGCAACGACCGGGGTTCGGCACGCCGCGGCCTCCAGGTTGGTGATGCCCCATCCTTCTTTGGGCGACGCGAAGACGAGCGCCCACGCGCGCCGGAGAAGCTCGAGCTTCTCCGACTCGGGTATGAACCCAAGAAACCGCACACGCCCGCCAAGGTCAAGCGAACGCGCGAGCCGCTCGAGATCCGCTCGATAATCCCCCGTTCCGGCAATCTCGAGGGCGGCAGTCGGGTGTCGCAGCTCCGCGAACGCCCGAATCACGAGGTCAATGCCCTTGTATCGCTTGAGTCGTCCGAGGAAGGCGAAGAGCGGGCGCTCAGCCCGAAGCGCGGGCGCAGGGGTGTAGTGCCCGGCATCGATCCCCGGGTAGATGACACGGATCGTCTCACGAGGTACCCCGCGGACGGCGAGGTCGCGCGCGGTGCTGTCGCTGATCGCCTCGAACGGGACGCCGCGATAGACACGAGGAATGAAGCGCTCGGCGAGCCACACCATCACCGCGATCGGTGGTGAAGCCTCGCGAAAGACGGTTGTGCCGAACAAGTGTGGAACGAGAGCAACGACGCGGCTAGCGCTCCAGCGCGGAGTGTAGAGCGGGACCTTGTTGATGTCCTCGACGAGTACGTCCCACTCCTTGCCGGCCAGCAGCCGTTCGAAATAGCGGCGGGCCCGGAAGGGGAAGGTGTAACGCGTCCCAACTCGATGCACATCGAGACCGTCGAGCTCGACGCGCGGCGCACACCCTGGCCATCCACCGCAGAGTAGCGTCACCTCGTGTCCGCGCGCGGCGATCCGCTTGAAGATCTCATGCAGGTGAATCTCGGCGCCGCCCGCGTGAGGGTTCTCGCGGTCCTGCCAATTGACGAGGAGGATGCGCATTGCGGGAGGGTTCGCTAGAAGCGAATAGCGTCCGTCACAGCCGCCCCAGCTTCCGCGCCAAGGCGTCCAGAACGCCGTTCACGAAGCGCGCGCTCTGACCGCTGCCGTATCGCTCGGCGAGGGTGACCGATTCCTGGATCACGACTCGGGGGGGTGTATCTCCGCCGAGAAGCTCCGCGGCGCCAAGGCGGAGCACTGAGCGCTCGATCGCACCGAGCCGCTCCAGCCGCCAGTTCGTAGTCACATCGCGGAGCGCAGCATCGATGTCGCGGCCACTCTCGAGGACGGTGCGGACGATGCGGCCGGCGAAGGAGCGTTCTGCAGGGGCGACGCTGAGGTCGTCCCATAGCTGCGCCGCGACGATGTCGAGCGAGTCGCTATGGCGCATGTCCCAGGCGTAGAGCGCCTGAAGGGCGCGGGCGCGACCGCGCGTCTCAATCCTCGTGCGCGGCATCGAGGCGGTCGAACAGATCGGCCATCTCCATCGCGGCAATGGCCGCATCCCACCCCTTGTTGCCGTGCTCTCCTCCGGCGCGCGCTTCGGCTTGCGGCATGTCGTCGCACGTGAGAAGGCCGAACCCGACGGGAATGTCGAATTCCGCGCTCGCCGCGGCGAGCCCGCGCGAGGCCTCGCCGGCGACATACTCGAAGTGCGGCGTATCGCCGCGGACCACAGCGCCGACGGCGATGATCGCATGATACCGCTCACTGGTCATGAGGCGGCGCGCCCCTGCGGGAAGCTCCCACGCGCCCGGGACCCAGGCGACATCCACGTTCTCGAAGGCGGCCCCGTGCCGTGTCAGGGCGTCCATCGCGCCGTCCACGAGCCGCTGGACGATTCCCTCGTTGAACCGGCTGGCGACGATAGCGAAGCGGCGCCCGGCGCCACTCGCACTCCCGGTAAACTCGGCCATCCGCCGCCGCTCAGTGCGAGAAGAGGTGGCCGAGTTTGTCCCGCTTCGTGTCCAGGTATCCGCGGTTCTCGGACGTCACCGGCGCCTCTATTCGCACGCGGTCGGCGAGTCGCAGGCCGTAGCCCTCGAGGCCAACGAGCTTCTTCGGGTTGTTCGTCATCGGTCGGATGGACTTGATGCCCAGGTCGAGCAGTATCTGTGCCCCGATCCCGTAGTTCCGAAGGTCCGGCTTGAAGCCGAGTTGCTCATTCGCCTCGACTGAATCGGCGCCCATGTCCTGCAACTCGTACGCCTTGAGCTTGTTGAGGAGGCCAATGCCGCGCCCTTCCTGGTCCAGATACACGACGACTCCCCGTCCTTCGTGCGCGATCATATCCATCGCCGTGCGAAGTTGCCACTGGCAGTCGCACCGCTGCGATCCGAACACGTCCCCCGTCAGGCACTTCGAGTGCATCCGCACCAGCACCTCCTCCCCATCGCCGACCTCACCGAAGATCAGCGCAACGTGCTCGTGCGCGTCCACATCGTTCCGGTATCCGATGATGCGCCAATCACCCCACTGCGTGGGCACGCGCGCTTCGGCGACCCGGTGGACAAGGCGCTCGTTCCGGAGGCGGTATGCGACGAGCTGCGCTACCGTAACGAAGGTGAGTCCGTGAATGGCGGCGAACGCCTCGAGCTCGGGGCGTCGTGCCGCCGTCCCGTCTTCGTTGAGGACCTCGCAGATCACCCCGGCGGGAAAGAGTCCCGCTAGGCGCGCGAGATCCACCGCCGTCTCCGTGTGTCCGACGCGCTGAAGCACGCCGCCCTCGCGGGCCCTGAGCGGGAAGATGTGTCCCCCACGCCGCAGGTCGGTCGGGCCCGACGCGGCATCCACCGCCGCCCGGATCGTCGTGGCACGGTCGGCGGCGCTGATGCCGGTGGTGACGCCGAATTTCGGCGCCGCGTCGATACTCACCGTGTACGCCGTACGATACTCGTCTACGTTCTCTTCGCTCATGGGGGTGAGACCGAGCTGGTCGCACCGTTCCGGCGTCAGCGCGAGACAGATAAGACCTCCGGCGCGCCTGATCATGAAGTTGACCGCCTCGGGGGTGACGAGTTGCGCCGCGCAGATGAGGTCCCCCTCATTCTCGCGGTCCTCGTCGTCAGCCACGAGTACGAACTTCCCCGCCCTGATGTCTACGATCGCCTGCTCTATGGTGTCGAACGGCATGGGCTCGGAATCGCGAGATGTGAATGGCGAGGGGTCGCAGGGGCGAATTCGAGATTTGCGGCTCTCATCTCGCTCTCTCCAGGTACGGTCCCACAAGCCCTGCCACGTACTTCCCGATCATATCCGCCTCGACGTGCACCCGGCGCCCGGGTGCGAGGTCAGCGAGGGTCGTATTGCGCAGCGTGTAGTCGATCAATGATAGCTGAACGACGTCGGGGGCGGGGAGATCGTTCACTGTCAGACTCACCCCGTCGGCGGCGATCGCTCCGTGCGGCACCATGAGCGTCCACAGCCCGGGGGGGAGCCCGACGTCCACCAGCCAGGCGTCATCACGCCACACCGCGCTGCGAACGGTGCCAACGCCGTCGACGTGCCCCTGCACGATGTGACCGCCGATGCGGTCACCAACACGAATGGCGCGCTCGAGATTGACCCGCGTTCCGGCGCACCAGTCGCCGATCGCGGTTCGGTCCAGCGTCGTCGCAACCGCGGCGACCGTGAACAACCCAGGGCCGCGCTCGCGCACGGTGAGGCACGCGCCGTTCATCGCGATACTTTCCCCCACGACGAGGTCATCGTAGCGGCATCGCACCCGGAGCTCGCGCCCCGCGGGCGTGGTCTCGACCCCCTCTACCGTTCCGATGTCGTCGACGAGTCCGGTGAACAATCGGCGTCCGTTGGCCTCGGGTCGCTGGCCCTGTAAACAGTCATTACGTCGTCGCCGAGCCGGCGGCGCGTGATGACGGCGAGTCGCCGTGCCTGGTCGACCTTCCCCGGCGGCACGTACGCGAAGGCGCTGAGCGCGCCCCCCCCGAGCAGCACAGGCGCCTGAAAGATAACAAGTCGGTCGACGAGTGCGTTCCCGAGCAGACTGCCTGCGAGCCGCGCACCACCCTCTGCGAGAAGGGAGCGGATGCCCATCGCGCGAAGTGACACGAGCGCGGCCTCGAGCGTCGGGGCATCCACGATGTCCACGTGCGAATCACGAAGCGCGTCGATGCGCCGCGAATCCGCCGCGTGGCAGACCACGACAGTCGGCACATCGTCCGCCGTTCGGACGAGAACCGAATCGATGGGCAGGCGAGCCTGGCGGTCGAAAACGACGCGGCGGGGAGGCACGCGCGGCGACGGTACGGTGCGGACCGTCAGCGCGGGATCGTCAGCGAGCACGGTCCCGATGCCGACAGCGACAGCGTCGTGGCCAGCGCGAAGACGGTGCGTCTCACGTCGTGACTCCACGCCGGTGATCCACCGCGACGCGCCGTGCGCGTCCGCGACGGCGCCATCGAGGGAGATGGCAAGCTTGAGCGTTACCCACGGACGCGTCGAATCGAGCGCGTGGAAGAACGGGGCGTTCAGCTCGCGCGCGGCATCCTCC
>JALZIF010000097.1 GCA_030860435.1 Gemmatimonadota bacterium | reverse complement strand
TCGCTACCCGATGGGCGTCGCCATCACCGACCAGCAGATGTCACAGCTCCGCCTTGAGCCGCATGCATTCCACGGTGACTGGAACTACACGATCCGGCCGCGCGTCCAAACCCATTGAATCAGTTATGTCGTCACAGTTCCTAACCGGCGTCGTCACACATCTCATCGTCGCTCACAGCGGCTCGACGTCCAGCACGACGACACCCAGCACAAAGTGTTACCCATGTTGCCGGACACTTGTGTTAACCTATCCCCCCGGCTGCTCAAACACTATCGGCGCGCGCCCCGCCACAGCCGCCACATGACGAAGGCGAGCGGTGGACCGAGTAAGACCGCTGGCCACCACGTGGGCGACGGCGGCAGGACGAGGTACGTGCTCTCGAGATCCAATCCCGCGCGCCGCGCCTCGGCCTCCACGCGGGACACGGCGTGCCACAGGCGAATAGCGGTGACGACGACGACGTAGGACGCGGTCACGCCGAGAACTCTCCACCAAGACCAGCTCGCCAACTGGGGGTCTCCGTTGCCGCCTAACTACCTGTTCACCTGCACGGATACTATCCCTGACTGTGTCAGCGCAAGACTCGTCGCAACATCTGCTAGCTCACGGCCCAACCGGTGCGCCGGACTCCGGACACCTAACGCCCCGCGGTTCAGGGCGTGGGTGTAGATCATCGTCAAACTGATGTCCGTGTGTCCCGATAGTTCCTGCAGCGTTCGAATATCGTACCCGTATTCCAGCGGGTGATGGCAGCCCGACCTTGCGATTCGGTGGTGAATACCGTCGACTCGCTTGACGCGCCTTCAACCACTGACCAGAGACTCTCGCCAACACCACAATCGACGCCTATACTGTCATCGCGTCAGAAGACCGACTGTCGCGGAAATGCTCAACCAGAACAGGACGGCGAGGGGCTCACGTGTCTGGCCCAGCCAGGTGAGTGCCGCCGTCCGGAAAGGGTGGCTCATGGAGCGGGCTTGGATATGTGCGCGAATCGACATTATGGCCACCGCATTCCTCGGTCTCAGCGCGTGCGGTCCGCCGAACGACTCCCCGAATCAGCCGCCCGCTGCACAGCTGAGCCTACTCAGCATCAACATGCGGGGAGTCATGGACGTGCCGTGCAACAACGCCGACGGCAACTGGAAGTTCCGGTACGCAAATATCGGCAGTGGCCTCAAGGCGGGCGGTATCGTGCCCGACGTCATCGCCCTTCAGGAAGTCAATGCCTGGACGTGGTGCGCCTTCGATCACGGTTTCATCAGGGATTACACGCCGCTCGACGGACTGCTGTCGTCGCTCGAGACCGGCACAGGCGTCAAATACCGGATCGCGTACCTGACTGCGCTGACGAAGAAGGGCGGCAATTTCCATTGCACAACGGAAGGCCGCTCGCAAAACGCATGCGAAGCGATGTCCGGACTTGCCCTCCTCTACAATCCCCGACGCGTTCGCAACCTCATGACCGATACGCCGGCAGCGGATGCCGCCCAGGCGTTCGCCGACGACGCTCCAAGCCAAGAGGGCGCACACCTGCGGCGGAGCCTGCCGGCCTGCGACTTGGCGGCTGGTTCCACGGTTTCGTCATGGATCGACGGTCCATCCCAGCGCGACAAGTGCAATCGGGACACGCAGGGCGGCTTGGCCTGGATCGCCGGCAACGAGATGGCGCTGGCCCGCCTCGAGGCGAGGGAACGTCCCGGCGCCGCCTTTCACGTCTACAACGTACACCTGGCGATCCCTCCCCCCCCCCCAGCGGTGCAGCCGAATGAGCATTCCGAACACGTCAGTATGGTCAACGCCGCCGTGACCGCCCTGGAACAGCGTTTCGGCGCGTCGCGCTGGATTCCACCTATCATCATGGGCGACTTCAATAATCTCGATAACGATGAGGCCACACTCACGGAGTTCCCTCGGTTCGATCACCGTGGCCGTGCCGACCTTAACGATTGGATCCTGTCAGGCAAGGCCGCGGCGTTTCCGGCCTCGGCAAGTATTACCGGTCACATCACCACCGAGATGCCGAGGGTTCCGGCGGCACAGGGAGGCTGCCATGCCCCCCACGCAATGTGGTCGGACCACTGCGCGGTCCTGACGACCCTCACCGTCCAGTGAGCGCCACGATTGGCAAATCGCCAGCACTGTGCGCGCCGACCTCAGCGACGAAAGCGTTCCCGATTCGGATCGCAACGCGCGAGACTCATCGACGCGCATTGGACGTTCGCGCCGCCTTCTTCCTGCGCGTTCGCGACGTCGATTCGGCGAGCCGCCAGAATTGGCGCTCACCAATGACCGTCACCTTGTACCCCTGCGCGGCCAGACGTCGAACTTCAATCAGCTTCGACCCTCCATCCTTCCCGGCGATCTGTAGCGCGTTCGGTTGGCCGCGTACCAGCACGTCGGTGGACTGACCCGGCTTCGATTGCACGATTGCGCCGGCCTTCCTCGCTACGGCGACTGCTTCACTTCGCGGGCGCCCGAGAAAGCCCGTGAAAGAGAGACGTTTTCCAGCGAGACTTTTAACTCGACCGAGTCGTGGCTCCTTCGGCCGCCGTCGAAGCGCCGCGATCAACTCGCTCGCGGCCTCGTACCGTTTGCCGCGCGATCCGAGGCAGCGATGTATGACTTCCTTGAGATGATCGCTGCAGGGAAGCCCGCGCACGTCCTTGCTCCGCATCGGCCTCGTGATATCACCGCGCAGCAGCATCGCCGCTATGAGTCCGATCTGGTAGATGTCGTCGCGCTTTTGCCACCGGCGCACTTTGCCCCATGCGATTTCATTCGGCACGTGAAACAGGTTAAACGCGTCGGCGGTGACACCGCGCCGGTTGAGCTGGTGCGTCGCGATGCCAAAGTCGCCGAGCTTCAACTGCTCGCCTTCACAGACGAAGACGTTGAACGGCGTGAGGTCCCGATGCAGCGCATGTCCGCGGTGCAAGGCGTCGAGCGCGCCCAGGATCGCCGCGATCTCGCGGCGGACAAAGCGCTCCGACTGTGCGCCGTGCCGACTCAGCCACGTGCCGAGGTCGCCGTATTCGGCGTATTCCATCGCGAGACAGTACCGCATCTGGCCGCCATCCACTTCGGCGAAGCGATCAAAGACGCGAAGTGCTCGTTTCTCGCCGGTGAGGAGCTCGGCGAAGTAGGCCTCACGAAGCCAGCCGGAGATGCGGTCGCTGATCTTGACGCACACTTGGGCGGGGAGGCCGGGTCCTGATGTTGGCGTGGCGAGGTAGACCTCGCCGAAACCGCCTCTACCGATGAGGCGATCGAGGCGGTAGGTGCGGCCGGATTCGGAACTGCACGCAGTTCGTGCTGCCGCTTGCGTGGGTCGGCGATCAGAAGGCGAACTGTACGGCGTGTGTCGAGTGGTTGGCGGAGCGTTGCGAGTTGACATGCGACCATCGCGTGAGGAAGCCCAGCAGTTGAGTACCCTGGGGTGTACCCGAGACGCGTAGATGATGGCGCCGGCGGATCGCTGGCGCGAGCGCTCGCGGCGATGCCCGCCATCAGCGGTCGCTCTCGTCCACCCGGAAGTAGGGGATGACGAGTGGCGGGTTCGCGGTGCCGTCGAGCAGAGCGATGGCGCGCTTCCAGCCGCCGAGGAACCACTCGTCGTAGAGTCGGACGCGGTAGCGGTCGGGAGCTTGGGGACGGTGGTCCGGCGCGAGCGTGAGCATGCCCTCCCGCAACGTGAACCTGCCCCCGCTCGCCGTCGCGGACGTCCGCTCCACGACGCCGACGCGCGCGCGGCTTCCGAGGTCGCGCTCATAGCGGCCGTCGGCCTTGAAGGTGAGCGGCTGCAGGCCGTTGCTCGCGGTGAAGCGCCACGCGCCGACGAGAGCGCGCATCAGCGCCTGGCCCCCGTCCGACGTCCAGCCGGCAGGACGCAGGCTGTGGAAGAGCTGCTCGAAAGTCGCGTCGTCCAGCAGACAGCGACTGATGCTTCCCATCCCCCACACCACGTGTACACGCCCCTGGCCGGCCGGCACGACCATGGCCATCGCGTTAACCGCCTGGCGCTGGCCGCCGAGCTCCCCCTCGAACGCCGCACGGTACCAGACGTACGACCACCCCGCGGCGGCCATCCCGCGCATCGCCGCGTGCCGGTCGTCGAGCCGGCGCCATCCGGGCACACGCTTCTTCCCGGCTTCATGAACGCACATGGACACGTCATGGGTGAAGGCTCGCTGCGCGAAGCTTCGCGGTTTGGCGTGACGACAGTGTTCGACATGCTCACTCGCATTGATGTCGCGCAGCCTCTGAAATCCCGAAGAGAGCGGATCGAGCGAACTGAACTCGCCGATCTTTACACGGCCGGCTCCCCGATCACTTCGCCGCGCGGACTCGGCACGCAGTTCGGCATTCCGTTCCCGACAATCTCGGCACCCGGTGAAGCTCCAGCTTTCGTGAGGGCCCGAATCGCCGAGGGCTCCGACTATATCAAGATCCTGTATGAGCCGGGAGCGCCGCTGTTCACGACGATCTCGCGCGAGACCCTTGCCGCTCTGATCGCGGCTGCGCATGCCGAGGGTGTGCTTGCCGTCGCTCACATCAGCTCGCTCGAAGGGGCCCGCGATGCCGTGCTGGCCGGCGCTGACGGACTGGCGCACAGCTTCAGCGAAACGCTCATGGACGGCGCACTGGCAGGCGAAATGGCAAGACGAGGAACCTTTGTCACGCCGACGCTGTCCATCTTCGGCGCATTTCACGGCAAGGGCGTCGGATCTGCGCTGGCCGCGGACCCGCGTCTTTCACCTTATCTCACAGCGGCCCAACGCTTGGGACTAACTAAAGCCGGCCCCGGTCCGCAGCACCCGATGGCGCCTTACCTCGTCAGGTTCGATGTGGATCGAGCGAAGGAGAATGTCCGCCGCATGAGGGCAGCCGGCGTTCGCATCCTCGCGGGGACAGACGCGCCGAATCTGGGAAGCCACGGCGTGTCGCTGCACGGAGAGCTGCAGCTCCTGACGGAAGCCGGACTCTCGCCCGCTGAGGCCCTGAAGGCTGCTACGCTTTCTCCCGCTGAAGCATTCAGGCTTTCCGACCGCGGTCGCATCGCGCCAGGAGCGCGCGCGGACCTTGTGCTCGTCGATGGAAATCCGCTGGGCGACATCGAGTTCACGTGCGCCATCGTCCGCGTCTTCAAAAACGGATTCGAAGTCTCGCGCGCGCTCCCGGCCAGCGCACCATAACACGGAACAGTCACTCACATGTCCATCACTACCATCTTCACGCCCGACCACGACCGCTACGAAGGCGTTCGGCCGATCAATATCTACCTGCTGAGGCTGTTCTACTGCCTGATGTTCGTCTTCGTAGGGTTTGACTCATGGACCGTGATCGTCACCCACGAGGGCTCATGGGACCACGTCCGGGCTGTGGCATTCTGCATGTTCGTTTCCTACTCGACGCTATCCGGCCTGGGGCTGTTTTATCCCCTGAAGATGCTGCCGGTCATGCTCTTCATGATCGGCTACAAAGTGCTCTGGCTTGGCGTCGTCGCCTACCCGTTGTGGCAGGCCGGCACGCTCTCCGGTTCAGCGGCCGAGGAGATGGCCCGCATTTTTATCTGGGTTCCGGTGCCGATGCTGGCTGTCCCTTGGAAATACGTGTTCCAGAATTACGTTCTTCCGTCGAGAAGGAAGCTGGCCTAGGGGCAACGCGCTCGATGGAACGGATTCCCGCGACGAGCAAGAGCACGCCGAACAGGCCCACCTATCGGAGTGCCCTTCGGAATGATCTGCAGATGCCCGTCGCGAATTTGGACCGATATCCAAGAACGCCATCAGTGTCGGTTCTCACAACCTTTTCCCACCACCTTCTCAAAAGCATGCCCCACCGGTCTGGATTCCGGAAAAGGACACGCGCCGACGGTGCGTCGTCGCATCAAGGTCGACGCCCAATGGAAGCTCTTCTGCCTGGTCACAACATCGAGAAGCTCGCTCACCACGGGTACGCTGCCTAGCCGAGCAAAGCTCCCCGACAAGTCGCCTGCTTCCGTCGCGCCCGACACTAACCACTGAGCGGTTTCCCTCATCGCCTAACGCGCCGCGTCCAACCCCGGCCTCACGTGCTTGACAAGCGGGTTTTTCTACAACCTCAACGATACGGTTCAGCGGCGGCGGGCAGCGCCGTCCGCTGCAACCGGCTGTTCGGCGCACTGCCCTCGCTCAGACCGGGTTGATGTTGCGGTTCGTGCGGAACACGTTCTTCGGATCCCATCTGGTCTTGACCTCAGCGAGCCGCTGGAGTGCCTTGCCGAGCGCCGCCTCGATGCGCTCAGAGCCTTCGTCCTCGGTCAGGAAGTTGATGTACGTGCCGCCGGTCGAAAACTGCTTCATGTCTTGCCACGCCTCGCGTGCCCATTCGATGTTCGCCCCGTCCTCGTCCGCCTGCTCCCACGAGCCCGCCAAGTTGAGCACGTAGCGCGCGTCGCGGTTACCGACGGGCGAGTAATCCTCGTTGAGCCGGTTCAGGGCGCCTTCGATCTGGAACAGGATCACGGCCGAGTGAGGCGATCGGATTCTTGCCGCATGCTCGATAACCTTCTCGCACAGAACCGGTTCGATGCGCTGGAGGTACTCGCTTTTCCAGTAGTAGCGGCGGCCCTTTGGCTGTGTAGCGTCGAGCAGCGACTGCATCTGCGCATACGGCCGGCGCACGAGTACGTCACCGATTGGACTGCCGAACGACTTGATTGGAGCGACGGCGTTCTCGCCCTCCTCCGGTCTCCCGGTGTGGCAGGCAAGCAACGCCACGATCGGCTTTCCATGCGTGTCCTTCGGAAGCCACGGTGCGGGAGGCGCCGGACGCATGAGCGCGACGAGCGTGAGCTCGGGCGGAGCCTTCTCGGCGAGCGTCCGGTACAGCTCGAGCACCCTGGGCGCCTCGCTCGCGTGCCAGGCCACGAGGCCACCGACGACCTCCGGACCGACCGGGTAGAGCACGTAATCGATGCCGGTCACGACGCCGAAGTTTCCGCCACCGCCCCGCAGGCCCCAGAAAAGGTCCGCGTTCTCGTCGCTGCTCGCGCGCACCAGTCGTGCGTCGGCGGTCACGACGTCCATCCCGATAACGTTGTCTGCCGTCCAGCCCCAACGCCTCGTCAGGTAGCCGAATCCGCCGCCCAGGGTAAGTCCGGCGATGCCGGTGAGCGAGACGAAGCCGAGGACGGCAGCGAGCCCGTGCACCTGCGTTTCTCGATCCACGTCGCCGAGAAGACAACCAGCCTGCGCGTGGGCAACCTTTCTCTGGGTATCGACCCATATGCCGCGCATGAGCGACATATCGAGCATCAGCGCGCCGTCAGCCGCGGCCAGGCCCGCGATGTTGTGTCCTCCGCCCTTGATGCAGAGCAGGAGGTTGTTTCCGCGCGCAAACAGCACGCACTCAATCACGTCGGCGATGCCAAGGCACCGAGCGACGACGGCAGGCTTTCTGTCGATCATGCCGTTCCAGACGGTCCGGGACTCCTCATAGCCGACGTCGCCAGGCGCGAACACCGGCCCTCGGAGACATATCTTCAACCTGTCGAGCATTTCCTGTTTCAGCTCGATCTCGCGGCGATCTATGGTTTTCGCTCTCATCGATGTTTAAGGTGTGCGCGTTTCTCAAGGCCCGCGTCCCCTTCTGGATTTGCGCCTAACGCCTGGCAATCGGCTGCGAGGACGCAACCGAGCGCAGCGAGCGCGCGGCCTCGTCAGCCTGCATTGCCTTGTTATGCCGCAGGCGAGCGCACCGCCCGGCCGCGGGAATCGCGAACGGCACCCAAGATCACCTTCGGATGCCGCTCGGCCAGCTCGAGCAGGCGGCGGGACGGGCCATCCGGCACTCGCGTCCCCTGCTCCCAGCCGCGCACGGTGGCGACGCTCACGTTCAACGCCTTCGCGAAGACGGGTTGGGACAGGCCGAGCCCCTCTCGAAGCACACGGATACGCGCCGCCCGATACTCCGGCGGCGGCGTGACCGCCACGTCCAACACTGTTCGCCGGTGGCGACGCGCAGGTCGAAGACGTCCCGACTCGATCGCCACCGCCTCCTTCATGCTGCGCACCAGCAACCGCGCGAGGTTCCGCTTGGTCCTGATCGTCTTGGTCCGGATCGTCATTCGCTCGCCTCCAGTTCTCGCGCCAGTTGCCGAAGCAGCTTCCTGTCGGCGGCCGTCAGATCCACCTGGTCTCCCTTCGCATACGCGAGAAGGAAGTAGATCCGGCCCCGTGCCTCCACGTACAGATACGCGACGCGCGCGCTCCCCCGTTTTCCGCGGCCCGGGAGGGCTACGCGCAGCTTCCGGATGACGCCGGCCCCCGCGACGACTGCGCCAGCCCTCGGCTCAGCGACGAGGGCGAGTTCCGCTCGGCGCATCGACTCATCGTCCAGCAGTCTCCGCGCGGAGCGCTCGAACGATGGCGTGTAGATGAACTCAATTCCTATCCATCGTCCGGGCATCGCGGAAAGGTACTGCTACTCAGTAGTACTGGCAAGGCGAGTGGCCGCCGCGTTCTAGCAAGCGCTAGCTGTACGATTCTTCAACGATGCCATGTCGATCACGAAGCGGTACCTCACGTCGCCCCTCAGCATCCGTTGGTAAGCCTCATTGATCTGTTGGTGGCGGTCACTGCCTTCGATGTAGCCCATCGCAACACCTCGCGGCTCGCGGGGATCGAGACGCGCACAGCTTATGATCGAAGGCGGCGCTGGTCTATAGAGCTTTCACACAGTCTGTCGGGCTCGTTAGAACTTATGTAGGAACTGGCGGCTCACGCAGACGGGCCGCCACTGTTCGGGCTTCTTCCAACCTCTCACAGAAGGAGAAGCCCATGCGACCAGCAGCGACCCGCCCACGTGTTGCTTCTACCTTATATCTCGCCTTCGAGCTCGGCAACAGCGAGTGGAAACTCGCCATGACGACCAGCATCAACCAGGCCCTGCTCGTGCGCACCATACCGGCGCGCATGCTCAAGGTGCTCGACGCAGAGATCGCCTGGGCGAAGGCCCACTTCGGGCTGCCCGCGACCGCACCGGTCCGCAGCTGCTACGAAGCCGGCCGCGACGGGTTCTGGCTTCATCGCTATCTCGTAGGCCGCGGCGTCACCAACAGCATCGTTGATTCCTCGAGCATCGAAGTGAATCGCCGCCGTCGGCGAAGCAGGAGCCAGTCGCTAGGCGGAGGTCCCGGTTGAACTGAAATCCAACGGCGAGGAGCCGTGTTATGTATCGTACGCGCTAATCAACTTTCTCTTGAGACTTGACAAATGGCGCCTCATAGGAGGAGACGGCCGCCCCGGAGTCAGCGTCCAACGCGCGGGTCTCGCCGCCGACGTCGACCAGGGCCCAGGCGCCCTCGACGCGGAGGCCATCGACGAGCCCGAGCGGCCCGGAGTCCCGGCGCGGCCCGCGGCCGGCGTCGAACCGCCAGCCGCAGCGCCTCCTTAGCTGGGCGACGACGTGGAGCGACTCCTATCGGCAAGGAGCCGGGTCGTGAACTCCTGGCCGGTCACGAGACGTTCGACGTCAGTCCGCAGATCGTCCACAACCTCCTCCATGCTCGCGACGCGTGCCAGCAACTCGGCGACGGCCTCGTCTTGATTTGTCCGGCGCTCGACGGCCCGTACGTAACGCCGCACGAAATAGAAGCCGCCGCCGAACACCGCAACCCAAAACGTGAGAACGACTGGAATGAGCGGCTCCATCTTGCCCCTATCAGCCTGTACGAGTGGAAGCCTGGTGGCCGTCTAACGGATTCGCGTTTCAGCTGCGCGGCATATCATGGATGCTGCCGTGGCGAAGCAACACGGAAGCCAACGACATCGAGTCTGCGGCGTCTGCTGCAAACGCTTGGTAGGCCGCGCTACAATTCCATTGTCATGCGTCATGCAGACTTGAGTGGTACACACGATGCTCGGTGCCGACCAGCATTACATCACCCGGGCGGGATTACGTTGGCGTGCCGGATGAACAAACGCCACGTGTCGCCGTCACGCTTCCAGATGTTAGTGAAGCGGCGCTGTATTGACTGGCCCGCCTTGAGTCCAGCTGTGGGCGCGTCAGTGATCGGCTGAACCGTTTCAAGGCCCATATCGTCGCGAAGTCACCGTCAACGCGAATGAACTCGATCTGTCGCTCAAACGACGAGAAGTTGATGATGCCTGCGCGCACGAAGTTGTCGAGAACCGCGCGTTTGCCAATGACTACCTGATTGTTCGGAGCGTTGACGACGAGTTGATCGGACCACAAGCGTTCGAGCGCCGGAACATCGCGCTTTAGAGAGCGGCGATGCGCGCCCGGTCGTCGAGCGATCGCACGGTAGCTTCGTCGGACGTGCGACCTGGGCCCGTATGTCTGTCCACACGGCCACGCTTGCAAAAAAGACGATTGCCAAGCCGGTTCCTGTCTTCACAACACACCTCCTGTGAATGACTGCACCGTGAGTTTCTCAGCGCGGCCTAACG
>JALZIF010000095.1 GCA_030860435.1 Gemmatimonadota bacterium | reverse complement strand
GGCCAACCGCTCCCGGTTGGCGGGCGCCAGGGGCCCGGGACCGGTCGAAGGGCTGCGGGCGCTGGAGCGGGTCCGCGCTGAGAGCGGGCTGCCGCTGTTGACCGACATTCACGAGCCCGGACAGGCGCCCGCGGCGGCCGAAGTCGCGGACGCCCTCCAGATCCCGGCCTTCCTCTGCCGGCAGACCGACCTTCTCGTCGCCGCCGGCCGCACCGGCCGCCCGGTGAACGTGAAGAAGGGTCAGTGGATGACGGCGGAAGGAATGACCGGGTCGGTCGAGAAGATTCGAAGCGGAGGGACCCGCGAGGTCGCGGTCACCGAGCGCGGCACCTTCTTCGGCTACGGCGATCTGGTCGTGGACATGCGCGCCTTCGGCCGGATGCGCGCTGCAACTGGCGCGGCGGTCATCTTCGACGCGACGCATAGCGTGCAGCAGCCGGGGCGGGGTGAAGGCGGAGCGAGCGGGGGTGAACGCGAGCTGATTCCGGCGCTCGCTCAAGCGGCGGTGGGCGCGGGCGCCGACGGCGTCTTCATGGAGACGCACCCGCACCCCGAGCGTTCGCCGAGCGACGGGGCGAACATGGTGCCCCTTGCCGAGCTCGACGAGCTCGTAAGGCGGCTGGTGGATGTATGGAGCGCGTGCCGGTGATGTTCGACAGCTCGCTCGCGCGCCGTATCCGGCTTGTCGGCCTTGACGTTGACGGCGTGCTCACCGATGGCGGGCTCTACATCGGTGACGTCGCCGGCCGGCCCGTGGAGCTCAAGCGCTACGACATCCAGGACGGGCTCGGCGTGCTCTTTCTCCGCATGGCCGGACTCAAAGTCGTGATCGTAACCGGCAGGGAATCGGAGGGCGTCCGTATTCGAGCGCGTGAGTTGGACGTGGATGACCTGGTGCAGGACCGGCACGCGCGCAAGCTCCCCGCGTTCCTGCGGATCCTAGAGCGACACGGGTGCGAGCCTGACGAGGCTGCGTTCATCGGCGACGACTTCCCAGACATGGGGATCTTGCGCGTCGTGGGACTACCAGTCGCCGTCGCGAATGCGGTCCAGGAGGTCAAGGACGCCAGTAGCCTGCGGTTACAACGCGAGGGAGGGCGCGGTGCGGTCCGGGAGTTCGCGGAGGCGCTGCTCGTGGCGCGCGGGGAGTGGTCCGACATCGTAGAGCGCTACGTGGCCGACCGCTCGGAGATGCCCGCCGAGGCAGCATCGTGACGAGCGCGGCACACGCCGCTGTCGCGGCGACGATCATCGAGCGGGGGCGCCGGGTGCTCCGCATGGAGTGCGACGCGATCGCGGAGCTCGAGCGGCGGCTAGGGGATGATTTCGCGCGGGCGGTCGAGATGCTCGCCGCGTGCCGCGGGCGCGTGATCGTGTCCGGCGTAGGCAAGTCCGGGCTGATCGGACGCAAGGTCGCGGCGACGCTCACCTCTACCGGGACTCTGGCCACGTTTCTCCACCCTGTGGAGAGCCTGCACGGCGACCTCGGAATCGTCGGCCCGGAGGACGTGGCGATACTCCTCTCCAAGAGCGGCGAGACAGAGGAGCTGTTCCCGCTTCTGGAGGAGTTGAAGCGGCTTGGAGTGAGGATCATCGCCCTCACCGGCGGACGGGACTCGACGCTGGGACGTCAGGCGGACGCGCGGCTCGACGCCGGAGTGCGCGAGGAGGCATGCCCGCACGACCTCGCCCCGACTACGAGCACTACAGCAGCCCTCGCCCTCGGCGACGCGCTCGCCATCGCCTTGCTCGAGGAGAAAGGGTTTCAACGGGAGGACTTCGCGCGTCTCCATCCCGGGGGGTCCCTCGGCCGGCGACTCCTCACTCGGGTGGCCGACGTGATGGTCACGGAGCAGCTTCCCACGCTGTCGCCGACCGCTACCATGCGGCAGGCGATATTGCCACTGGCCGAGCGGCGCGGAACGCTCGCGATAGTGGATGAGGAGCGGCACGTGCTCGGCGTTCTCACGGCGGGAGACATGAGCCGGCTGATGGAGCGGGAGGAGAATTTCTTCCCCGTACCGGTGTCGGCCGTGATGAACGCTCGACCGAAGGTGATGCGTGCGGACGATCTTGCGAGTGCGGCGGTGTACCAGATGGAGAAGTACGGTATCATGGCGATGCCGGTACTGGACGCGGAGGATCGGATGGTGGGGATGGTGCACCTGCACGACCTCATGCGGGCGAGGGTCGTATGAGTAGGCGACTGATGCTAGCCGCGCTCGCGGTCGGGGCGGCGGCGGCCTGCAATCCAGGGCGCGTGCCGACCGTGGCGGAGGAGCGCAACGCGCTCGCCGACTCGGCCGACCAGATAATGTTCAAGATCAAGACAGTGCTGACGGACCGCGGGCTGATGCGGGCCGAGCTGACGGCGGACACGGCCTACTTTTTCGATGATAACGCCCGTATCGAGCTCCGCGACATTCACACGACTTTCTACACGAACACAGGGCAGAAAAGCTCGGTGCTGACGTCGCGCGAGGGGACCTACAACACGCGTGCGCAAGAGACCGAGGCGCGGAAGAACGTGGTCGTGCTGAGCGAGGACGGGAAGCGCCTGGAGACGCCGCAGCTCATGTATAGTCAGATCCGCGACGAGATCTCGAGCGACAGCGCTTTCGTGCTTACGGAGCCCACCCGGACGCTGCGCGGCGTGGGATTCACGTCAGACCCGAACATGCGCCAGTTCCGCGTGTCCAAAGTCATGCCCGGCACGACCGGCACTTTCACGCTACCCGGGCAGTGAGTATCTCCCGCTCCCTCGTCATCGCGGGCGCCCTCGCCTGCGCAACGCCCGCGGCGGGGCAGCAACCCGGCCCGCCCACCGGCGTCTGCCGATTCGAGTTCGAGCCGGTCAGCGCCGCCAACCCACCGCGTGTGGTCGGATTCCAGCAGGCGAGCGGCAAGTACAACTCGTTCATCGGCGGAAACCGGTTCCGGGGGCGTTGTCCCGCCCAGAGTATCGTGATCGTCGCCGATAGCCTCGAACACTACGGCGACACAGAGATCGTCTTTCTAATCGGCAACGTAGAGTACGAGGAGCCGCGGCTGAAGCTGAACGCCCAGCGCGTAACGTACCGTCAGCTCGAGGAGCACCTGCGTGCCGAACGTGACGTCGATGCGACGCTGCCGAGTGGCACAAATCTCAAGGGGCCGGTGGTCGACTACTACCGCGCGGTGCAAGGGCTTCGGCCGCGTTCGCGTATGGTCGCCCCCGGCCGCCCCACGATCCGGATGGTCGAGCGGGACTCGGCAGGGCGGCCGGGCGATCCCGCGATCGTGGTCGCGAACACCGTCGTGATGGAGGCAGACAGCCTCGTGTACGCGTCCGGGAACGTTGAGCTCACACGGACTGACGTCGTCGCGCGCGGGGATTCCGCCTACGTCGACAACGGCCGCCAGTTTGCGCGACTCATGCGGCGCCCCGTCATCGAGGGAAAGGGGGAGCGCCCCTTCACGCTCCACGGCCGAGTCATCGACATCTTCGGGCGAAACCGCACGCTCGAGCGCGCCCTGTCGAAGGGAGAGGCGCGAGCGGTGAGCGACGATGTGACGCTCACCTCGGACACGCTCGACTTCCGGCTGACCGAGAGCAAGCTCGATCGGGCTTTCGCTTGGGGGGCGTCACGCGCCCGTGCCGTGTCGCCGACGTACGACATCCTCGCCGACTCGCTCGACGTTCGCATGCCGAACCAGCGTGTCCGGGAGGTCTTCGCGGTGGGTGGCGCCTACGCGGAGAGCGAGCCTGATTCGACGCGCATTCGCTCCGATGAGCGCGACTGGCTGCGCGGCGACACGATCGTCGCGACCTTCGACACCACAGCGACGGGCGGGGATACTACCCGCAAGGTGAGCATCCGAGAGCTCCTCGCGCGCGGGTCCGCCAGCTCCTTTTACCAGCTCGCGCCGCGCGACACGACCACCGGCGTTGCGGCGATCAACTACGTCCGGGGACGCATGATCGCCCTCGCCTTCGACAGCCAGCAGGTGCGGAACGTGACCGTCACCGATCGAGCGTCCGGCGTATACTTGGAACCGGGTGTCGCCGTTGCGGAGCCCGGTACTCCGCGTGGCGCGGCGCCAACCAATCGTCCAGACGGCACTCCCGCCCCTCGACCACCGACCGTGCAGCCGATCCGTAGCGGCCGACCGTCCGGGGCCACACCGCCATGACCGCGAATCCGATCCCGCCCGATCTGCAGAATCTCATCGATCGGCTCGCTCACGGCGACCGCTCGACCGCGCTCGGGCTCGAGGCGCTCATCCTCTCGGCGCGCCCCGACGGCGCGGCCGTCTTCAACGATATCGCCATCCGCTACCGCGACGACCACCTCGAGGTGATCCGCATCGAAGGGCGCGATGCCGAGCGTGAGGCGGGGCGTCTGAGCCTCGATGAGGTCCGGACGCACCTCGCATCGTCCGTGCTCCCCCGTCTCGCAAGCGATGGGGTCATCATTCTGCCGGAGAAGGCGCTGACATCCCCCGACGCGCTAATCACGATCGCGGAACGTTACTGGAGCGAGATGGCGCCCTTCCGGAGCGAGCTAGCATACATCCTCCGCCACACGAGCGAGCACGCGGCGATCCTGTCCAAGACGCAGGAGTTCGCCGCCCTGCATGGCGTAAAGCGCAGCCGCCTGCAGGCGGAGGGGCTGGTGAAGACCTACCGCCGCCGCAAGGTGGTCAATGACGTCGCGCTACGGCTCGACCAGGGGGAGATCGTCGGCCTTCTGGGGCCGAACGGCGCCGGGAAGACTACGACCTTCTACATGATCGTCGGGCTGATCCAACCGCAGCAGGGAAAGATCCTGCTCGATGGCGAGGACATCACCGGAATGCCGATGTACCGGCGCGCCCGGCAGGGAATCGGCTACCTGTCGCAGGAGCCCTCGATCTTCCGCAAGCTCACCGTCGAAGAGAACATCCTCGCGATCCTGGAGACGATGCATCTCTCGCGCGAGCAGCGGCGCGAGCGTCTCGAGGCGCTGCTCGATGAGCTCAGCATCAAGCATTTGCGGGGGAGTAAGGCGTACGCCCTGTCGGGCGGCGAGCGGCGACGGCTCGAGATCACACGTGCACTCGTAACCCAGCCGAAATTCATGATGCTGGACGAGCCGTTCGCCGGAGTGGACCCGATCGCGGTTCACGACATCCAATCCATCGTGGCGGGGCTGCGCCACCGGGGAATCGGGGTGCTCATCAGTGATCACAACGTGGAGCAGACGCTGGACATCGTGGACCGGGCATACATCATGTTCGATGGGCAGGTAAAGGTCTCCGGCACTGTACGCGAGCTCGTTTTCGACGATACCGTGGCGAGGATCTACCTTGGCCCCACTCTGACCGCGCGGCTCCGCTCGCGCTTCGCTGCATCGGAGCAGGGAGGCACCGCCTGATGAAAGCTGGCATCTCGCAGCACACCCAGCTCAGGCAGGAGATCAAGATCAACCCTCGCCTGTACCAAGCGATGGATCTCCTGTACATGCCTCTGCTCGACCTCCAGCAGCACCTGAAGCAGGAGCTGCTCAACAATCCCTTCCTCGACATGGTCGAGCCGGAGGAGGAAGAGGAAGAGACCGAAGGCGAAACGGCGACCGCCGAGACGAGCGAAGACACGACGCCGGCCGAAGAGAAGACGCCGGCGGACGAGATTGACTGGGAGGAGATCCTCCTCAACGGTTTCGACGCGGGCGGCCGGCACGAGGAGCACGAGGAGAAGGAGTATTATGAGCCGGTAACCGTCGACACGCGCGATCTCTCGGATTACCTGTGGGATCAGGTCAAGCTGCTGAACATGAACGACCGCCAGTTACTCCTCGCCGAAGAGTTCATCGGCAACATCAACGAGGACGGCTATCTCGCATGCCCGCTCGACGACATCCGGAACGGGATCAACGACGTCATCGCCAAGGCCGCCGAAGAGTCGGAGATCGAGATCGAAGACTCGCAGCTCTTCGCGCCTGAAGAGTGCGAGGAGATGCTCACGACGGTCCAGAACCTCGACCCGCCGGGGGTGGCCGCTCGGGATCTCCGCGAGTGCCTCATGCTGCAGCTTCGGGAGGCCGGGCTCGAGCAGTCGGTGCCATACCGTCTGATTCGCGATTGCTTTGACGAGCTGATAAACCATCGGTGGAGCGAGATCTCCAAACGCTTCGGCATCAGTCCGACGGACGTGCAGAAGGCGGCTGATGAGATCGCGAAGCTCGACCCGAAGCCGGGGCTCGTCTACAGCAGCGCGAGCGACAACTACATCATCCCGGACCTCATTGTCGAAAAGATCGACGGGAGGTACCACGTCTTCCTGAACGACGCGAACCTGCCGCGCCTCAAGCTGAGCAAGGCGTACCAGGAGATCGCGCGCGACAAGAAGAAGTTCGAGGGGGAGAACAAGGAGTTCATCTCAAACAAGCTCAACTCCGCGAACTGGATGATCCAGGCAATCGAGCAGCGGCGGCAAACGATGCTCAAGGTGATGAACTTCATCGTCGATCGGCAGCGCGATTTCTTCGAGCGGGGTGTGCAGTTTTTGAAACCACTCACGCTGCGCGAGGTCGCCGAGGTGATCAGCATGCACGAGTCGACCGTGAGCCGGGTGACCAACGAGAAGTACGTTCAGACGCCGCGCGGCGTGCTCCCCCTCAAGTTCTTCTTCTCCTCGGGCCTCTCGACCACCGGGGGCGAGGATGTTTCGGCGCGCGGAATCAAAGCGCAGATTGAGAAGCTCGTCGCCGAGGAAGATTCGCGCCGCCCTCTCACCGACCAGGCGATAGTGAACATTCTCAAGCAGAGCGGGGTGCAGATCGCCCGCCGAACCGTCGCCAAGTACCGCGACCAGCTCGGCGTGCTGTCGGCGCGAATGCGCAAACGCGTGTGACCACGACCGGGTCGAGCGTCGAGCGTAGAGCGTCGAGGCGCGAGGGCGGGGAGGACCAGTCTGCCGCGGCTCCGAGTACACGCCTCGGCGCTCGACCCTCCAGATTCGATGCCGTCGACGTCTCCGTCCTCGTCCCGGCAAAGGACGAGGCGGAGAATCTCCCGCTCTTCCTCGAGCAAGCCGCTGTCGCACTCGCCGCCTCCGACGCGTCGTACGAGGTCATCGTCATCGACGACGGCTCCAACGACGACACGTGGGCGCTGCTGCAACGACTCATGATCCAATACTCGTGGCTGCGCGCCGTCCGCCACCGCGTTCGCCGCGGCATCGCCGACGCGCTCCGCACTGGCTACCTGAACGCCAGCGGCCACGTGCTCGTGTTCTACCCGGCTGACCTCCAATTCAAGCCCGAGGACATACCGCGACTCGTTGCGCCGATTCTGACCGGCGAGGCGGATATGGTCACTGGCTACAAGCAGGGGAAGTACGAGAAGGCGTTCGTCTCACGGATCTACAACGGCTTGAGCCGGATCCTGTTCGACATTCCGGTCAAGGACCTGAACTCGGTAAAGGCATACCGGCGCGAGATCATGGAAGTGCTCCCGATCCGCCCGGACTGGCACCGATACATGGTCGTCGTCGCGCACGCGGAGGGGTTCACCGTCTCGGAAATTCCGGTGCCGCTCTACCCTCGCCACGCCGGGCGCTCAAAGTTCGGCATCGGGCGCATACCGGTGGGCGTGCTCGACATGCTTTCGGTGTGGTTCGAGCTCAAGTTCGGGCGAAAACCGCTTGTGTTGTTCGGCATGCTCGGCGCCTCGCTCTTTGCCACCGGCTTTCTTGCCGGCGTGGCCGCGCTCCTCTGGCTCGCGGTGACGGGATTCGGACAGCGCTGGGTCTGGACTGTAATCCAGACCTGCATCACGCTCGGGAGTGTACTGTTCGTCGGCGGCCTGATCGGCGAGATGATAGCCGTCCAGCGGGCGGAGCTCCGCGAGCTGCGGCGGGAGATTGACGGGGCCCGGCGCGGCGAGAGCACCTGACCCGGATCGTCAGGCGTCGCGCGGCAGGCGGATGCCGTAGCGGCCCAGAAAGGCCGCCAGCTCTTCGGTTAGCGGCGACCCACCGCGACTTCGAGATCTGCCGCCGAGGTCGAGCCAGAAGATCCCGTCGCGACGATAGCGCGCGGCCAGGGTGCTCGGCAGCGCCGACTCGGTCAACACTGTGTCTCCGGCGCGGGCGCCCGCGCCCAACGCCTCCGCATCCATCCCGGCGCGCAGCCAAAGGAGGCGCCGGCGCTTGCCCTTGTGCGCGTACTCACGGAACGGGGGCTGTTCGGCGATCGTCACCGCGTCATGGGTCACGAAACGATCGAATTCGCCCATCATCTCTCGAATGAGATTCGATCGCTGCTCGGCCGACACTGTTCGTGGGAAGTCGGGCGCCGACTTGATGACCTTCGCTGGTGACCCTACGGCCAGGCTGTTCGGCGGAATGGTCCCGGACACCAACGAGCTCGCACCGATCACAGAGCCGTCGCCGATCGTAGTGCCGGGCATCACGAAAACGCGCCAGGGGAGCCAGACACTCTTACCGAGCGTCACCGGCTCATATGTCACGGGGTAGCCGTCCAGCACGTTCAGCCACGATCCGTGAGTGAAGATGAGGCAATGGCCGCCAATCCCCGTGTCATCGCCGATGACGACGGGCTTCGTAGGATTGATATACGTAAGTTGCAGGATGATCGTCCGGCTTCCGAGGACGAACCTCGACTCGGGGAGTTGCGGGCCGCCGACGAACACCTGCTCGCGGATCCGCGCGTCCTCACCGATCTCGACGACGTTGCACGAGATATAGCTTTGCGTCCCGATGCTCGAGTACCGCCCGATCTTGACCGTACGCCCCTGCACGACGGTCATGAAGCCGATCTCCACGCCGTCTGCCAGATCGACGGTGTCTCCGAGGACGACTCCCCCGAAAGAGAAGCGGACACCTCGTCCGATCCGGTAGCCGAGGATCGTGCGGTAGGCCCACCTTTTCAGGGGACTCGGCATCCATCCATAGACCGCGAGGTGCCGCCACGGGATGCGGGCCTTCGGGAGCATGGGCGCGTTGCTTTCCATGGGCGAGTGCTCAAAGTTACGCCAACGTGGGGCGCGCAGACAACCCGCAACGCGAGTGGAACTCTGTGGGGAGAGGTCTCCGGGCGCGCGCGATCTGCGTGCAGCCTAGCGAGATGACGCGCGCGCGCGCCCATGGCCAAGCCCACCGCGTTGCGTCGCACGAACGTCGCCCCTACATTCCCGCCTCGCTCTCGGACGCCAGCCGGGAGCACCCACCGATGATCTCGTGATCCGCGTAGACATCCCGCCCGCGGCAATGGACGACGCCGAACGGTTCGCCCTCGGTGTGCTCATAGACTTGTCCCGTCTGATACCGGTAGACGACCCGACGGCTGACGTCGTGCGACTGGAGCTCGTCGACAGCGGCGCCATGTCGTTGCGCGAGTGCGTCGAAGGACGATGGCCGCTCGAGCTTTCCGACGGCCTGGTTCGCATGCCCCGCGGAACGCTGCGTGAAACCGCGATGATTTTGCTGGCAAAGGCGGAGCAAGAGGCCTCTCAACGCGATCGGCTCGGCCGAATTCCGTCGGAGACGAACGCACTCGTGCAAGGTGGATTCGAGCGGGACCCTGTGATCTCTCGCGCCGGCGGCGCTTTGCGTGGGGCGGCGGTCGCCGTGGCTGGCCGGCGCATCATGCGTCTCGTCGCCCCATGGCCGGAATCCCGGCGGTGGGCGGCGGCGGTAACGCACGATCTCGACGTCGTGAGCATGTGGCCCGTTTTCACGCTCCTTCGTCTCGCAGAGCTCTCTCGCAAACGTAGGATTTCGCAGGTCGCGACTGTGATAGCCGCGGCCGCGCGGAGCATTGCGCGCGATCCCGTAACGGCAGCCGTGGACGACATGTTGCACCACGAGCGCGAGCACGGAATCCGTTCCACATGGTTCGTGCTGTGCGGATCACCGACCCTCGCGACGTATCGTTCCGGCGACCTGACGTACCGATCCGATTCTACCGCGCTACGCCGGATACTCGATTCACTGGCGGAGCACGGCGCGGAGATCGGACTGCATGGCAGCATGGAAACGGTCGACCGTGATGAGGCCTTCGCAGAGCAGCGAACGCGCTTGCGACAACTGACCGCAATGCCGGTCGACGGCGTACGCCAGCACTTCTTACGTATGCGTCCCGGTACGACGTACCGCGGGATGACGGCCGCCGGTTTTACTTACGACTCGACGGTCGGCTTTCCCGATCGGAACGGCTTCCGACTCGGCGTGGCGGACGTCGTTCCGGTGTGGGACGGCGGCCAGAGGGTCCCCGGCTCGCTCGTGGAGGTGCCATTCTGCTGGATGGACCGGGCGCTGAGCAAGTACCGGGGGGTCGAGAGGCCGCTCGACTGGGTCGCCGACGCGGTGGCGCTCGCCCGCACGTGTCGTGAGGTGGAAGGGCTGTGGGTTGGCGTGTGGCACCCGAATCTTACCCCGGCCCTCGGCTACCCGGGAGCGCCGGCCGCTTTCGTCGCATTGCTCAAGGCGCTCGCTGCCGATGACCCTTGGTTCGCGACACTCGAAGATGTAGTACGGTGGCGCGCGACGCGACGAAGCTTTCGCATTCGCGCGATGACTTTGGACGGCCGCGTAGCCCGCTCCGGTAGCTCGGGCGCGTCACCATCGACGGTCGCGCTCGAGGATTCATCGGGCCGTCGTGTCGTAGACGCACCCTGATCGCGCGCGCTGCTACGCGGTTCACTCGTATCCGGCCACCCAGACATGAAGGTCCTCTTCCTCGCGCATTCCTTCCCGCGCCACGCGACGGACCCGGTCGGATCGTTTATCCTCCGGCTTGCCGTCGCCTTGCGGGACGAAGGGGTTGAGGTGAGCGTGCTCGCCCCGGCTGCGCCTGGCCTCGCAGCACGAGGAGAGATCGAGGGCATATCAGTCCGTAGGTTTCGATACGCGCCGCGCCGGCTCGAGACGCTCGCTTACACCGGTACGATGCGAGCCCAGGTACGCGAGTCGTGGGGCGCCCGGCTTGCGCTGGGCGGCTTCCTGGTCGCCGAGCTGGCGGCAGCTTGGAAAATGCGGAGAACGTTTCAACCCGACTTGCTTCACGCTCACTGGTGGTTCCCCGCTGGTCTCGTCGGCTGCTACGTTGGAGCCGTAACCGGCACTCCACTCGTCACCACGCTCCACGGCTCCGATCTTCGTCTCGCGAAGGGCGTACCGGTCGCCGCACGGCTCTTCCGATCCGTCGTTCGACGCTCCGCAGCCGTGACGACGGTGTCGCGTTGGCTCGCCCAAGAGACCGAGCTCCTGGCCTCCGGGTCGCGCGCGGTAGTAGCTCCGATGCCAGTCCTCCCCGACCTCTTTTCTCCCGCGGGGGGGGGGGCGGGGGAACGCAGGCCAAACAGTCTATTGTTCGTCGGAAAACTGAATTCGCAGAAGGGCATAGGGCACCTCTTACGGGCGATGGCGTTGATGCGTGTGACCGCGACTCTCGATGTCGTGGTCGGCGTCGGAAGCGAGGAGGACGAAGCGCGGCGGCTCGCCACCGACCTGGGGGTCGCGGACAGAATTCGCTGGCACCCACTTCTCGAGCAAGCGCGGCTCGCACAGTTGTATCGCCAGGCCACCGCGCTCATCGTCCCGGCACTCGACGAGGGATTGGGCCTGACCGCAGTCGAAGCGCTGATGTGCGAAACCCCAGTTGTCGCGTTCGCCTCCGGGGGGCTGACGGACAGCGTGATCGACGGCCGGACGGGATTACTCGCGCCGCCTGGCGACGTTCGCGGCCTCGCCGAGCAGATCGACCGTCTTCTAACCAGCCCGGATCAGGGGGCCGCGCTCGGCAGGGCAGGGCGCGAGCACGTTCTCGCGCGATTCTCGCCATGCGCTTCGGCGCGACGGTATGCCGACATCTACCGCTCCATCGTTGCGCCGCCCAGACCGTAAGCGCGTCGTCATCGCGCTCCAGATCGTCTTCGTCGCCGCCGTGCTGTGGTACGCCGGCGTCTCGATCGCTGCCCAATGGGGCGACGTACGCCGGTCAGCTGTGGAGCTCCGTCCAAGGTGGGGCTACGTGCTGGCCTCCGGGGCGGTAGTGCTCGTCTCGTACGGGCTTCTGATCCAAACCTGGCGAGTCATGTTGCGCGCCTGGCGCGCGGAGCTGGCCGTATTCGAGGCATCGCGAATCTGGTTCGTCTCGAACCTCGGCAAGTACCTCCCCGGCAAGGTGTGGCAGATAGCTGCACTCGCCGTCATGGCGCAGCAGCGGGGCATTTCTCCGGTGGCCGCGACCGGCGCATCCGTGATCGTCAATCTTGCGAACATACTATCGGGATTCGCGGTGCTGTTGCTCGCCGGCGTGGAAGTGCTGGACGTTTACAGTCGTACCGGTACCCGGGTGGCAGCGGGTATCGTCGCGGCTCTGCTGGCGGGACTTCTGCTGTTGCCGTTCGTCCTGCCCGCGCTCGCCACTGTCGTTCTTCGGGTTACCGGGAGGACGATCCAGCTACCGCGCATACCGGCGCGCGCCATCTGGACTGCGACGATCGGCACCGGGATCGCGTGGGTGCTCTACGGTCTCGCGTTCCAGCTGCTAGTCGTAGGGATCCTCGGGGAGGCAACTGGCGATTCGACCGCATACGTCGCAGTTTTCATCACTTCGTATCTCGTCGGCTACCTAACGCTGATCGCGCCAGGTGGCATCGGCGTTCGCGAAGCGATGATGGTCGCCGGTCTCACCAGCGTCGGCCTGACGACCGAGCCTCGAGCCTGGCTGCTGGCGGCAGGCTCGCGGCTGTGGCTGACGATTCTCGAGGTGATTCCCGGCGTCCTCTTTATTGCCCGTGATGCCCTTCGCCGGCGAACCACACATACGTCATAGAATGGAACGTCCGGTCAAACTCAATGCGTCGCCCGCGGCGCCACCGTTCGCCTTCGCCTGGGCAGCACTCGTGTACGTCGTTTGCACGCTGGTCCTGGCCTACCCGGCGCTTGGCGGCGCGTTTCTAGTCAGCCCGGTCAGCGATCAGTACATCGGTGGCTTCCCCGTGCGCGAGTTCGGCGCTTCGGCACTGCGCGAAACCGGCGGTTTCGCGCAGTGGAATCCGTACATCTTCGGCGGGCTCCCGTACGTCGCCGCGATGCACGGCGACATCTTCTACCCCTCCTTCCTCCTCCGCCTCATCATCCCTGTGGACGCGGCGATGACGTGGACGTTCATCATCCACCTCGTTCTCGCCGGCCTGTTCACGTTCGGGTTCCTACGCGCTTGGGGAGTATCGTTCTACCCTGCGCTGCTCGGCGGCCTCGCCTACATGATGGGCGGACCGATTGCGTCGTATGTGTCGCCGGGGCACGACGGGAAGCTGTACGTGAGCGCGCTGTACCCGCTCGCCCTCTGGCTCCTCATCCGCGGCATTCATGACGCGCGCGCTTGGGCGTGGGGGGTTTTCGCCATCGTGATTGGACTCGGCGTCCTCAGCCCACACCCACAGCTCCTTCAGTACATGCTGTTGAGCTGCGGCGCGTTCGGCCTGTTCCTGGCCTTCGCCGACACCGGCGCGGGAAGGCTGGAGCGCCGTACTGCCGTCCGGCGGCTGGCACTAGCTGTCCTCGCAATCGTGATCGGCTTCGCGATGGGCGCGGTTCAGTACAACCCGGTGCGTGAGTACGTCGACTGGTCACCGCGCGGCGAGGGTGGAACCTCGCGGGGGTGGGAGCACGCGACCTCGTACTCGTTCCCCCCGGAAGAGCTTATCAACACCTTGGTTCCGCAGTTCTCGGGAATCCTGGAGAGCTACTGGGGCCAAAACCACATTCATCTTCACAGCGAGTATCTGGGCGTAGTAGTCCTCCTCATCGCCGGCCTCGCCTTTGGAATCACCGGGCCAGCGCGACGACGGTTCCTCTGGTTCTGGGTAGGGACGGGTATCGTCGGACTACTCTGGTCGCTGGGGGGATTCACCCCGTTCTACCGGCTCGTTTACGCCATTGTCCCCGGAGCCAAGTTCTTCCGCGCGCCGAGCACTTTCTTCTTCGTCGTCGCGTTCGCGGTCGCCGTGCTGGCTGCGCTCGGGCTTCAACGTGTGATCGAGCGAGGCGTCTCACGCGCCTACCTGATTGGATGGGCGAGCGCCGGATCGCTCATCTTGGTCCTCGGAGTGACGGGCGGATTGGTCGGCATCGGCACATCGCTGGCTCCTGCCCAAGCGTACGACAGGGTAGTCGCGAACGCGGGGCAGGTCACCGCCGGATCGATCCGCACTTTCGTCGCGCTTGGCGTCGGCGCGGCAATCCTGACCTTATTGATGCGGGGAAGGATCGGACCGCGGGCAGCGGCCATCGCTCTCGCGGCGGTCGTGGCCGTCGATCTCTGGAGCATCGAGCGGTTGTACTGGCGCTTCTCGCCCCCGGCAAGCGTCATCTACAGCTCGGACCCCGCGATCGACCACATCAAGGCGCAACGGGAGTTGGGGCGAGTTCTGGCGCTGCCGCTCAGCAGACCCGAGGCGTACCAGGATCCGTTCTACTTCGGGGACGCGTTCATGGTTCACGACATCCGCCAGGTCCTCGGCTACCATGGGAACGAGCTCGCTCGCTACCAGGCACTGGTGGGCAAGAACGAGGGATATGCGCCGGTCTCGACGCCGGCCATCTGGCGGCTCCTGAACGTCCGCTACCTTTACACGAACGGCGCCCCCGAGCTCGTCCCGGGGCTGAAGCACGTCGTAGGTCCGGTGAGGAACGCGGCCGGATCCTCGGTGCACCTCTACGAGCTGCCGGGGGAGAACCCCTTCGCCTGGGTGGCGCCCGTGATGGTCAAGGCGCCTGACGACGCAGTGCTGGCGACGGTTCGCGACCCGCGCTTCGACCCGTTGCTGGCCGCGCTCGTCGCGCCCGAATCCGAAGTGGCGGTGGTAGCGACGCTGGCGCAGCTCCCTCCACCGACCGGCATCGACGTCGCCGTTCGGCGTTACGAGCCGGGCCGGATCGAGCTGGCGCTGGACGCGCCGGCACCGGTCGGATCGGCACTCGTCGTCTCGGAGAACTTCTATCCCGGATGGCGGGCCGAGGTGGACGGCAGGGAAGCCCCCGTCGCGAGGATGGACCTGGCACTTCTGGGCGTGCCGCTTCCAGACGGTGCCCGCAACGTCGCTCTGACATTCCGTAGCCGACCGTACGAGGTCGGGAAGGCTATCACCCTCGCCGCGATTGCCGCAGCGCTGGTGATGGCGCTGGGCGGCGCCCTCGCGGATCGAAGACGCCGTGCCTGATCGGGCCCTCGTCATCGTCCCGACCTACAACGAGCGCGACAACGTCAGCAAGTTGATCGAGTCCGTTCTCGCGCAGGATTCCCGGTTGGATGTTCTCGTCGTGGATGACGGCAGCCCGGACGGAACCGGAGCGCTCGTTGACGAGATCGTGGCCGGCGAGTCGCGCGCCCACGTCCTCCACCGCCCCAAAAAAATGGGACTCGGAACGGCCTACCTGGCCGGTTTCAAGTGGGCGCTCGACCGGGACTACGGCTACGTCTTCGAGATGGATGCCGACCTTTCCCACGACCCGGCCCACATCCCACACTTTCTGGATGCGGTCAAGGACGCCGACCTAGTCCTCGGGTCGCGGTACCGCGACGGCAAGGTGACCGTCGTCAACTGGCCGATAACGCGGCTGATGCTCAGCTACGCGGCGAATCTCTACGCTCGCGCGGTGACCGGGCTCCCGCTGTTCGACGCCACAGGTGGGTTCAAGTGTTTCCGTCGTAAAGTACTTGAAGGTATCGATCTAAGCGCCATCAAGTCCAATGGTTATGCATTTCAGATCGAGGTTAACTTCAGGGTTTGGCGCAAGCGATTCCGAATCGTCGAGATCCCGATCGTGTTCGTGGACCGGACCGAGGGGCAAAGCAAGATGTCACGCAAGATCGTTCGCGAGGCGATTTGGATGGTGTGGCGGCTTCGCTGGTGGGCGCTTACTGGGCAGGTGTGATGCGGCAATCCGGGCGCGAGTTCTACAAAATGTCGGGGTCAGGAAACGACTTCGTATTCGTCGACGCCCGCGAGGAGCCGGCCGGGCGGTTGGCCGACCGGTCCGTCATCGCCGCCATTTGCGCGCGCGGCACCGGCGTGGGCGCTGACGGGATCGTCTTCCTCGAGCGGTCCGAGCGGGCCGACTTCGGGATGCGATACCTCAACAGCGACGGTTCGGTCGCGGCTCTGTGCGGGAACGCCTCGCTGTGCGCGGCCCGCCTTGCGGTCGAGTTGGGGGCCGTCGATCCGCATTCGTTCGCATTCGAGACGAGCGACGGCATCATTGCTGCCCGCATCCGCCACGGGGCGGTGGAGATCGATCTCCAGCAACCACGGGACGTCCGTACCGACGTAGCTGAGATTCAGCTCGAGCGCGGTGAGCGGCGGCTTGGCTTCGCCCTTGTCGGCGTGCCGCACGCCGTCGTTCTCTGCGACGACGTGGCGGCGCTGGACGTTGGCCGCCGGGGCCGAGCGCTGAGGCACGACTCGGCGTTCCCGGAGGGTGCGAACGTGGACTTTCTGGCGCGCACCGGGGCCCAGTGGCGGTATCGAACCTTCGAGCGGGGCGTGGAAGGGGAGACGTTGGCCTGCGGCACGGGGGCCGTAGCCTGTGCCGTCCTGGCGAAGGCGTGGGGGCTCGCCGGCGATCTTGTGCACCTCAGGACGAGCTCGGGATTGCTGCAGACGGTGCAGCTCCCCGGCGAGGGAGCAACCCTCCACCCGTCGCTCAGCGGCGAAGCTCGGATCGTTTTCCAGGGGCGCTTCGCCGAGCTGAGCTGAGTCGGGGGGAGGCGACAACCCAGGATCGAGCGTTTGAGCGTCGAGCGTCGAGGGGTGGAGCGCTTCCAGTGCTTTATCCACACCTTTGCACCGGGAGTAGTTTACATAATATCCATTATACGTAGTTGCTTTTGAGCGCCAGGGCGTCGCCCGCTGCTGGTTGCTGGTTGCTGGTTGCTGGTTGCTGGTTGCTGGTTGCTACTTGCGGGTTAGTCGCTTGCGACGGGCTCGACGGTGATTCTGCGCGCCGCATCCCGCACTCCACAACCCTCAAGCCTTTCTACATCCGCTTAGCCACCTGCGCCTCGAGCTCGCCAAGACGAATCCGAGCCTCGCCGGCGACCGGGCCAGCGTCGTCCTCGGCGAGCTCGGACCAGATCCGCTTCGCCGCTTCGGGGTTCCCGGCGGCGGTATACGCCCGGGCAGCGTCGGCCATGTAAAGTGCTTTCTCTGGCTCGAAGCGCGCCCTCTCCGCCGCAGCCGTGTAGTGCCGGGCAGCTTCCGGGAAGTTCTTCAAGTCCTCATAGCCGGCCGCGATCTGAGCCTCGGCGACGGCCCTGACGTCGGCGTCGGCACCCGCGGCGAGACGGGTCAGCTGGTCGATCCCCTGCTGGTACTTGCCGGTCGCATAGAGCACCTCGGACAGAAGGAGGGCCGCCTGCTGCCCGGCGGCGGTCCCCTCATAGCGCTGAACCAGCCGCTCAAGGTCATTCTGCGCCAAAGCCCAGTTCTTGGCGTCCACGGCCGCGCTCGCCGTCACAAGGCTCTCGTAGGCGCGGCGCTCCCTGCTCGCCTGACTCCGGATATACAGGTAGCCGGTGATTCCGGCCGCGACGACAATGCCGAGCCCGATCGCGACGTGGCGGCTGTGGAGCTGGATCCACTCGAAGAACGTCTCGGCTCGCTCGTCAAGGTCCAGCGGCGGTCGGGCGGCGGCTCCGGTACGGGTCATGTTCTTCTGGCTGAGTGGTAGGCTAGTGGGAGCCGGCTTCGCGGGCCCTGTGAGAACCACGCCCCTGGGGTGACTCGAACACCCGGCCAACGGTTTAGGAAACCGCTGCTCTATCCACCTGAGCTACAGGGGCAATCGCGCGAAAGCTAGTCTATAAGTTCATGGCGGTAAAGGCGTTCTGCTCGGCGTTCGCGCTAGCGTCGCACATAGCTGCGCTTGCGCTCCCGCAGTGGTCTGCCGGCGCCCCTGGATCTGGCGTGATCGAACAAGCGTGGTAGTGGGTGTGGAGGTGTAAGTGATGGCTGGCTGCTGAAGGCGAAGTTGTGAATCGTGGTGTGACATAACTGGCGAAATTCAGTGAACGTCGGTGCACCAATCAATACCGGATTAGCGATTCGATTCGTCGTCCCACGAGCTGCTCCCGTCCCGCCAGAAAGTCCAGCTCGACGAGAAAGCTGTACCCGGCGACATTGGCGCCAAGCAGCTCCACCAGCCGCCCGGCGGCTCGCGCCGTCCCGCCCGTGGCCAGGACGTCGTCGACGACAAGCACCCTGCTCCCCGCCGCCAACGCGTCGATGTGGATCTCGAGTCGGTCCGCGCCGTACTCCAGTCCGTACGCTTCCGAGTGGGTCGGGAACGGAAGCTTGCCAACCTTCCTGAGCGGAACCAGTCCAGCACGCAGGCTCTGAGCGACTGGTCCGCCGAGGATGAACCCGCGACTCTCGATCGCGACGACGTGCGTGATGCCCATCTCTCTGAACGGAGCGGCCATTGCTTCGGTGGCGCGACGGAAGAGTGCCGCGTCGCCGAGCAGTGGGGTCATGTCCTTGAAGACGATCCCCGGCTTCGGGAAATCGGGGACATCCCGGATTGCATCTCGCATATCGGCGGCGGCGTCGATCACGTCGTCCTCGAACGAGAGTGGCTCAGCGATGGATCGCGAACGGCGCGGGGAGCGAGGCTCCGTCGGGCAACGGGAACTGTTCGATGTCGTCGACGCGCGCCCCAGGTGGTCCCCGACGAATGGCCGCTATCAGAGCTTCCACCGCCGCCCGCTCCCCTTCCGCCGCGATCTCGACGCGTCCGTCGGAAAGGTTCCGTACCCAGCCGGCGACGCCGACTCGCCGCGCTTGCTCTCGAACGAACCAGCGGAAGCCGACGCCCTGCACACGTCCGCGGACGACCGCGCGAATCATCATTCAGCCGTGAATCATCATTCAGCCGTGGCGAATATACCTCGGGGCGATCCCAGATGGCAGCGCCGTAGAAGACGCGAGCGGAGGTGACGTGTCACCGGGTCAATCCGTCCAACCGTAGGCGCCGATGAGGGGAACGAAGCGCGCGGGCGCGATATCACGCATCTCAATCTCGGTACCACGCCGCGTCACCAGGGTTAGCATCTGCTCCTCGCGCCCGCCAAGCGGGATGAGGAGTCGTCCGCCATCGGCGAGCTGCTCGGTGAGCGGCGGCGGCACGGCGGGAGCGCCGGCCGTGACAAGAATCGCATCGTATGGTGCGTAATCCCGCCAGCCGAGTGTGCCATCGCCGCTCAGGATCGAAACGCTGCTCGCGCCGGCGCTGCGCAGCGCCTCACGAGCCCGGTCGAGGAGCGGCCCGACCCTTTCGACCGTGAACACCTGGCCGGCGAGGTGTGAGAGAAGCGCTGTCTGATATCCGGAGCCGGTCCCGACCTCGAGCACCCGCTCACTTCCCGTCAGGCGGAGCAGCGACAGGTAGCGTGCGTGCGTCGACGGCTGCGAGATCGTCTGGCCATTCCCGATCGGTAGCGCGGAATCCTCATACGCCCGATGCTGGATGCCCGTCGGCACGAAGAGGTGGCGCGGCGTGAGATCGAACGCGTGAAGCACGGCGAGATCGGTGATCCCGCTGCTCTGCAGTGTCTCCACGAGGCGCCGCCGGGCGCCGCCGAAGCGGTTCGCAGGCGGAGCGGTCACGGTTCACGCCACCAGCTATGCGCCGTATCGAGCATCTGATAGTGTGTGAGGTCGAGGTGCAGCGGGGTCACCGAGATGTAACCGTCGCCGACCGCGCGGAAGTCGGAGTCCTCGCGCCCCGACCAGGCCGCGGAGCCACCACCGATCCAGAAGATCTCCCGTCCCCAGGGATCGCGCATGCGCATGAGCGAGTCGGAGTAAACGCGCCGGCCCAGGGTTGTCAGGCGCACTCCCTTGATCTCAGCACCGCGAACCGGCGGGAGATTGATGTTGAGGAGCGTGTCGCGTGGGAAGCTCGCCAGAGCCGTGATGTGACCCAGCAATCGCGTGAGGACATCGACCTGATCGGCGAGAAGGTCGGGGTCAGCACGCAGGTCGCCGCCGGCGAAGGAGATCGCGATCGAGGGAATCCCGAGCGTGAGCCCCTCCATTGCCGCGGCCACCGTGCCGGAGTACAAGACGTCTTCGCCCATGTTCTGGCCGTGATTGATTCCGCTGAGCACGAAGTCCGGCCGCTCGTGCATCAGCGCCTCGACGGCGATCATGACGCAGTCGGTCGGCGTGCCGTCAATCTGGAAGCGGCGGTCGTCCCGCTGGATCGGGCGGATCGGATGATGTAGCGTGAGCGAGTGGCTCGTGGCGCTCTGCTCGCGGTCGGGGGCGACGACGGTCACCTCGCCAATTCGCGAGGCAGCTCGAACCAGGCACTCCAGCCCGAACGCCAGAATCCCATCATCATTTGTACAGAGCAGGCGCATCAGCGAAAGACTCCGGCGCGGTGACGCCAGATCGTGCGTACGACCCGGACGGAGTCAGAGAGAGGGCGGAAGTGGCTGGCGCCCCCGTAGATCGTCGGCACCGGGAGCGAGGTAACGCGAAACCCCGCCCGAACCGCGCGTACGAGGAAGTCGGTCTCGTACTC
>JALZIF010000069.1 GCA_030860435.1 Gemmatimonadota bacterium | reverse complement strand
GTCGAGCTGTCGCCTGACGAGCTTTCGCGGTGGCTCCAGGGCGACTCACTACGCGCGTTAGGCGCGGCCGTTCGCAGCGCTGGATTCGCGCGGGTCTCGGTGGACCTGCGCGGCTTTCGCTCCGGCTCGCTTAACGTGCTCGCGGGCGTGGCGGCAGGGCGGGCGGAGTGAGCGCCGGGCGGCTCGAGGCGGCGCTCGCCGCAATCGGCATTCGCGCACGCGTCGAGCCGCGTGACGGGTTCGCTCTTCTAGTTACCGATGACGTCGTCGCGCTCGCAGAACCACGGCTCCGACACACCGTGGTCGCGCTGGCGGGCGAGCACGGCTTCCGAAGCGTCGCGGCGGAAGTCAGGGATGCCGAGGAGGCCGAAGGGCGCCATGATGTCATCGGTCATCAGGGCTCCGATGGCTGACGACCGATGACCGACGGCTCCGGCCAACCGGCTTCTCTATGCGTCTTTTTCTCGCGATCAATCTCCCGGCACCGGCGCGGGACGCTATTCGCGACGCCACGGAGCCGTTGCGTGCCGCTGCTGCCGGGCTGTCGTGGACCAGGACCCACAACCTCCACCTTACGATCAAGTTTCTCGGCCAGGTCCCCGAGGGGAAAGTGCAACCGCTTGTGGGGAGCGTGAGCGGGATAGCCAACCGGCACCGGCCGTTCGCGCTGAGCTTCAGCGGGCTCGGCGCGTTTCCGAATCTGCGCGCGCCGCGCATCGTATGGATGGGCGTGGCACCGGAGCCGAAACTCGAGCTGCTGCATCACGACCTCGAGGTGGTTTGTGCCGGATTGGGGTATCCGGTGGAGGGAAGGGCGTTTCGCCCTCACCTTACGCTCGGCAGGGCGAAGGGTGGGCTCGACCGGGAAGCGGCGCGCCACCTCGCGGCCGTGGTCCGTCCGCTGCGTTACGAGGCCACAGTGGAGATCCGTACGGTGGACCTGATGCGAAGCGACCCCGCCATCGGCGGGTCGCGTTACACGGTGCTGCACTCCGCCTCTCTTGGAGGACGCTGAAATGGGTTGCTTCCGAACGATCGGCTGCGTCACGGTCCTTGCCATCGCGGCCGGCGCGGGGTGGTACTTCTTCCGCGACGACATCACGCGTTGGGCGGGCCGGGACGCTGTCGCGGTCGAGTCCGTAGAGGAGGCGGGCTGGCAGCCGTTGACGCCGGCCGGCGCGCGCCGGGCGCGGACGAGTGTGGCGCGCCTCGAGCAAGCGTCCGGCCAGGTTTTCGAGAACATCGCCCCGAACGATCTCGCCGCGTACGTGTTCATGCAGCTCGCCAAGGGCGCGATCCCGCAGTCGGAGAACCCGGAAGCCCGCGTCGAGGGCGACGAGCTTTTCGTCCGCGCGAGTGTTCGCCCGCGCGACATCGGCGCTCGCGAGGCGCTCGGCCCACTCGCCGGAGTGCTCAGTGAGCGCGAGCGGTTGGAGTTCGGCGGGCGCCTCGAGGTCATACGGCCGGGGCTAGCCCAGTTTCGCGTTTCCTCACTCAGGCTTGGGACCGTGAGCGTGCCCAGGCCACTCATCCCGAAGCTCGTCAAGCAGATCGACCGGGGTGTGCGCCCCGAAGGAATCACCGACGATGGCCTTCCGCTCGAGATCCCGGACTACATCACCGACATCCGTGTCGCATCAGGGACGGTTACCCTCTACAGGGGCGCGCCCGAGGCGCAGCCTTGAGCCTACACGCGGGGCGGCGCATCCTCGTCGTGGACGACGAGCGCGGCGTCAGGCAGGCGCTCGGCCAGTTGCTGGAATATGAGGGATACGAGGTGCGAAGCGCGGAGAACGCCGTGGACGCGATCACGGAATACGAGCGGTGGCGTCCACAGCTCGTATTCATGGATGTGAAGATGGCGGGGATCGATGGGCTGGAGGCGCTCAAACGTGTGCGCGAGGCCGACCCGGCGGCGACGGTCGTCATGATCAGCGGGCACGGAACGATCCAGACGGCCGTCGAGGCCACCCAGCTTGGAGCGTACGATTTCCTCGAGAAGCCGCTCGACACCGACCGTATTCTCGTCACACTCCGCAACGCGCTCCAGCACCTCGACCTTCAGGAAGAGAACTCGAGGCTGCGCGAGACCATCGAATCGCGTTACGAGATCGTCGGCAAGTCGTACGCGATCCGCGCCCTCATCGAGAAGATCGAGCGCGTCGCCCCAACCCCGGCGCGGGTGCTGATCACCGGTGACAACGGGACGGGGAAGGAGCTGGTCGCGCGCGCGGTGCACCGACTGTCGGCGCGCCAGGGCGGGCCGTTCATCGAGGTGAATTGCGCCGCGATCCCGAGCGAGTTGATCGAAAGCGAGCTGTTCGGCCACATGAAGGGATCGTTCACCGGGGCGATCGCCGACCGGGCGGGGAAGTTCGAGCAAGCGCACGGCGGGACGCTGTTCCTCGATGAGATCGGGGACATGTCGCTCGCCGCGCAGGCAAAGGTGCTTCGCGTGCTCGAGGACGGCGTCGTAACGCGAATCGGCGGCCAGAAGACAACGGCGGTGGACGTGCGCGTCATCGCCGCCACGAACAAGAACCTCGAGGCGGAGATTACAGGCGGCAAGTTCCGCGAGGATCTGTTCTACCGTTTGAACGTTGTACCGATCGCCGTTCCCCCGCTGCGCGAGCGGCGCGAGGACGTTCCGCTGCTCGCCGCGCACTTCGTAGGCCTGCTCACGCAGCGCGAGGGAATGGCGCCAAAAGCGCTCACCCCGGAGGCGATCCAAAGGCTGGCGGCGTATGAGTGGCCGGGTAACGTCCGAGAATTGCGCAACACCGTCGAGCGGCTCCTCATCCTCACGGCGGCGCCACGCATCGCGGCCGCGGACGTGGACCGTCTGATCGGACGCCGCGCGCCCGAAGGGGCGAGCATCGGCTCACTCATGGAATGCCGGACGTTCGAGGAGTTCAAGGATGCCGCCGAGCGCGGCTTCCTCCTCGCGAAGCTGCGTGAGACGGACTGGAACGTCTCCGAGACCGCGCGATCGCTCGACATGCCGCGTTCTAACCTGTACAAGAAGATCGAGCGATATGGACTCACCCGCGAGGCGAGCTGACCGGTGACGCACGCAGATCGCCTTGCGCATTCCTGGCACGCCACGACCGACTGGGCGGAGCGATGAGCACCAACTGGGACAAAGAGCTCGCGAAGATCGACAAGCAGCTCTCGTCCATCTCGGACGAGGAGCTGCTCCGCGCGAACGCGCCGCCACCTGCGAAGCCCGGTGTTCGACCGCCGCCGGCGGCTGTGGGCGCACCGGCGCCGGCCGCCAGGGCCACGCGCGGATGGCAGGTCTACCTCCGCGTGGCACTCGCACTTGGCCTCGGCGTCGGCATCCTGTTCTGGCCACACGACAGCTACGCGATTCGCTGCGGGGTGAACCTGTTCCTCTACATGGCGTCGACTGCGGCGATCACGCTCTCCGGCATGTGGAGCGCGGTCTGGACGTGGCGCCACCGGGCCCCCGTCGGCCACATCGCCTCCCTCGCGGTGATGCTGTGGGGCGTGGGACTCGCCGCGGCACAGGTGCTCCCGCGCGTCGGCTACGCCCGCCCCGACCTCGGTGTCCCGACGACGTGGATGTGTCAGTGACCGGAGAGTTCGGCAGCCGGGACAGGCCGAAGATCGAAGGAGCAAGCCATGCGCGACAAGGTTGAAGAAGAACTGATGACTGTTGCGGTCGAATGGGATCGGGCAATGGTCGAGAATGACACAGAAGCGATTGAGCGGTTCATGGCCGACGATTGGACAATTATCGGCCCCGACGGCAGCATTGGTGACAAGGCAAACTTTCTCGGATTAGTGAGCTCCGGGGCGCTAACCCACGACGTGATGGAATCCCACGACATGCAAGTCCGCGTCTACGGAGATACAGCCGTCGTTATAGCGCGAGGCATATCCGGGGGGAAGTTCCATGGACAGCCGTTCTACCTGGTAGAGCGGGCGTCCTCGGTGTTCGTCAGGCAAGACGGTCGGTGGAGGTGTGTTTCAACGCATCTGTCGCAGATGGCGGACAAAGATCCGGTTGGGATATAGCACGATCCGGCCGGCCAGCGTTACCCCCTCCCCGCATACTCCAGCAACATTCCGTCTCGCCGGCAAGCGAACGGTCCTTCTTCCCGTAGTCCGGTAACTAGACTGATGAAAACCTTCAAGAACTTCATCGGTGGTGCGTGGGTAGAGCCCTCGACTGGCGACTACTTCGACAACATTAATCCAGCCGACAGCTCGGACGTGATCGGGCGCTTTCCGCTCTCGGGGCATGACGACGTCGCGCGCGCGGTTGCCGCGGCGAAGCGCGGCTTCGAGATCTGGCGGCGGACGCCGGCGCCGGCCCGTGGCGACGTGCTGCGCAAGGTCGGTGACCTACTGACCTCCCGAAAAGATGAGATCGCCGATCTCATGACTCGCGAGATGGGGAAGCCCCTGACCGAGACGCGGGGTGATGTGCAGGAAGGCATCGACACCGCGTACTACGCCGCGAGCGAGGGACGCCGCCTGTTCGGCCATACCGTGCCGAGCGAGCTGGCAAACAAGTGGGCGATGAGCTACAGGCGCCCGATCGGCGTTGCCGGGATCATCACGCCGTTCAATTTCCCCCTCGCGATTCCGACGTGGAAGATTTTCCCGGCGCTGCTGTGCGGAAACTCCGTCGTGTTCAAGCCGGCCGAGGACGTTCCGCACACGGGCACGGTGTTCGTCGAGGTCCTCCTGGATGCCGGGCTGCCGCCGTGGGTGATCAACCTCGTGCACGGTGCGGGAGAGACCGTCGGCGCAGCGATTGTCGAGCACCCGGACGTAGCCCTCGTCTCGTTCACGGGATCCACTGAGACCGGTCGGATCGTAGGAGAGACATGCGGGCGGCTACACAAGCGGCTCTCGCTCGAGATGGGCGGAAAGAACGCGATGATCGTACTCGACGACGCGGACCTCGACCTCGCCTTGGAAGGGGTGCTCTGGGGCGCCTTCGGAACGACGGGGCAACGTTGTACCGCCACCAGTCGTCTGATACTACAGAGCGGCGTTCACGACGAGCTCCTGAGCCGCCTGATCGATCGCGCCCGGTCGCTTCGACTGGGCGACGGACGGAAGGAGGGGACGGAAGTGGGGCCACTCGTGAACGAGGCTGCGCGGAAGAAGGTGGAGGGTTACGTGGATGTGGGGCAGGCCGAGGGCGCGGACCTGATGTGTGGCGGCCGCCGCCCGGAGGAGAAGGCCCTGCGGAAGGGGTTCTTCTTCGAGCCGACAATCTTTGCCCGCGTCCAGGCCGGGTCGCGGTTGGAGCAGGAGGAGATATTCGGTCCCGTGCTGTCGGTGATCCGGGTCAACACGGCTGATGAGGCGTTCGCGGTGAATAACGACGTGCGGTACGGACTATCATCGTCGCTCTACACGAGGGACGTGCAGATCGCCTTCCGCGCGCTGAACGAGTTGGACAACGGAATCACGTACATCAACGCGCCCACCATCGGCGCCGAGGCGCACCTTCCGTTCGGGGGCGTGAAGCAGACCGGGAACGGTCATCGCGAAGGGGGATGGGAGGTATATGAGTTCTACTCCGAGACCAAGGTCGGGTACATCGATTTCTCCGGGACGCTGCAGCGTGCGCAGATCGACAACTATCTCGGAACGCCGGATTAAGGCGACCGCGTGAGTGCCCTTGAATTCGTACGTTCCCGTCCGCTAAGATTCGACTAACCCATGGCGCGAGCGGATCGTGTCGAGGTCGTTCCTGCGTTGACGCAACGCATTACCCGGCTGGTCGCCGGTCGAGGCGTTCCGCGCGCCGCGATCGACGATGCTGTGCGCCGCGTCGTGGGGGCCATTGGTACCGCGCCTTCGGAGGCCGCACCCGACCCGTCCCCCATCCTCGCGACGATTTCAGCGCCCTCCATGCCCGATCTCGCATCCCGCGTGCGGCAGGCGCTGGAGGAAGCGGGCGTTAATGTCAGCGAAATGGGCGTCGGGAACGCAGGTCGGTACACGGTGGTGACGGTGCCACTTCCTGCCCGGGCGCGACCGCCGCTTGAACGTCTTGCCGAACGGCTTCACCTCCGCGTATCATTTCTCGGTCCCTCGGACGTCCCCGCATGAGCGACCGCTCCAGCCCCACCGCCCCCCTCGTCGAGCAGCTCACGGAGGAGCAGCGCCGGGAATTCCTGCGCCAGCTCAACCGCTCGCGGCCGGCCAGCCGAATGCTCTTCGACTGGATGCGCTCGTTCACCATCGCGGTCGGCCTCTTTCTCATCATCCGCACCTTCGTCGTGGAGGCGTTCAAGATCCCGACGGGAAGCATGGAGCAGACGCTGCTGGTGGGCGACTTCCTCCTAGTCAACAAGGCGGTGTACGGGGCGGAGCTTCCGCTCACGAGCACGCGCCTCCCGGCGATCCATGAGCCGAAGCGCGGCGACGTCATCGTCTTCGAGTATCCCAGGGACCGTTCGAAGAATTTCGTCAAGCGGATCATCGGCGTGCCGGGCGATACCATCGAGATGCGCGACGGCCAGGTCCGGCGCAACGGTGAGCGACTCACCGAAGCTTACGTTTTACACACCGAGCCGGGCCGCGACCCGGTAAGCGAGGATTTTCGGTGGCAGCGGGATTTTCTCGTCAGGCGCGTCGAGGCGAGCCTCGCCGATCTCCCCACCCGAAATAACTGGGGTCCGCTCATCGTACCCCGCAAGAATTACTTCGTCCTCGGCGATAATCGAGACAACTCGTCCGACAGCCGCTATTGGGGCTTTGTCCCGGATTCCCTCGTGAAGGGGAAGCCGCTGTTCATCTATTACAGCTATGAGCGCGACGTAACACATCGCGTCCCGTGGCTCACCAATATCCGGTGGGCCCGGCTCGGTGACGCAATTCGCTAGCTGGACTGGCGCCACCGCGGGCCGGCCGGTGGTCTGTAGCTCGTAATTCCCGCCCACGCACCGCAGCGTGGGATTTGCCTCGCCGCAGCAAGGAGCAGTCCGTCGCCATGGCCGTCACCGCGCGAACGCACAAGAAATCGTCCTCGTACGAAGAGGGGTCGCTGGACCAGTATCTCCGCGACATCAGCATCTACCCCCTGATCGACCGAAACGAGGAGGTACGGCTCGCGCAGCGGATCCGCGACAGCGACGCCGAGGCGCTCGACAAGCTCGTTCGCTCCAACCTGCGCTTCGTCGTATCGGTCGCGAAGAAGTACCAGAACCAGGGCGTAGCGCTCTCGGACCTGATCAACGAGGGCAACCTCGGCCTCATCCGCGCGGCCCACAAGTTCGATGAGACGAAGGGAATAAAATTCATCTCGTACGCGGTGTGGTGGATACGCCAGGCGATACTCCAGGCACTCGCCGAGCAATCGCGAATCGTGCGCGTTCCGCTCAACCGCGCCGGCACGCTGCACCGCATCGGGAAGCGCGCCAACGCCCTCCTTCAAGAGCTCGGTCGCGAGCCGACGCACGAGGAGATCGCCGAGGAGATGGACCTGACTGAAGAGGAGGTTGCACGAACGATCTCGATATCCCAGAACCACCTCTCCCTCGACGCCCCCCTGACTCCCGGCGAGGACAACAAGCTCCTCGACTATCTGCCCGACAACCTGAATCCACAGCCGGACGAGCTGGCCTACGTAAAGGCCCTCACCGAGTCCATCGAGGAAGCGCTCGCTTCCCTCAAGGAGCGGGAAGCGAAGATCCTCCGCCTGTACTTCGGCCTCGACGGCGAAGAGCCGATGACGCTCGAGCAGATCGGCGCGCTCCTCGGGATTACGCGCGAGCGGGTGCGTCAAATCAAGGAGAAGGCGCTCTCTCGCCTGCGCCATGTGTCACGGGCAAGGAGCTTGGAGAGCTTCATCGGGCAGTAGAGGACAGCGTT
>JALZIF010000065.1 GCA_030860435.1 Gemmatimonadota bacterium | reverse complement strand
CCTCGTCATCGGTCCAACCATGGTGCCGTACCTTGCCGATCGGGGGCTGACCGTTCAACGCTTCCCGAATGGCATCGAGCAGAAAGGCTTCTGGCAGAAGGACTTGCCGAAGCACACGCCGGCATGGATTCGGCGCTGGACGTATCACCACCGCGAAGAAGGGCCGAAGGACTATCCGGTCGTCACGGAGCCGGCGACGCTGCTGTGGCTGGCGCAGGAGGCCGCGATCGAGATGCACCCGTGGACCTCGCCGGCCGAGACTCCGGACCGCCCGTCCTACGCGCTCATCGACATCGATCCCGGACCTGACACCACGTGGGGCGAGGTGGTCGCGCTGGCGCGGCTGTACCGAACGGCCCTGGTCCATCTCGGCGTGCGCGGCTATCCGAAGGTGACCGGCAAGCGGGGAATCCAGGTCTGGATTCGGATCACGCCAGGGCCGACTTTCGCCGATACGAGCGCCTGGGTCGAGGGCCTGTCGCGTGCCATCGGCGCAACCGTGCCGGATCTCGTGAGCTGGGAGTGGGCGAAGCGCGCGAGGAAGGGGAAGGCGCGGCTCGATTACACGCAGAATGCCATCAACAAGACACTCGTCGCTCCGTACAGCCCGCGCCCGGCACCGGGCGCGCCGGTCAGCATGCCGATCGATTGGGACGAACTCGAGGACGCGAAGCTGCGACCGGATCGCTGGACCATCCGCAACGCTCCGGACCGCCTTGCCCTTCGCGACGATCCGTTCGCGGCGGCACTCACCGATGCACAGGAGCTGCCTCCGCTCGGCTGACGCGTGTACGCCCTGTCGCTCTCTGTGCGCTCCGCCAAGCGGCGGAGAAGGGGGTTGTGGATCTCGGGGTGCGGTGGATCGACGTTCAGCAGGTCGGCGCGCTCCGCAGTACCATGGAGCCAATGACCGATCAGTTGCTCACCATCACCCCGGACGCCCGCACCAAGATCGAGGGCGTACGGACCTTCAACGATTTCCCCGACGCAGTCCTGCGCGTCCGCGTCCTGGCGAAAGACGGGCCGCGCTTTCGCTACGAGATCGCGCTGGAAGACCCGCGTGAGGCTGCCGACGGCGACCTGGCCGTCGAGGCCGAAGGGTTGACCATCGTGCTGGATCCGGTGAGTGCCACCGATCTCGCGGGCGCCATCATCGAGCTGGACTCGGCTGTGACCGGCGGAGGGCTGCGCATCGAGAACCCGAACGAGGGGTGGCAGGATCCGGTCGCGCGCGCGGTGCAGGAAGTCATCGACCGTCAGATCAATCCCGGCGTCGGTTCACACGGCGGCCAGGTGACCCTCGTCGACGTGAAGGATGGAACCGCCTTCATGCGGTTCGGTGGCGGGTGCCAGGGTTGCTCGGCGGTCGACGTGACGCTGAAGCAGGGTGTTGAAACGGCCGTCCGCAATGCGGTGCCGTCGGTCACGGCCATTGTCGACGTCACCGATCACGAGGCAGGCGAAAACCCCTACTATCAGCACGGGCACTAGCCGCACGGGCAATAGGGGCTCGGACGCCAGGCGCGTCGGGCGACGCGCCGGTAGGAATGAGCGATCCCTAACGGGGGAAGTCGCCGCCTCCGGTCACGGCCATGACGGTCGAGACGAGGCTGAGCATGCTCAGCGCAGCTGCCGTGCCGGCAACCACGAGTGAGCGCATGATTCGCTTGGTTCGCATCCATCTCTCCTCTGCCTGTTGCGCACGACCCGTCCACCGGGAAGTCGCGCACAGGCACCGTCGCGCCGATGGAACCCGCCGACAATGACCCGTCGGTCCCGATGCCGTCCTGGCCGGCAGTACGATCGGTTCCTCTCGCGGTCAAGTGAGGCTTGCCAAGGGGTGTAGACTCCGACGCATGCCACGTATGAAGACCGGTTCCCGCGCTACCGAGCGGGACCGGGAGCTCGCACATCGCATCGGGCGACGCATCCGCGAGGCTCGCCACCGTGCTGGGCTCACCCAGCAGCAGCTAGCGGGGGAGCGTTACACCAAGGCCTACGTGAGCGCGCTCGAGACGGGCATTGCCCGTCCCTCGATGGTGGCCCTCAACCACATCGCTGGGCGGCTCAACCTGCCGGCGAGTCACTTCATCGACGAGGCGCACCCGGTCTGGACGCGTCTCGAGGTCGACATGCAGCTTGCCGCGGGCGACTGGCAAACCGCCGCGGACGGCTATCAGGCACTCCTGGCGGACGTCACCGACGACGGCGGACGCGCGGAGCTGTTGCGCGGGCTTGCGGAAGCCCTCGCCCGCTTGGACCGCGGCAAGGAGACCATCGCAGCCGCTTCGGAGGCCGCCAGACTCTACGGTCTCGCGTCGCGAGATGCGGATGCGGCGCTGGCGCGCTACTGGCTCGCGTACGGGCTCTACCAGTCGGATAACGAGCCCGATGCGCGTAGCCTGCTGACCGCGCTGCTCGAGCAAGTCCGTGGAGGGTTGCACGTCGAGCCGGACTTCGAGATGCGCCTGCTCACCTCGCTGGCCGCCGTCGAGTCACGTGCCGGACATGCGCCCCGCGCGCTCTCATACCTCGAGGAGGCTCGCGGACTGGCGGCGGATCTCGACGACCGGCGACGGGCGGCATTTCTGTTCAACCTCGCGATCAGCTATCGACAGGTCGGTGACTTCGAGGCGGCCATTCGCGCAGGGACCCAGGGCATGGCATTGTATCGCGCTGCGGGTGCGATCTTCGAATCGGCACGCATCGAGAACGACCTCGCGTTGGCC
>JALZIF010000058.1 GCA_030860435.1 Gemmatimonadota bacterium | reverse complement strand
GAACCCGGCGTCGCGCGGGACGCCGGTAATGTCCCGCCGAGAGACGATGCGACCGTCGATGGCCCCCCTGTGTCAGTACGCGCCCGCCAGCCGCGGCTGCGGCTCGCCGCCCTCGCCCTCATCGTCGTCGCTTTCGGCGGCAGCGCCTGGGCATGGGCGACTCTTCGCGGATCCGGCCGCACGGCGGTGATCGAGGACGCGGGGACGATTGCCGGCGTGCCACCCGCGGTCGCGGGCGTAGGAGTCGAGGACAGCGTCGTCGCCACGCCGGCGGACACGATCGCATCGCGCACCGACTCCGTGCGGGTCGCTGACTCGACGATGCTCGACGTCCGGGCGCAGGATACGAGCGGTGCACCAGCACCTGCTACGACGCCCCGGTCGCGCGTCGCTCGCGGACAGCCACGTGAACCGGCGGTTGCACCCTTCCCGCCCGCGGCTGAGCCGATCCCTGACTCGCTACCCCGCGAGCTTCGGGGCATCGACAGCCTGACGCGATGGCTTGGCATGTCCGTGGCCCGGTTCCTAATCGGAATCCCGCCGGTCGTCGATGAGCGCGCGGCGATCCGGCTCGAGATCGAGTTGCGGCGCAGCCGCATCGACAGCATCGCGCGTCGCGCGGCCTGGCTCGATTCGATAGCGCGCGAGCAGCAACCGCCCTGACGAGCCGTGAGGGGGAAGAGGGAAGAGGGAAGGAGGAAGGGGGAAGGAGGGAAGGTACTGCTGAGCCCGGTAAGGCCCGGCCGAGTCGTGTGAGGATGTGGCATAGTGTGAGTGCGGCGAGAGGCCGCGCGGCGCTCGTCAGGCAGCATTGTTGACGTCGCGAGCCGCGAAAACGGGCGCGACTTGACCCCCACCGTGGGTTTGTCTGACACGCCGCCCGAGTGATCTCGACGGCTCGTGACTTGCACGCCTTTTCGCGTTTGGTGCGACGTCGTATAAGTTGTATCTCATACTGGCGGCGCGCCTCGGGCGCCGGCCGGCCGCGTAGCAGATTGAAGGTGGCCGTGTCGGAGCCCATGAGCGCGTGTCGCGCGCGCGGGCGGAACCGCTCCAGGAACGCCAACGGACGGAGGAGCGATGGAGGAACGGGGCAGCGGAAAGAAGCGCGGCTTCGCGGCCATGGACCGCGAGCGCCAGCGGGCCATCGCGAGCGAGGGGGGGCGGGCAGCGCACCAGAAAGGGACCGCGCACGAGTTCAGCCCCGAAGAAGCGCGTGAGGCCGGGCGGAAGGGAGGCGTCGCGGTGAGCGGGAACCGCGCCCACATGTCGGCGATCGGCCGCAAAGGCGCCGAGGCGCGACGGGCCGCCAATCCACCCACCAGCGGCAACGTTGGTGGGGGGCGACGCTCGGCGCCTGACGAGTCGACAGATGACTCGCCGTCGCGTCACCGGGACCGATAGCACGCGAATTCCCGGCGCGCCGCGATCGGATCCCGGGCCGCGACGCTAGGGCGGAGGCGGCGACACGGACGGCAGGTCCGCGCCGTGCCCCACCACTAGAGCGTCTGCGAGCCATCGCGCCGTCAGCCGCTCGAGTTGCGCGAAATCGAAGGGCTTGGTGAGAACCGGACGATCCAGCGTCTCGATCCGCAGGTCGGCGAGTGGACTTCCGAACAGGTCTCCGCCAGTGAGGAAGGCAACGCGCTTGGCCACCTCGGGATACTCCGCACTGAGCCACGCGAACAACTCCATGCCCGTGCCGTCGCCAAGCCACACGTCGATTATCGCTGCGCGGATGTCGTCGTGCTCAACGAAGCACCGCTTGGCGGAGAAGACGCTCTTCGCTGTCCACACGTCGATCCCCCGCCGCTCAAACCAGCGACGAACCGCGCGCCTGAGCGCGTCCTCATCATCGACGAAGAGGATGGCGGCCATTGGTTGAAATCTAACCGTCGCCGCGGTAGCGCAGCAGGGAGCAGGGATCCGGGGAACGGGGGAGCAGGGAGCAGGGAGCGGGCACGGCCGCATGCACGAGAGATTTGTTGCCGTCGGCTACTAAATTAGAATCGTCTAATTGTAGCGATCGCGCACGAGGCGCAATCCCACTTCCCACGCCGACGGGCGGCGACTCGGCGCCCCTGGCACGCACCCTGCCAACAGCGATGAGGATATTAGAGATCGCGCCCGGCGGCGCGGGCAGCGGCGCAGCGACTTACGGGAGCAACGCGATGAAGAGCGATTCCGGGCGAACCACCTCCCTGTGGATGGCGACGGCCGACACGGGCCGGCACCAGCCGCTCGGGGAGGATGCACAGGCTGACGTCTGCGTCGTCGGCGCGGGGATCGCCGGGATGACGACTGCGTACCTGCTTGCCCGTTCGGGCAAGAAGGTGCTCGTCCTGGACGACGGGCCGGTCGGCGGCGGAGAGACCGGTAGGACGACCGCGCACCTGGCCTACTACTTGGATGACGACCTTCACTCGCTCGAGCAGCTTCACGGGGAGGAGGGAGCCCGCCGTGCCGTGCAGAGCCACGCGATGGCGGTCAATCGCATCGAGGAGATCGTTCGCTTGGAGGGAATCGAGTGCTCATTCGAACGCGTGGACGGATGGCTCATCCTGGCGCCCGGTGAGAGCGAGGATATCCTGGACAAGGAGCTGGAGGCCGCGAGACGCGCCGGTATCGCCGACGCCGCGAAGCTCGCGCGGGCGCCGCTCCCCTTCGAGACGGGCCGTTGCCTCCGCTTCCCGAACCAGGCGCAGTTTCATCCGCTGCAATACCTCGCGGGGCTCGCGCGCGCGGTCGAGGCGAGTGGCGGACGCATCGCGACGGGCGTGCACGTCACCGAGGTGGAGGGACGCCCTCGGCGCCCGCGCGCAAAGACCGACGGCGGGCACACCGTCACTGCGGACGCGGTCGCCGTCTGCACCAACTCGCCGATCAGCGACTACGTCGTCACTCATCTCAAGCAGGCGGCCTATCGAACCTTCGTGATCGGAGCCCGCATTCCCTCCGGCTCGGTGACGCCGGGCCTCTACTGGGACACCGCCGACCCCTACGTCTACGTGCGCACACATCGCGTCGCCGACCACGACGTGCTCATCGTCGGCGGCGAGGACCACAAGACGGGACAGGAGGATGACGCGCCGGAGCGGTTCGGTCGCCTCGAGGCGTGGGCGCGGCAACGTTTCCCGATGGTGGAGCGGGTCGAGTACCGCTGGAGCGGGCAGGTGCTGGAGCCGGCGGACGGCCTCGCGTTCATCGGGCGGAACCCGGACGGGGCCGAGAACGTGTACCTGGCCACCGGCGATTCCGGTCAAGGGATGACGCACGGCACGATCGCCGGCGTGCTCCTCACTGACCTCATCCTCGGGCGCGAGAGTCCTTACGAGACGCTTTATGACCCGAAGCGCGTCTCCCTACGGGCGGCGAAGGACCTCCTGCGCGAGAACATAAACGTCGCCGCGAGGTACGCGGACTGGGTGACCCCGGGCGAAGTGTCGTCCGCCGACGAGATAGAGCCGGGGACCGGCGCGCTTCTTCGCCGCGGCACGAAGAAGATCGCCATCTTCCGCGACGATGATGGCTCGCTGCACGAGCGCTCGGCGACGTGCACGCATCTCGGATGCATCGTCCAGTGGAACTCGACCGAGCGAAGCTGGGATTGCCCGTGTCACGGCTCGCGCTTCGACGGCTTCGGGAAGGTCGTAAATGGACCCGCCATTTCCCCCCTCGAGCTAATCACCGATGAGTGAGCGCGTTGGGCAAACCGTGACATCTCGCCCCGTAACGTCGTACGGGCCGGCTCGTCTGACTTAGCGGGTGCCAACATTGCCAACACCGTACTGCCCGCCTAGCGTTCGTCAGGGCCACGGCGCCGTTTCGAATGGCGGCATGCCCTGGTTCCCGGTGCCGGCCGATGTCCTGACGGGCGCGGTTACGCCCTCCATTCGTTCTCGATCCCGCGACCAGACTCAATGACTCGGGCGACCGCCCCTACGCTATCCGAGCGTTTCCCCTCCTGCACTCGCGAGGCGCGATGAGCGCCGGCCGCCCGTCAGACGCTTCAGAGATTCGTCCGGCCGGGCTCGGGAGGGGGACGGCGGAAGGGGGCGCGCTCGCTGGCCGCGTGCCCGCGGTGCCGCTGCGGGAGCCTCCGATCGCCCGCTCGATCTTGTGGCGCCCGGTTGGCGCGGCTGCAGCCACCACCGATGACGAGCACCCCGCGTTCATCACCCAGGACGCTCTGCGCGAGGTGAGCCGGCACATCTGGACCAGTCCAGATCAGGATGTCCTCGGCTTCCTGCTCGGCGAGCGCTACGACGATCCAGTGACGCGAACGCGCTATGTGGTCGTCACGGCGACGACGCGCAGTAGCTACGTGATCGCCGAGGATGAGGAGGAGCAGATTCCGGAGGATGCGTGGCACGCGGCGCACGTCGAGGGGCGTCGCCGGCGGCTATCCTTGCTGGGGTGGTATCACAGCGCACCGGTTGTCGATGCGCAGCCGAGCGAGCGCGATGTGCGCTCGCACCGCCGCTTCTTTCCGGAGCCGTGGCAGATCGCTCTGATCGCGGCACCGCGCGCGGAGGCGCCGGCTGGCGGGATTTTCCGTACAGGATTGGAGACCGGTGCCGAGCGATTCCTCGCCTTCTACGAGGTCGCCGGCGACGATGCTCTCCTACCCGACGGCCGGAAGCGCACGGTGATGCCGTGGGAGAACCATGTCACTGACGACGACGCGCAGCGAACGACGATGGTTGCCGCGGTCCGTCCGCGAATCGCGACCGCAGGCGCGATTCCGATTCTCGAGCCGCGCGGGCACGCGGAAGAGGGCATTTCCGGCACGCAGCGCCATAAGCCGAAGTACGGGAGGAGCCCGCGGCGGCAACGCGAGCGCCGGCGGCGGCTAGCGGTCGTGGCCGCGGCGTGGCTGGTCGTGCTGGGCGCGGTGGCGACGGCGGTGTTGATGCGGTGACCTGACCCGCATGACGCCCGAAGCCCGCGACGGCCTAGCTTAGCTACCGGTCGTGATCGCCGCCGTGGTCGTGCTCGCTCCCCCACACCTTCGCGGGATCCTCCTCGAGCGGATTCACGTGCAGCATCCAGCCGAACAGGTTCTCGACCCAGCGTCCCCGCTCCGCTTCGCAGGCCTGACGAGTGGCGATGGTCCCCTGAGGGCCGAAGAGTAGCGCGCCGCTCCGCGCTTCGCGCCACCGCGCTTCGTCACCACGCTCGGGAAAGCAGAGGTTCACGTGGCGGTGCCAGCGCGCGACGCTGAGTGGGATGCGCTCATCTAGCTGTTCGAGCGACAGCCGCCGCGGCGCGTGGTACATCGCGCCGATCAGCTTGTAGGCTCCGGCGGCCTTCTCGTAGAGCAGCGAGCCGGGACGCGCCGGATCGAAGGCGAAGGCTTCTCCGATCGACCGGCGAGTGCTGGTGAAGTGGTAGACCGGCTGCGGAACGTTCGGCAGGAACTGTGCAAAGCCATCCTCCACCGCGACCCGGTAATCCTGGTACTTCGCGAGCCCCCGCCTCAGTTGGGCCAGCACTTCCGCGGCGCGTTCGTCGTCCCCGGGCCGCTTCGGCCTAACGGGGGTGAGTTGCAGGTGCGCCGCGGCATGGACGGACCCGGTCGTGCGACCCACGGCCTCGTGCACCGACGCAGCGGCTGGATCGCCGCCATGCGCATGCTCGTGACCGCTGCCGTGACCCTGACCGTGCTGAGCACGGGCGCAGCCGGTGGTGGTGATGAGGGCCGAAGCGGTGAGTAGGGTAATGGTTCGGCGTTTCATGCGCTGGCCGGAGTTCGTTGCTCAGGGTGATGACTGCCTCTGAGGCAGACGCGCTGCGGGCGTCGGCGTTAAGGCCGATATCTGACCGCCGGCCCTAGCGAGCGGCGAGGATCTCGTCCGCGACCGGAGCGCCGCCGGCCGGGAAATACGCATGGCGCACGTACTGCTCCACCATGCGGTGGGTGTTGAAGAAGCTCCCGTTGAGCGCGATCGCGTTACGCATCACCTCTGCCCACCGGTACGGCAGGCCATAGTACAACGGGAGGATAACTCGCTCGAGCTGCGAGTACAGCGACTCGATGTCCCGCGATGGGTTGACGGGGAGCGGCTCGTCGGCGCCGACCGCCCATCCCGTGACGCCTTCGACGTGCCCCTCGACCCACCATCCATCGAGCACGCTCAGCGAAGGGACGCCGTTGAGCGCCGCCTTCATCCCGCTCGTTCCGGACGCCTCGAGCGGGCGCATCGGGTTATTGAGCCATAGGTCCACGCCACTCGTCATGAGAGCGCCAAGGTCGAGCTCGTAGTTCTCCACGTAAACGACGCGCGCATCCTCGCCGAGCGCTTCCGCGGCGGCGAAGATCTGCGTGATCAGCGCCTTGCCGAGACCGTCGTGCGGGTGGGCCTTTCCGCCGAACACGATCTGCAACGGGCCGACACGCTTGCCGATCCGCCTCAGCCGCTCGAGGTCCGAGAAGATGAGGTCCGCGCGCTTGTAAGGCGTCGACCGCCGGGCGAAGCCGATCGTCATCACGCGCGCGTCGAGCTGGACACCGCTGCGGCGCGCGACCTCGGCGAGTAACGCCTGCTTCGCGCGCGTGTGCGCGGCGCGGATGTCGTCGAGACCTATTGTCGAAGCGTACCGCAGGTAGTGGTTATCGCGCCGCCAGCCAGGGATGCAGCGGTCGAAAAGCTCCCTGAACGGCTCCGACGTCCAGGTGACCGCGTGGACGCCGTTCGTGATAGCGTCGATCGTATGATTGGGGAACATCTCGATCGACACTTCCTTGTGCCGCAGCGCTACCGCGTTCACGTATCGCGTCAGGCGGAGCGCGACCGCGGTCATGTTGAGCTCACCGTTCTCGATCGCCCCCGCCGCCTCCAGCGTGGCGACGCGGTCGCCGCCGAGCACTTGCCGCGCGAGATCGAGAGGGAACTTGTCGTGCCCAGCCGGGACCGGCGTGTGGGTGGTGAACACCGCCTGCTGGCGCACCGCATTGAGATCCGCGTCGGTGATGTCCCACCTAGTGCGGCCAGCGAGCTGCCGCTCGAGAAGCGAGAGCGTGAGAAGCGACGCGTGTCCCTCGTTGATGTGGCAGCAGAGATCCCCCTCGTGCCCGAGCGCCCGCAGCATCGCGACTCCGCCCATGCCGAGTACTACTTCCTGGCAAAGCCGGTAGTGGGCGTCGCCGCCGTAGAGCGTGTCGGTGATCGTACGGTCGAACTCGCCGTTTTGAGGGAGCGCAGTGTCCAGGAGATACACCGGGAGCGTGTGACCGGCAACGCCTCGGATGAGGTAACGCCACGCACGCACGGCGACGGGGCGACCCTCGACCTCGATCGTGACCGTGGGCGTCATCGCCTTCATCCGCTCTTCCGGATGCCAGTCGGTCGCGCTCTCCGTCTGTCCGCCAGCGGCGTTGAGGCGCTGCGTGAAATAGCCCTTCCGGTGAAGGAGGGTGACCGCGACCATCGGAAGCTCGAGGTCGGCGCCGGCTCGAAGGGTATCTCCGGCGAGCACACCCAGGCCGCCGCTGTATGTCGGAATCCCCTGCTCAAGCGCGATCTCCATCGAGAAGTAGGCGATGGTTGCGTCGGCGCTCGGCGCGGTGGACGAGTGAGCTGGAGAAGAGTTCAGCATTGTAGAAGGGCCGGAGGCCCCGGTGCTAGTCGTCGGTGGTTCCGGTGTTTCCGGTGTTGTAATACCTGAGCCCGGGCGCGGCCGTTCCGGCAAGACCGGAGCGGGCGTCACTGCTCAGGTCGCATCCCCTATGCCGGCAGGGCGGAGCAGCGCGATGGGTAGCAAGCGAAAGACGTTTCCGAGGTGAAGCACGTCACCGTCGTCCGGCGGCGCGGAATAGATGCTGTGTCCGCCGAGTGCGCAAGTCCAGCGCCGGCCGCCTAGTAGCGGCGGTAGGCGGAGCACCGTGTCGGTCCAGCAATCCTCGCCTACGGGGGGACCGCCGTCCTCGCTCACGAGCGTCATGGGGAGTCGCGACGCTAGTGCGATCGCCGCGCGCCCTTCGAGCTGTCGCGCGAAGGCGACGACGTGTCGCGCCCGCGCACCCTCGGCGGCGAGCGGCAGGTAGCTTCCCGCGCGCCAGAGTGCTGGGTCTTCCCGCCGGGCGTGCAGCATCTGGCGAACCGCGTGAAGCTTGACGCGCCCGTCCTCGGCGCGGGTGATCAGGTCGCGGACAAAGTCGGGACGGGGTGCGCGGGCGCGGGGGGCCCCCCCAAACATCATTATCGCATCGCGACCCTCGGCGGCCGGCATCGAATCTCCGCCTACCTCATCGTTGAATTCCCGTTCCAACTTCTGGAGTATCCGTTCCCGCAGCGTGTAATCCACCGGCCGACGGTTATCGGGGTCGACCAGCGCGAAATTCCAGAGCTCGTCTCCCTGGTACAGGTCGGGCGTCCCCGGGGAGGCTAGATGGAGAAGGACGCGCGACAGAGCGTTCCACAGGCCCGGCCGGGCGATGCGGCGGACGAATCGGTCGAGATCGGAAAGGAAGGGGGACCGTTCGCCGCCCTCGATCATCCCGTGAAGAAAGGCGACCATCGCATCCTCGAACCCCGCGTTCTGGTCCGTCCAGGTCGTGCGCATCTTCCCCTCGCGCGCGGCCTTCAGGATGTACTGCTCCAGTCGGCCGCGGAGGCTTTCGCACAACGCGGCAGGCGGAAAACGCGCCTCGGGAAGGGAGTTGACGGGCCAGATTCCGACCAGCGACTGGTAAAGGATGTACTCCGTATTCGAGTCGGGCTCGAGGCGGCCGCGCACCTTCCGGCGGTGCCGGCGGTTCCAGCGGCGCCAGCGGAGCACATGCGCCGCCCACTCCTCCGGGATCTCCGAGAGGACGTCGAGGCGCGCCCGCATATCGGCGCTTCGCTTTGTGTCGTGGGTATTGGTCGCGACCAGCGACTGGGGCCATCGCTCTGCCCGCTCGGCGTTTCCCGAATGGAGCGTCGCGACCGCGCCGCGGATGTCCCGCTCCGGATCGCCGCCGACCTCGTTGCGTGAGGCGAGCGGGATATAGATGTAGAGCGCGGTGTCCTCCACCCCTTTCGCCGTCGCCGGCCCGCTCGTCTGTTGAAAGCGCTCGATGAAGAGGGAATGCTCGCGATCCGACCCGTCGGCGCCGCCGCCGATTCGAAGCGGCTCCAGCAGAACGCGACCGAGGAAATCGAGCGCGGTAGTGGAGGTGCCGCCGCGCCCGCGGGCGCCCGCGAGGGCCGTCTCAAGCACCGCGCGGTCGGCGGGGTGCAGCGCCCGCGAACGTTCGCCGATGTAAGTACGGTAAACGGGGAGATCGGCGATGAGTTGAACGATTGCCTCGGCCAGCGCCTCGCGCGGGAGCGTCGCCGCCGCGGGGTCCCGTCGCGCGATCGGCGCGAGGAGACGGGCCAGCCGGAGCACGTCAGCCTGAAGGGCGCGGCGCAGGATATACAGCTTCCCGCGTCGCGCGACTTCGGCGAAGCCGAGCCGTGCGTGGCGAATCCGGAGGAGCCTGCGGTAGTGCGCGTCGAGCCGCTCGAAGCCGCCCGGATCGATGAAGGTTGCCTCGAGGTCGTTCATCACTTCGTATCCGGTCGTGCCCTCTACGGGCCAGTCACCGCGTAACTTCTCGCCGGGGGAGAGGATCTTCTCGACGACGATCACCGGCGGCTGGCGTGGGGCGCGGGGGCCCCCCCCCATATCTATTATGTTCGACGACGCCGCCGCTGGCGCCATGGGATCCTTGCCCGGCGGACCATCATTTCCCTCCCCGGCCCCGTTCCCCACCGCGCGGCGCAAACGCTCCAGGTAGGCGAGCGGATCGAGCAGGCCGTCGATGTGATCGACTCGGAGGCCGTCGAGGTCGCCATCGCGAACCCAGCGGAGCACCAGCGCGTGAGTCTCGTCGAAGACGTTCGGGTCCTCGGCGCGGAGCGATACCAGGTCGTTGATCTCGAAGAAGCGGCGGTAGTTGATGTCGCGGGCGGCACGGCGCCAGAAGGCTAGGGCGTAGTGCTGCCGATCCAGGAGCGTGCGGAGGCGGCGCCGCCCATCGTCCCCGGCGAAGTGCCGCGCCAGGCGCTCGTCCGCGCAGTCGGGCGGATTCCCTCCCCCATTCCGTGCGGGATTCGAGCTTTGCCCCGGCGATGTTTCCCGTCGATCGAGTGCGATTCCTCTTAGATCATCGCTAACCGTATCTGGATCGATGGGAAAGGTGTTTTCGTGATATGCGAATCGGAGCCGCCCCCCCCCCTCCCGCGCCACGACCCGTATCTCACCTCGCTCCAACACGGCGTCGAGCTCGTCGCCGAGGACAGGAAGCATCACCCGGCCGTGAAGCCACCGCTGCGGCGCGTCCCAATCGATGTCGAACCAGTGGGCGTAACGCGAGTGGCGGCCGTGGGTGAGGACGGCCTCCCAGAATGGATTCGACGACCCAGTCCCCATGTGGTTCGGGACGATGTCGAGGAGCCATCCCATGCGCCGGGCGTGCAGCGCCCCGACAAGCGCGCGCCGGTCGCTTTCCGCGCCGAGCTCCGGGTTGAGCGCGGTCGGGTCAATCACGTCGTACCCGTGAGTGCTGCCGGGACGCGCCGTAAGTACTGGTGACGTGTAGATGTGCGACACGCCCAGCCGGTCCAGGTAGGGGACGATCCGGCGGGCATCGTCGAGCGCCCAGTTCTTGTGAAGCTGAAGCCGGTAGGTGGCGGTCAGGACGGGGTGAGTCATGGTGTGTCGATCCGCCCGCGCAGCGCCGCGCATCGCCCGAGGGAGCGCCGCACGCCGGGATCGGTGCGCAGCGCTTCGATCGTCAGGCGCATGCGTCGCGACCAGCTCGGGTACTTGTCGGCTCCGACGCCTGGCAAGTTCACCGGGTCCTCCTCGCCGACAAGATCATCAAGCGAGAGCGCGACGAGCGCCGCGGGGGTACGGCAAAGGAAGTCGTGCACCGCTCCGCGCAGCTCGGCCCTCGAGTTCGGCTCCACCCCCTCGGCGATGATCCCCTCTTTTTCCAAACGATCGAGAAGCTCGCGGCGCTCATGCGCACGGTCGGCGCGTGCGCTATTCGCTTCGCTGGCATCGATGAGTCCGGCGTCGAGCTTGAGCTCCACGTCCCGCCCGGACCAGAATCCGTCGATCGTCGCCATGTCGTGGGTGTTGGCGCTGGTGAGGGAATGCGGGTCGTAGGAGGCCGCGGGATGGAAGCCTAGCCTGTCCCGCTCGAAGTAGAGCACCTTGGAGGAGAGAATTCCCCACCGTGCGAGCGTCGGCGGGACCTCGGGAGGGACCGTCCCCAAGTCCTCCCCGACCACGAGCGCCGCAGCTCGGGCGGCCTCGAGGGCGAGGATGCCGAGCATGTCCTCGGTGGGGAACCGGACATATGCGCCATCCTTGCCTTCCTTTCCCTCTGGGATCCAGAACTGACGGAAGAGTCCAAGGATGTGATCGATGCGAATGCCCCCCGCGTGTCGGAACGCTGACCGAAGGAGGGCGATCCAGTAAGCGTACCCGGTCTCCGCGAGCCGAACTGGATTGAGCGGCGGGAGGCCCCAATTCTGTCCTTTGGCGCTATACTGGTCGGCTGGAGCGCCAATACTGGCGCCAGTAGCGAGTATATCCTGGTAGGCCCACGCATCGCTCCCGCCTGAGTCGGAGCCGAGGGCCAGGTCCTGGTAGACTCCGAGGGCGAGCCCGCTCTCGCGCGCGAGCGACGCCGCATTCTCGAGCTGCCGATCGAGCTCAAACTGGAGCCAGTGGTGGAAGTCGACCGACTCTGCATGCTCGGCGCGGAAGCGCGCGACTGCTGGGGATTTCGGGTTCTGGTACTCCACGGGCCAGTCGCGCCACGAGAAACGGCTAGCTTCGGCTGGCATTGATTCGATGTCGCGTTTGGGCGATGGCGGGCGGATTATAGAAGTCGGGGGGGGGCCCCCGGCGCTCGCGTCGTCGCCCGCTTCGCCCAGCCACGCCTCCAGCGCCATGAACGTTGCGAAGCTCTCCAACGCCTCTCCCTGTTCCGCGACCCATCGCCGGTACGGTCTCCCACGCGCCATGTCGCCACCGCGGTGACCTTCGGCGAAGGTGCGGTGGAGGCAGGCGAGTACCCCGAGCTTGAGGGCGATAGCTTCCTCGTAGCTGACGTGGCTGGCGTCGCGAAGGCTCGCGAGCTTGGCGCGGTACTCCGGCGCGTCGAGCAGCGCTCGCGCCTCGGACGACTCCGCCAGCTCGGGAATGGCCTCGACATCCAGATAAAGCGGGTTCTGAAAGAGGCGACTCACCGGACTGTAGGGGCTGATGTCGCCGCCGCGGTTGCGTAGCGCGTGCAGCGGGTTGACGCCCACGAAATCGGCGCCGATCTCCCCGCTCCAGCGCAGCAGCTCGGCCAGGTCCCCGAAGTCGCCCACGCCCCAATTCCGTTTGCTTCGCAACGTGTAAAGGTTGGCAGCGATTCCGAAAACGCGGCGCCCGCCGAGCAGCGAGTCAGGTGACGGGCATCGCGGGGGGACTACAATCCACTGGCTCAGGTCCTCAGGGTGTTCGTGGCCGCGATGAAGGCGCACATGGACTTGGTGATATCCCACGCCCGGGTCGACGGGGAGCCGGAGCGCGAGGGTGCCTGACGAGTCGAGCCGGTCGCGACCGGTGCGCTCGACACGCTCTTCTCCGATGATGAGGGTCAACGCCCAGCCAATGTCGCCCTGCCACCCCGCGGGAACGCGCACACGGACTTCGAGCGCTGCGTCCCCGGCGGGCACCACGTGCGCCGGCGGGAGCAGCCGCTCGCGCTCACGCCGCTCGAGGCCATCGAGCGCGCGACGGGCAGCCTCCTCGGTGGCGGCATCGAATCCGAGCGCGGCGAGGAGGTCAACGCGCGTCTCATCCGAAGTGACGCGCGTCTGTGTGCCCGATTGGTCGAGGTATTCGGGAATGATGCCGACGCGATCGGCGAGCGCGCGGAGGGCGGGGCGGGGTCGAGATGCCATGCCGGAGGCCGTTAGGAAGAGCTGGGCACAACGCGAGAGGCTGCCGATGGCGTTCGCGGTCTGGTGTCGCGAATCGGGGCGCTGACCGGTAGCTGCCTCGATCTTCCGTTTAGCCGGGGCACGCAGCCGGGGACAAGGGGACCGATCGCCGCGTGGTCCGGACCGCCGCCTTGCCGGCCGGAGTCAGGAATTGACGCCCGCCCTCAAGCGTGCCATACATGAGTCCGTTTGCGGAGCGGGCGTGCCGAAGCGCGCAAAGCGCGACGCTTGTCCCCATTTGCTCGCGACGCACCTGCTCGAGGACGACTACCATGCTCGCACTGTGCAGGAACTCCTCGGTCAAACCGACATGAACGGTACGATGGTGTACACGCACGTGCCGGAACGTGGCCTCGGTTCGGAGTCGGGTGACGTGCTGGACCGGAGAACGGAGATAGTTGCAGGACATTGGCTGCGACGCTTAAGCGAAGGGTTAGGCGAGGGAAGTGGCACTTGAGAGAGGAAGCTGGCCCTCCGCGTGAGATAGCGAGACCGATTCAGGAATCGAGGGATGGAAAATGGCAACAGAACCACGCCTTGAGCATCAGATCTTTAAGGTTAGGCAGCTCGTCGAGGACTACCGAGCGGGGCGGATTGTCATCCCAGAATTTCAGCGGGAGTACGTTTGGCAGCGTAGCAAAGCCCCACGCCTAATCGACTCGCTCTACCGAGGCTTTCCCATTTCTTCGCTCCTTCTGTGGCAGAGCGCCGACGAGTCACGCGCGCGCAGACGCGACCCCCGTCCGGTACGCTCCGCCCTTTACCGCCAGCTGAGGCGCAACCTCGATGGGAGCCGCCACGCAGACAGACGAGAAGCACGCTTCGAGGCGCTGCGACGGATCTTAGACTATGAGATACCGGTGGTTCGTATGGTCGACCATAGCTTCGACGATGCCGTCAGAGCCTTCACGCGTATCAACACGCTGGGCGTCCGGCTGAAGAAGGAGGACATCGAGAGCGCGCAAGTGGCCGCTCGGCACTCGGGATTCGTGGCAGACGAAGTCACGCCATTCTTGAATCGCGTCCGCCAGGAGGGTTTCAACCGCCTGAATGTCATGCACCTGTTTCGCGCGTGCGCTTTCGTCGCAAGACCAGATGGGCGAAGCCGAACGCCCCTACACGAATCAGAACGGCGGGAAGTGCTCGCGGCGTGGAAGACGACTGAAAAGGCCACCGAGCAGGCAATTGCGCTCATCAGAAGCGAGCTCGGACTGGTGAACATGAATATCCTATGGTCGGGGGCGCTGGTGGTCCCCTTGATCGCACTCTGTGCGACCATGCCTCCGCGCCAGCGTGACTCGAAGGAGCTTGCCGGGTGGCTTGCGCTCGCTGCCCTTTATCACCGTTATAGCGGATCCAGCGAAACAGCGCTCGACCAGGACCTTCGGGCCTGCCGCACGCCGGACCCTGTAGGGGCCTTGCTAACAAATCTGCGCGCGGTCAGGACATCACTCACGGCGGAGCCCGAGGACTTTTCTGGCGCCCTTGCTGACCGGAGTGGTCTGCTCGCGCTATACATCGCTTGCATGAATCGAGGGGTTCTCGATTTTTACACGGGCGGAAAGGTCCTCCTTCAGAAGAATGTGGATCGGCATCACATCCTTCCGCGCGCGCAGTTCCCGGAGGACATGCGGTCGACCGCCGACAACATTGCGAACATGGCTTTCATCGCGGGTGACGTGAACAAGTCCATCGGGCAGGCCGCACCGGAAGTATATCTGGCCAAAGTCAAGACTCGCGTGCTCCAGAGCCAGTGCATACCCACTGACAGCGCCCTATGGAGGATCAACGAGGCAGGGCCGTTCTGGGAGGCAAGGCGGGAACTCCTCGCCCAGTCTTTCAACGAGTATGTGCGTGACGCCCTCCGCAACGCCGTATCTGAGGAAGGGTAGAATGCGTCCATGATGCCTCGGGTTTACGTGGACACGTCGGTCTTGGGTGGTTGCGAGGACGACGAGTTCCGCGAGCCGTCCCGCCGGTTGCTTGAGGCATTCGAGCGTGGCGAGCTGACCTTCGTGCTTTCCGAGCTCACGGTCCGGGAACTCGAGACCGCTCCCGAGAAAGTCAAGATGGTCATGGGGCGTGTGCCAGCAGCGCACATTGAGGCCCTCGCGTTGTCTCGAGAGGCGGAGGAGCTCGCGGGCGCGTACATTGAGGACGGCGCCATCGGGGCGGGCATGCGTGCGGACGCCTTACACATCGCCCTCGCCACCGTCGCTCGAGTCGACGTTCTCGTTAGTTGGAACTTCAAGCACATCGTTAACCTGAAGCGAATTCACGCCTACAACGCGGTCAACCTCAAGAGAGGCTATCCGCTTCTCGAGATCCGAACTCCCCGAGAGGTCCCAGGCGATGACTGAGCCGTCGTCAAAGACATTCGATTGTGTTCAAAGCATGCGCCAGGCACGGGACAGGCTCAGTGCGGAAATCAAAGACATGAGCTATGACGAGCTTGTCAAGTGGCTTCGGACGCGTCGGTACGCGGACCCACTTCTTCAGCGACTCGCGGAGAAGGCTGCCGAACAAGCCGATGCGGCGGACCGGCCTTCGGCCGGCCGCTGATCGCCAAAGAGTAGCACTCCCGGAGCACTCAGAACGCTCGTTAGCTGCCATTCTGGGTGCGGCTGAGGAGGACGCAGCCTCCCTCCGTTTGGTCTCGCCGACGGCACCCTCCTGTTCTCGTGCTTCGCGTCATGAAAGCCCGCCGGCGTTCGTCGGGAGCGTCGCGGTGGGGACGTCGCGTCGTTTCGCCGCTATTGCCGCCTCGCGCAGCGCCACGGCGCATTCACGCAGCGCATCGAGCATACGCAGCTTCTCCGCGATAGGCTGCGCGGCGAGCCGTGCGCGGTATGCCTCCTTGCCAGCGAGAATGGTCGCGAGGTCAAACGTCATGGCGGCCCGGCCGGCACGCGCTCTGGGGCAAGGATCAGCGCCCCGAGCGGCGGAAGCCGGAGCACTATAGACTGCGTGTAGTTGTGGGACGGCGACGGCTCGGTCTGGACGCGCTCCTGTGTCTCGAACTCGCTCCCGCCGTAATCGCGGTCGTCGCTGGAAAGGACGCACACGTACGTCCCCGCGGCCGGCGCCCCGATCCGGTACGACTCCCGCGGAACCGGCGTGAAGTTCAGCACCACCAGAATGTGCTCGCCACCGGCGCGCCGTTCGTAAGCGAGGACGGAGTTCTGCCGATCGTCGACGACGATCCAGCGGAATCCCTCCGGATGAGGATCGTCTCGCCAGAAGACAGGGCGCTGGCGGTACAACCGCCCGAGGTCGGCCGCGTACTGCTGCAGCTCGCTCCGGATCGGGTCGCCGGCAAGGTGCCAGTCGAGGCTGACGTCGTGGTTCCACTCCTCGTACGGCGCGAGCTCCGTCCCCATAAAGAGCAGCTTCTTTCCCGGGCGGGTGTACTGGTACGCCAGGAGGAGCCGCAGGTTGGCGAACTTCTGCCAGAGGTCTCCCGGCATCTTCTCCAGCAGCGATCGCTTGAGGTGTACCACCTCGTCATGCGAGATAGGCATCACGAAGTGCTCGCTGTGCTCGTATACCATCGCGAAGGTGAGCTTGTCGTGGTGATAGGAGCGATGGACCGGGTCGAGGGAGAAGTAACTCAGTGTGTCGTGCATCCACCCCATGTTCCACTTGAGTGTGAATCCGAGCCCGCCCTCGCCGGGCGACCGGGTCACGCCCGGCCACGAGGTGGATTCCTCGGCCACCGTGATGCACCCGGGCTGCTCGAGCCGGATCGTCTCGTTGAGCTGTCGTAGGAAAGAGATCGCGTCGAGGTTCTCGCGGCCGCCGAAGACGTTTGGCACCCACTCGCCGTGATCCCGGCTGTAGTCGAGGTAAAGCATCGACGCCACCGCGTCCACGCGCAGTCCATCGGCGTGGAACTCCTCCAGCCAGTACAGCGCGTTCGCGAGGAGGAAGCTCCGCACCTCATTGCGGCCGTAGTTGAAGACGAGCGTCCCCCAGTCGGGATGCTCGCCGAGCCGCGGGTCGTCGTGCTCGTAGAGGGCGGTGCCGTCGAATCTCCGGAGCGCGTAGTCGTCCTTCGGGAAGTGCGCCGGTACCCAGTCCAGGATCACGCCAATCCCGTGCTGGTGGCAGTGATCCACCATGTACCGGAAGTCGTCAGGCGTGCCGTAGCGCGCACTCGTCGCGAAGTAGCCGCTCACCTGGTAGCCCCAGCTCCCATAGAACGGGTGCTCCATCACCGGCATCAGCTCGATGTGCGTGAAGCCGAGTCGCCGGACATGCTCGACGAGCGCGGGGGCGATCTCTCGGTAGGTGAGGAAGCGGTTCCCTTCCTCGGGGACGCGTGCCCACGATCCCAGGTGGACCTCATAGATGAGCATCGCCTCGCGCAGGTGGTTATGCGCGCCGCGGCTCGCCATCCATTCGCCGTCGCGCCACTCGTGGCTCGACCGCACGACACGTGACGCGCTCGCCGGCGGCATCTCCATGGCGAACGCGAAGGGGTCGGTCTTCACTCGCAACGCCCGGTCGTGCGTGAGCAGCTCGTACTTGTAGAGCGCGCCCGGTCGCACGCCGGGGATGAACAGCTCCCACACGCCGGAAAGGCCGAGGAGGCGCATCGGGAACAGGCGCCCGTCCCACTCGCACCAATCGCCGACGACGCTGACACGCCGAGCATTCGGCGCCCAGACCGCGAACGACACCCCCTCCACTCCATCCACCGTCCGCGGATGCGCGCCGAGCTTCTCCCAGAGCCGCCGGTGCGTGCCCTCGTTGAACAGGTGCACGTCCACATCGCCTAACGTCGGGGCGAACCGGTACGGGTCAACGCGGTCCCATGTAGCGCCGCTCGGAAAGCGAAAGCGTACGCGGTAATCAACCGGGAACGTTCCGCCTAGTATCTTTGTCGCGAACAGTCCCCCTTCCAGCCGATCCATCGCAAC